>CADCTL010000222.1 GCA_902805625.1 uncultured Acetobacteraceae bacterium
TTCTTGCGGAACCTGCGGTCAAGTGAGAACGTACAGCGAACACGGTTGGGCGCGCCGACGGCGAGGGGTGGGCTGAATTTCTGGAACCTGACACCCGATATGGTGTTAGGATGAGGCGATCAGGCCGATATATTGTGTAGGAAGCGTCAAACATGCATGCTCCGGTCCGGGGATTCGAAGGGGAAGTCGCGGTGTTCGATGCCGTACAACTTGAGGGCCACGGGCAGGTCCAGGTGGACCGCACTCGGGACATGCTGCTGACCGATTTCGGCAAGGCGACGCTCGACGACCGCTACCTGATGCCCGGCGAGAGCTACCAGGACCTGTTCGCCCGCGTGGCCAGCGCCTTCGGCGACGACGCGGCGCATTCCCAACGCCTCTACGACTACATCTCGCGCCTGTGGTTCATGCCGGCGACGCCCGTGCTGTCCAACGGCGGCACCACCCGCGGCCTGCCCATCTCCTGCTTCCTGAACGAGGCCTCCGACAGCCTGGACGGCATCGTGGGCCTCTGGAACGAGAACGTCTGGTTGGCCGCCAAGGGGGGCGGGATCGGCTCCTACTGGGGCAACCTGCGCGGCATCGGCGAGAAGGTCGGCAAGAACGGCAAGACCTCCGGCGTGGTGCCCTTCATCCGGGTGATGGACAGCCTGACGCTCGCCATCTCCCAGGGCTCGCTGCGGCGCGGCTCGGCCGCCTGCTACCTGCCGGTGAGCCACCCGGAGGTGGAGGAGTTCATCGAGATCCGCCGCCCGACCGGCGGCGACCCGAACCGCAAGGCGCTCAACCTGCACCACGGCCTGCTGGTGCCGGACGCCTTCATGCGCGCGGTCGAGGCCGACGAGGAGTGGCCGCTGACCAGCCCCAAGGACGGCGCGGTGGTCCGCAAGGTCTCGGCCCGCAACCTGTGGATCCGCATCCTCACGGCGCGGATCGAGACGGGCGAGCCCTATCTGGTCTTCTCCGACCACGTGAACCGGCAGCGGCCGGAGCACCACAAGCTGGCCGGGCTGGAGGTGAAGACCTCCAACCTCTGCTCCGAGATCACGCTGCCCACCGGCACGGACCAGCACGGGCGGGAGCGGACGGCGGTGTGCTGCCTGTCCTCCCTCAACCTGGAGACCTGGTTCGAGTGGAAGGACGACCCGCACTTCATCCCGGACGTGATGCGCTTCCTGGACAACGTGTTGCAGGAGTTCATCGACACCGCGCCGGACTCGATGAGCAAGGCGAAGTACGCCGCCATGCGCGAGCGGAGCGTCGGCCTGGGCGTGATGGGCTTCCACTCCTTCCTGCAAGCGCAGAACGTCCCGTTCGAGAGCGTCATAGCCAAGGTGTGGAACAAGAAGATGTTCCGGCACATCCGCGAGCAGGCGGACGTGGCGAGCCGGGTGCTGGCCGACGAGCGCGGCGCCTGCCCGGACGCCGCCGAGTACGGCTTCCACGAGCGCTTCTCCAACAAGCTGGCGATCGCGCCGACGGCGTCCATTTCCATCATCTGCGGCGGCGCCTCGCCGGGCATCGAGCCGATCGCGGCGAACGTCTACAACCACAAGACGCTCTCGGGCAGCTACATCGTCCGCAACCCGTACCTGAAGCGCGTGCTGGCCAAGCACGGGCGGGACGACGACGACACCTGGACGAGCGTGACCGTCAACAAGGGCAGCGTGCAGCACCTCGACTTCCTGACGGAGCAGGAGCGCGCCACCTTCCGCACCGCCTTCGAGCTCGACCAGCGCTGGGTGGTGGAGCACGCGGCCGACCGCGCGCCGTTCATCTGCCAGAGCCAGTCGCTGAACGTGTTCCTGCCGGCCAACGTCCACAAGCGCGACCTGCACCAGATCCACATGATGGCGTGGAAGCGCGGCGTGAAGTCGCTCTACTACTGCCGCTCGCTCTCCATCCAGCGCGCGGACACCATCAGCGAGAAGGTGGTCGGGCAGAGCGACGTCATGACGCTGCACAAGGACGACGTCGCGGAGCCGCGCTTGCCGCTGGTGGCGGCTGTCGCGGCGGCGAACACGACGAATTACGAGGAGTGCTTGAGCTGCCAGTGAGGCGGGTCGGCCGAACCCGTCGCGGCGGGGCACCCGCTTCCGCGCGGCGGAACGAGGGGGCGCGGCCGTCGCTGTAGGGCGCCGCGGATTCATTCAGCTTGGGGGGACTGCAGATGTCCGATTGGAGGCGCAAGCCGCGGGCGGGTGTCACCGTGTCCGAGTTGCGTGCTGAACTTCCCGCCTTGGCCGCGGTGCCGGAGCCTGATTTGCAGAGGGCCGTCTGCATAGCGCTCGTGGACGGCGGCTTCGACACGGTTCCGTTCATCGTGAAGTTGCCGACCTGGCCGCGCTCGGGAGTCGATGGCCAAGGTCTAGCAAAAGCTTTTATTGATCGAGTTCAGGGGAGATCACCGAGCCATGGCTGACGGCATGTACACACCCGACGGGCGCCCCGCGCGCTTCGACCTGCTCACCGCCAACCCCGTCTACAAGCCCTTCCGTTACCCGTGGGCCTACGACGCGTGGCTGACGCAGCAGCGCGTGCATTGGCTGCCGGAGGAGGTGCCGCTCGCGGACGATGTGAAGGATTGGCAGAAGACCCTCTCGGAGGCCGAGCGGAACCTGCTCACGCAGATCTTCCGCTTCTTCACCCAGGCCGACGTCGAGGTGAACAACTGCTACATGAAGCACTACAGCCAGGTGTTCAAACCGACTGAAGTGCTGATGATGCTCTCGGCGTTCTCCAACATCGAGACCATCCACATCGCCGCCTATTCGCACCTGCTCGACACCATCGGGATGCCGGAGACCGAGTACACCGCCTTCCTCAAGTACAAGGAGATGAAGGACAAGTTCGACTACATGCAGGGCTTCTCGGTGGACTCGAAGCCCGAGATCGCCAAGACGCTCGCCGCCTTCGGCGCGTTCACGGAGGGGCTGCAGCTCTTCGCCTCCTTCGCCATCCTCATGAACTTCCCCCGCTTCAACAAGATGAAGGGGATGGGGCAGATCGTCTCGTGGTCGGTGCGCGACGAGACGCTCCACTGCCTCTCGGTCATCCGGCTGTTCCGCACCTTCGTGCAGGAGAACCCGGAGATCTGGACGGCGGAGTTGCGCGCCGAGATCACCGGGATCTGCGCCACCATCGTGGAGCACGAGGACGCCTTCATCGACCTCGCCTTCGAGCTGGGCGGCGTGCAGGGCCTCGATGCGGAGCAGACCAAGCGGTACATCCGCTTCATCGCCGACCGCCGCTTGCAGCAGCTCGGCCTGGAGCCGCTCTACAACATCGAGAAGAACCCGCTGCCCTGGCTCGACGAGATGCTGAACGCGGTGGAGCACACGAACTTCTTCGAGAACCGCTCCACCGAGTACTCGCGCGCCAGCACCGGCGGCAGTTGGGAGGAGGCCTTCGCGGACACCACCTTCTCCTCGCCGCAGCCGGCGGGCGTCATCGCCCTCGACGGGGCCGCCGCCTCGAACAGCCGCCACTGACCGCCCGGCGGCGCATCCATCCGACCGGATGCGCCGCGCGTGGCCCTGCCGCGCGCCCGGCAGCCCTGGCGCGCGCGGCAGGGCGCTGCCATCTAGACTCCCATGCTCAGCGCCGTCCGCGTCGTTTCGCTCCTGCTCTTGCTGGTCCTCGGCGGGGTCTGGGCCTATGCCTGGGCCACGCGCGCGCCGGGCGAAGGCGTGGCGGAGGCCTTCGCCGGGCGGATCGGCCGGTTGTTCGGGGCGGAAATGCCGGTGCCCTCGGCGGGCGGCGTCCAGCTCGCGCAGGGCGTGTCCCTCGGCGGCCCGTTCAACCTGACCGACCACACCGGCCGCGCCGTGACCGAGCGCGACTTCGCCGGCCGCTGGATGCTGGTCTACTTCGGCTTCACCTACTGCCCGGACGTGTGCCCGACCGAGCTCGGCACGATGGCCGCCGCCCTGGACGCGATGGGGCCGGCTGGGGAGGCGGTGGTGCCGGTCCTCATCACCGTGGACCCGGAGCGGGACGGCCCGGCGCAGCTCGCCGATTATGTCAGCCGCTTCCACCCGCGCCTGGTCGGCCTGACCGGCACGCCGGAGCAGGTGGCGGACGCGGCCCGGCGCTACCGTGTCTACTACGCCAAGGCCCGGCGGTCCGAGATGACCGATTACCTCGTGGACCACTCCGGCTTCACCTACCTGGTCGGGCCCGACTCCCGCGTCCGCACCCCGTTCCGGCCCGGGACCTCCCCCGAGGCGATGGCCGCCGCCGTTTCCGCCCAGCTTGCCAACCGCTCCGCCGCTACCAGATGAAATTCTCGGTTCAGTTGAACCGCGCGCTCGTCGTGGGCCGATGCAGGACGGAGAGGTTCCGTCGCCCCCGACGCCGTGGCATACAGACAGGTCTTACCGCGCACGGATCGTGATGGTGGAAGACACGGAGCAGGACGGAGCGAAGGGGACGGGGCGCGCGGGCGCAGCGCCGCGCCACAGCCGCAGGCTGTCCGACAAGATCCTCATCGCGTTCCACCACGCTTGCGACCAGGGCGACTTCGACGTCGCGGAAAAGCTGCTCGGCATCGTCGAGATGATGTTGACGCGCCGGACGGCAAGCCCCGACACCAACCGCCGGCGGCACCTGGAAAGCCTGGTCGCGGCGCACGAACGCCTTTGGCATTTGCGCCACCCAGAACCCGTGGACCGCTGATCCCGCTCAGGCCCAATCGGGCAGCGGCGCGGCGTCCCGCAGCACCGCGTCCGCCGCCGCGGTGAACGCCCCGTCCGCTTCGTGAAGCGCGAGGCCGGGCCCGATCCGCGCCGGGCCGCGGCCGCCGCGCTTCGCCTGGAGGAGCACGCGCCGCGCCGGCATCCCCGCCCGCGGCCAGAAGCACACGAGTCGGGTGCCGCCGCAGCCCGCCGCCGCCAGCGCCGCCATGCCCGCGTCGAGCCGCGCCGCCGGCAGGATCAGGCTCAGGCTGCCGCGCGGGCGCAGCGCCGCCGCCAGGAAGCGCGCCCAATCCACCAAATCCGCGCCGTTCCCCGCTTCGTGCGTGGCGCCGCGCCGCGTCGGGTCTGGCGGCGCGCTGCCGCCTGGCCAGTAGGGCGGGTTGGCGAAGGCGTGGTCGCAGGGCGCCAGCCCGCGCGCCAAGGCCAGGTCGCGCACGTCGGCGCGATGCGCCGCCACCGCCGTCCCGTTCGCCGCAGCGTTGGCGGCGGCGAGTTCGGCCAGCGCCGGGTCGCGCTCCACGCCGAGCAGCGTCAGCCCCGGCACGCGCGCCGACAAGCAGAGGAGGGCGCCGCCGCTGCCGCATCCCGCTTCCAGCACCCGCTCGCCCGGCCGCGCGGGCACGCCCGCCGCGAGCAGCACCGCGTCGAGCCCCGCGCGCAACCCCCGCCGCGGCTGGCGCAGCAGCACGCGCCCGCCGAGCAGCCGGTCTTCCGTGGCGCCGTTTTCCTCCCGCGCAGCGCCGCCGCCGCTCATCCCTCGCCGCTCATCCCTCTGGCGCTTCGCCCGAGTCGCGCAGCACGCGCCGCGCCGCCGCCGCGTCCTCGCGGGCCACGGCGAGGCGGCGGGGAAAGGCGCCGATGCCGCCCTCCACCGCGCTGATGTGCGCGTCCAGCACCGTGCAGGCGATGCCCGCGTCGCGCAGCAGCGCCGACAGGAACGACATCCGCACAGGGTCCGGACTGGCCGCCACGACTTCCATCCTCGCCGGAATCCCTTGCTTTCGTTGAACTTGCGGCCACATGACCGGCTGGTTATGGTGCCGCCCTCTATGCCAGGGTCAAGCGACGTGGATGCGCAGCCGGCCGCGATGGCGCGAGCCTCGCCTATGGCGCCGGCGGCCGCGTCCGGCGCCGAAGACGCGTTGGATGCGCTCACCGCGCTCGTGGCCGACGACCTCGAAGCCTGCAACCGGCTGATCGTGGACCGGATGCACAGCCCGGTCGCGCTCATCCCGCAATTGGCGGCGCACATCGTGGCGGCCGGCGGCAAGCGGCTGCGGCCGTTGCTGACCTTGGCGGCGGCGAAGCTCTGCGGCCACCGCGGGCAGCGGCACGTGGCGTTGGCCGCCTGCGTGGAGTTCATCCACACCGCGACCCTGCTGCACGACGACGTGGTGGACGAGAGCGCGCTGCGCCGCGGCCAGGCCAGCGCCAACGCGCTGTTCGGCAACAAGCCGAGCGTGCTGGTGGGCGACTTCCTGTTCGCCCGCGCCTTCCAGCTCATGGTGGGCGACGGGTCGCTGAAGGTGCTGGCGATCCTGTCCGAGGCCGCCGCGACCATCGCCGAGGGCGAGGTGCTCCAGCTCGCCACGCAGAACGACACCGCGACCACGGAGGAGCAGTACCTCCAGGTCGTGGAGGGCAAGACGGCGGCGCTGTTCGCCGCGGCCGCGCGCGTCGGCGCCGTGGTGGCCGACCGGCCGGAGGCGGAGGAACTGGCGCTCCACGCCTACGGCCGCAACCTCGGCATCGCCTTCCAGCTCGTGGACGACGCGCTCGACTACTCGGCGGAGCAGGAACTGCTGGGCAAGACGGTCGGCGACGATTTCCGCGAAGGCAAGATCACCCTGCCGGTGCTGCTGGCGCTGGCGCGCGGCACGGAGGTGGAGAGCGGCTTTTGGCGCCGCACGTTGGAGGAGCGCGACCAAGGGCCGGGCGACCTGCGGCGCGCGCAGGACCTCATGCGCGTCCACGGCGCGTTGCGCGACACCGTGGAACGCGCCCGCTCCTACGGCGACGCGGCGCTGTCGGCGCTGGCGCTCTTCCCGCCCGGCCCGGAGCGGACGGCGCTCGCGGGCATCGTGGAGTTCTGCATCGCACGGGCGCGCTGAAAGCTTTTCAGCGTGACGACAGCGGCCCCGGCGCCGGGCAGCTCCGCCGGGCGCGGTCCTTGCGGTGCGGGCCGGCCCCCGCGCCCTCCGACAGCGTCGGGATGCACTCCGTCTCCTCGCTGGCCGGGATGAAGGCGAAGACCTGCGCGGGGTTGCCGGCGGGGCTGCCACCCGGGTCCGTGCGGAGGTCGAAGGCGCCGAAGTAGGTCCATTCCTCCGAAGGGCGGGACGGGGAGTCGAGCCGCCGCAGCGGCCCGGTCGCGAAGAAATAGTCGTCGCCGGCCGGGCCGAGGACGGCGATCTCCGTCCCGCCGGCCCGGTACAGGCTCGTGCGGTGGGCAGGCCCCTGGACGTCCGCCATCCTGACCCGCAGCGTTTCGCCCCCGCCGGCGACGGTCAGGTGCCGCTCGAATTCGGTCAGTTCGGACAGGGTGAAGACCTCCGCCGTCAGGGCCAGGCCGAGCGCCGGGACCGCCGTGGCCGCCGTGTGGGCCGGGAGCCGCTGCCCCTTGAACGATGCGGCGACGAACCAGAAGCCGGCGAGCGCCACAAGGCCGGCGAGGAAGGCTTTGCGCAGAACCACCGCTACTTCCCTTCCTGGCGCGGCAGGCCGGCGAGCGCCGCGGCCGCCATCAGCTCCGCGCCGACCCACCATTCCTGCCACGCGCCGAAGCTCAGGGCGGCGGTGACGGCGCCGGCCGCCAACGCAGCGGCCGCCACGGCCGGCCGCGCCGCGCGGGCGGCGGCGAAGCCGAGCGACAGAGCGAGCGCCGCCCCGAGCAACGCCCCCGGCAGGCCGAGCTCCAGCCAGAGCTGCAAGGCGCCGTTGTGCGGGTGCAGGGGGAGCAGTTCCCAGCGCGACGCGGCCGGGGTGGCGAGGTTGAAGCGCGCCAGCGCCTCCGGCGAGGGACTGGCGTCCCGGCCGGGCACCGCGCGACTGCCCTCCATGCCCCAGCCGAGCAGGGGCCGCTCGGCGAC
>CADCTL010000223.1 GCA_902805625.1 uncultured Acetobacteraceae bacterium
GCGCGGTAGAGGGCCAGGTCGGCGTCCCGCCGCCCCCGCGCCTAGGCGGGGCGCAGCAACGCGAAGCCGAGCGGCGCCAGCGCCGCGAGGGCGAGCGAACCGGCCAGGAGCCACCAGGTCACGCCGCCGGGCCGCCCCCCGTCTCCAACCGGGCGAGGCGCGCGCGCTCGGCCTCCGTCAGCGCCGCGGCCGCCGCCGGGCCGGAGGAGGGCCGCCGCCGCCCCGCTCGGAACAACAGCGCGCCGGCCAGCAGCGCCACCGCCGGCGTCGCCCACAGCAGCGCCGTCGCCGCCGTGAAGCGCGGCCGCAGCAGCACGAAGTCGCCGTAGCGCTGGTGGACGAAGCCCACCACCTCCGCGTCCGAGCGCCCGGACGACACCTGCTCGCGCACGATGCGGCGGAGGTCGCGGGCGAGGTCCGCGTCGCTGTCCTCGATGGACTGGTTCTGGCACACGAGGCAGCGCAGCTCGCGCCCGATCTCGCGCGCCCGCTCCTCCTGCGCCGGGTCCGGCAACTGCATCGCCGGGTCGCCAACAGCACCGAAGGCCGGCCCCGCCAGCGCCAGCAGAAGCGCCAACACGCGGATCATGCGTAGCGCCGCAGCAGCGGCCCGAGGTCCGCGCGCACCGTGTCCTCCGTCACCGGCCCCGCCCAGCGCCAGCGGATGACGCCCCCGCGGTCGATCAGGTACGTCTCCGGCACGCCGTACAGGCCCCAATCGATGGATGCCCGCCCCGGCAAGTCCACGCCGAGCCGCGCGTAGGGGTTGCCGTGCCGCTCCAGGAAGCGGCGGCTGTCCGCCGGCTGGTCCTTGTAGCCGACGCCGAACACCGGCACGCCGTCCCGCGACAGGCGCATGAGCTGCGGGTGCTCGATCACGCAAGGCACGCACCAGGAGGCGAAGAAGTTCACCAGCACCGGCCGCCCCGGCGCGCGCAGGTCGGAGGCCGAGAGGCCGGGCAGCCCGACGCCCTCCAGCGGCGGCAATTCGAACGCCGGCGGCGCTTTGCCGAGCAGCGCCGAGGGCACCCCGCGCGGGTCGTAGCTCCCGGTGCCGATCCCCCGCAGCATGGCGAAGAAGCCCAGCCCCGCGCCGCCCGCCACCAAGGCCGGCAGCACCATCAGCGCGCGCCGCGACATCGGCGTGGCCCGCTTCTCGGGCACGGCGGTCATGCCCGCGCCTCGCCGCCGCGCACCGCCTTGGGCGCCGGCGCCGAAACGCGCACCCGCCGGTCCGACAGCGACAGCGCCCCGCCCAACGCCATAATCGCCGCGCCGATCCAGATCCAGGGCGCCAGCGGGTTGTGGTGCAGCCGCAGCACCGCCGCGCCGTCCCGCTCGTCGCCCAGCACGGCGTAGAGGTCGGACAGCCAGGAGGTGTGGATGGCCGCCTCCGTGGTGGTGGCGCGGCCGACGGGGAAGCTCCGCTTCTCGGGCGCCAGCGCCGCCACTAAACGCCCCTCGTCCAGCACGGAGACGCTCGCGCGCCGCGCGGAGTAGTTCGGCCCTTGCGCGCTTTCCAACCCGTCCAGCTGCCACGTGTATCCGGCCAACTCCGCGCTCTCGCCCGGCTTCAACAGTGCCAGCCGGTCGGTGGCGAGGCCCATCCCGGCGAGGCCGAGGATCAGCACGCCCATGCCCGAATGCGCCACCGCCCCGCCCCAGGCCGACCGCGGCAGGGACAACGCGCGCGCCAGTGCCGCGCGGGGACGCGAGAACAGCGCCAGCCGGTCGGCGATGTCGGCCAGCGCCCCGAGCACCACCCAAGCCCCCGCCGCGAAGCCCAGCGCCGGGCCGATCCGCGCGCCCTCCAGCGCCAAGCACAGCAGGAGCGCCGCGAAGCCGCCGAGCGCCGCCCACCACAGCCGCTGCAAGGCCGGGAACAGCCGCGCCCGCTTCCAAGGCAGCACCGCCCCCACCGCCATGGCGCCGATCAGCGGCACCGCGAGCGGCAGGAGGGCCGTGTTGAAGAAGGGCGGCCCGACCGAGATCTTCTGCCCGAGCAGCAGGTCCGCGAACATCGGGTACAAGGTGCCCGCCAACACCACCGCCGCGATGGAGCACAGCAGCAGGTTGTTCAGCACCAAGCTCCCCTCGCGGGAAAGCGGCGCGAACACGCCCGTTGGCGTCATCGCCGCCGCCCGCCACGCGAACAGCGCAAAGCCACCGCCGACGTAGAGCATCAGCAGCCCAAGGATGAACACGCCCCGCGTCGGGTCGCTGGCGAAGGCGTGGACCGAGTTCAGCACGCCCGACCGCACCAGGAAGGTGCCGAGCAAGGACAAGCCGAAGGCGAGCAAGGCCAGGAACACCGTCCAGGTCTTCAGCGCCTCCCGCTTCTCCACCACCACGGCGGAGTGCAACAACGCGCACCCGGCCAGCCACGGCAGCAGGGAGGCGTTCTCCACCGGGTCCCAGAACCAGTACCCGCCCCAACCCAGTTCGTAGTACGCCCACCACGACCCCAGCGCGATGCCGAGCGTCAGGAAGCTCCACGCCGCCAAAGCCCAGGGCCGCACCCAGCGCCCCCAAGCCGCGTCCACCCGCCCCTCGATCAGCGCCGCCACAGCGAAGGCGAAGGTCACGGCGCAGCCGACATAGCCCAGGTAAAGCAGCGGCGGGTGGAACGCCAAGCCGGGGTCTTGCAGCACCGGATTGAGCCCCTGCCCATCCGGCGGCGGCGGCCACAGCCGGTCGAAGGGGTTCGACGTGCCGAGGATGAAGGCGAAGAAACCCACCCCCACCAAGCCCAGCACCGCCAGCACCCGCGCCTTGAGCGCCGAAGGCAGGTCGCGCCCGAACCCCGCCACCGCCCCGCCGCACAGCGCCAGGATCAGCACCCACAACACCATGGAGCCCTCGTGGCTCCCCCAGGTGGCGGTGAGCTTGTAGAGCATCGGCTTCGCCGAATGGCTGTTTTGCGCCACGTTCGACACCGAGGTGTCGTTGACGGCGAAGCTCCACATCAAGCACCCGAAAGTGACGGCCGTCGCCAGCAAGGCCCCTGCGGCGAGCGGCGGCGTGGCCGCCATCAAGCGCGGCATCCCGCGCCAAGGCCCGACCAAGCCGAACGCCGCTTGCGCGCAGGACAACGCCAGCGCCAACGCCAACGCGAAATGGCCCAGTTCCGGTATCACCCGCCGTCACTCCCTCCGCCGGCCGCGCGGGCCGGTCGCGTTTCCGGGTCTAGGCGGTTCCAGCTCGCCGCCGGCGGCGCCCCGCCCTCGGCCGGGTTCCAATGGCCGCTGCGCTTCAGCGCGTCCGCGACCTCGGGCGGCATGTAGGTCTCGTCGTGCCGCGCCAACACCTCGCTCGCCCGGAACGACCCGTCGGGCCCCATGGTGCCGAGCGCGACCACGCCCTGCCCCTCGCGGAACAGGTCCGGCAGGATGCCGGCGTAGGTGACCGAAAGGGTGCTGGCGCCGTCCGTCACGCGGAACCGCGCGGCCGGGCGCCCGTCCGGCCCCGCCTCGCGCTGCAAGCTGCCGTTCTCCACCAGCCCGCCGAGGCGGAAGGCGCGGTTGGGCGGCGGCGCTTCCCGCGCGATGTCGCTCGGCGAGCGGAAAAAGACGAGGTTGTCTTGGAAGGCGGTCAAGGTCAGCGCGGTGGCGCTGCCGAGCCCCAGCCCGCAGAGCAGCAGCACGTTGAGGCGCCGGCGCTTCCGGGTCACGACGCCTCGGCCTCCGCCGCCCGTCGCGCCGCGCGCGGGTCCAGCGCGGCAAGGCGCCGCCGCGCCGCGCCATGGCGAAGGGCCGCGCCGACCGCGAGCGCCAGAAACCCGCCCACCACCAGCGCGTAGGCCGCCGAAACGTGCATCCAATGCAGGCTCATGCCGCGCCGCCCGCCTCCGCCCGCCACGCCGCCGCCGTTTGCAGCGCCCGGACGCGTCGCTCCATCACCGCCGCGCGGGTCCGCGCCAGCACCAGCGCCGCGAAGGCCAAGGTGAAGCCCAACGCGCAAACGAGCAGCGGATACAGGATGTCCGCGTGCAGCGCCGGCGCGCCGATCCGGGTGACGCTGGCCGGCTGGTGCAAGGTGTTCCACCAATCGACGCTGAACTTCACCACCGGCAGGTTCACCGCCCCCACCAGCGCCAGTATGGCTCCCATGCGCGCCCCGCGCTCGGGGTCCTCGAAGGCGCGCACCAGCGCGGCGTGGCCGAGCCACAGGAAGAACAGCACCAGCACGCTGGTCAGCCGCGCGTCCCAGACCCACCACGTCCCCCACATCGGCCGGCCCCAGATGCTTCCGGTGGCGAGGCAGAGCGCCGTCACCGTCGCGCCCACCGGCGATAATTCCCGGCAAGCGAGATCGGCCAGCGGGTGCCGCCACACCAGCGCGACGAAGGAACCGATCGCCAGGCCCGCGTACCCGCCCATCGCCAGCCAAGCCATCGGCACGTGGACATGGAGGATTCGCACCGTTTCGCCCTGCTGCCAGTCGGGCGGCGAGAAGAACAAAGCCCAGGGCAGCCCGACGCCGAGCGCCAGAACCGCCGCGCCGATCAACCAGGGCAGCACCCGGCCCGAAAGCCGAAGGAACCGCCCGGGATTGGCGAAGCGGTGCAGGCGAGCGCCGCCCCGGCCGCGCGCCGCGGGGGAAGCGGCGGCGGTGCCGGGCAGGGCGCCGTCGGATGTGAACGTCTCCACGCGCTTACATTAGGGGCAGAATGCCGCGCATTGAAGCGCCCACCCGCCCCGCTAATCTGCTAAGCTCGTTGCTGCCATGGAAAGGACCCCGGTTTGGCCCATTGGCTGGTGAAAAGCGAGCCGGACTCCTTCTCTTGGGAGGACCAGGTCCGCAAGGGCACCGAGCCCTGGACCGGCGTGCGGAACGCCCAAGCGGCCCTGCACCTGCGGGCGATGCGCCACGGCGACCGCGCCTTCTTCTACCACTCCAACACCGGCAAGGAGATCGTGGGCGTCGTGGAGGTCGTGCGCGAAGCCTACCCGGACCCGACGGACGCCTCCGAGCGTTGGGTCTGCGTGGACGTGCGCGCGGTGGCCCCGATGCCGCAGCCCGTGACGCTCGCGGCCATCAAAGCGGAGCCGGCCCTGGAGGGCATCGCCCTGGTGCGGCAATCGCGCCTCTCGGTCATGCCGGTCTCGCCGGCGCACTGGGCCGCGCTGTGCCGCATGGGCGGCTGGCGCGAGGAGCGGGGGGCGAGGAGGGCCGGATGAAGCTCGAAGGCTCCTGCCACTGTGGCGCCGTGCGGTTCCGGCTGCGCTCCGCGCATCCTTACCCCTACCAGCGCTGCTATTGCTCGATCTGCCGCAAGACGGGGGGCGGGGGCGGCTACGCCATCAACCTCGGCGGCGACGCGACGAGCCTCCGGGTGTCCGGCCGCCAGCACGTCTCGGTCTACCACGCCAAGCTGCGCGAACCGGGCGAGACCCGCGCCCGCCGCAGCCCGGCGGAGCGGCACTTCTGCGGCCGGTGCGGCAGCGCCCTCTGGCTCTACGACAAGCGCTGGCCGGACCTCATCCACCCCTTCGCCTCGGCCGTGGACACGCCCTTGCCGGCCGCGCCGCGCTCCACGCACATGATGCTGGCGTCCAAGGCGCCCTGGGTGGAGCCGCAGACCAAGCGGGGCGACAAGCGGTTCGACGAGTACCCGGACGAAAGCATCGCCGACTGGCACGAACGGCTCGGCCTGGCGCGGGAAGGGGAGGAGTAGCGCGTGGCAGGGGCGGCGACGGCGGCGGCGGAAGGCGAGCGGACGCTCTGCCGCCTGGACGAGATCCCGGACGGCGGAGCCCGCGGCTTCGCGGCCGCGCCCGGCGGATTCATCGGCCTCTTCGCCGTGCGCCGCGGCGAGCGCGTCTTCGTCTACGTCAACTCCTGCCCGCACGTCGGCCTGCCGCTGGAGCCCGTGCCGCACCGCTTCCTCGACGCGCGCCGGCAGAACATCGTCTGCTCCGCCCACGGCGCCCGCTTCCGCGTCGAGGACGGCATCTGCATCAGCGGCCCCTGCCTCGGCGAGGCGTTGGAAGCGGTCGAAGCGCGCATCGTGGACGGGCAGGTGGTGGTGCCGGCCGACGCGGGGCGGTGAAGGAGGCCGCCCCGACGCGGAAGCCCGAACCGCGCCATGCCGGTTGACGTCCGCTTCGGTTCCTGGGAATTTAACCCTCGTAAACTGCTCGAACTGCGTCGCCCGCCGCCCCTTCGAACAGGCCTTTTGTCCGAAAGGTCGTCGGTGCGAACAGTAAGATGGTAAGGCAGTAAGGTGGTAAGGCGACAAGGCGAAAGCCTCGACCCTGTCGCCCCGCCCAAGCAACAGAGCCGAGCCTGAGCTGCACCCGGTTTCTCTGGACACCCATTTGTCCGACCGGAGAGCGGCATGATGAAGTCCAGCATGAACGAAATCGAACGCAAGGCTGCGGATGATGGACCTGTGGTCAGCGAGGGCGGGCGCAGCCCGTCCACGCTGTCCACTGGCCCGGTCGGCACCGTCCAGGCGGCGGCGAGGCCGGGCCCGCTGGCGCCGGGCCAGCGTTGGAGCGCGGCGCGCAAGCGCGAGGTGGTGCTGCGCCTGCTGCGCGGCGGGTCCGCCGAGCTCCTCTCCCGCGAGCTCGGCCTGCCGATCTTCAAGTTGGAGCAGTGGCGCCGGAAGGCCGAAGCTGCGCTGGAGGGCGCGCTGAAGGAGCGCGAAGCTGATCCCGCCACCGGCGAACTCGCCGCCGCCATGCAGCGGATCGGCGAGCTCAGCATGGAGAACGAGCTGCTGCGTACCAGGATCGAGCGCTCGGGCCCTTTGGGCCGCAGGAGGTTGCGGTGATGGCCGAGGCGACGTCCCCAACCACCGGCCACCGGTACGGCATCGCCCGCGTCTGCGGGGTTTGGGAGCTGCCACGCTCGTCCTTCTACGCCGCACGCCAGCCGGCGGCCGACACCACCACGACGGCCGGAGGGCCGACGCGCCGTGGCCCGAAGCCCGCCATCTCCGACACGGCCCTGCTCGCCGCCATCCGGGCCGACCTCGCGCGATCGCCCTGGACCGGCGAGGGCCACCGCAAGGTGTGGGCCCGACTGCGGGCGATGGACGGCATCCGGGTGTCGCGCAAGCGGGTGCTGCGGCTGATGCGCGAACACGCCCTGCTGTCGCCGCATCGAGCCCGACCCCGGCCTGACACGCCGCACGACCGGCACATCATCACCGCGTCGCCGAATGTCATGTGGGCCTGCGACGGCACCCAGGTCACCACCGTTCAGGACGGCAAGGTCTGGCTGTTCGGCATCGCCGAGCACTGGAACGCCGAACTGCTCGGCTGGCACGTCGCCAAACGCGGCACCCGCTTCGAGGCCATCCAGGCGGTCGGCATGGCGGTGTGCCAGCAGTTCGGTCACCTCGACGCCGGCGCCGCCCGCGGCCTCGCACTCCGACACGACCACGGCAGCAACTTCATGTCTGACGACTTCCAGAAGCAGATCAAGTTCTGGGGCATGGCGCCAAGCTACGCCTTCGTCGGAGAGCCCGAGACGAACGGTGTGATCGAGCGCCTGTTCCGCACGCTGAAGGAACAGGTCGTGCACGGTCGCATCTTCCAGGCCATCGACGAGGTGCGCGACGCCGTCCGGGCCTTCGTCGTCCGCTACAACGCCGAATGGCTGATCGAGAAGAACGGCCATCGCAGCCCCAACGACATGCGCGCCGCCTGGCACGACCAGACCCTGAGGCGCGCCGCATAAGACAACCTATTGTCCAGGGATCCGGGTGCGGTACACCGACTACGTCCGCGCCTTTGGCAACACGCTGGAGAAGCGCTAC
>CADCTL010000224.1 GCA_902805625.1 uncultured Acetobacteraceae bacterium
GAGCCCGGTCCAGCGCTTCGGCCAGGTGGCGCGCGCTTCGGCGAGGAAGGCGGCGGCCAAGCGGTCCAGCGCGTCCCGCCCGGCGGCGATGGCGGCGGCGGCGCGCTCGAACTCCATCTCCAGCGTGGGCGGCGAGGGGCGCAGGGGCGGCGGCTCGGGCTCGGCGGCATCGGCGTCGCACGCGGCGCGGACGAGGGCGCCGGCCGCTTCCGGCGAGAGCGAGAAGGTCGGGTGCGCGGTGAACACCGCCGCGGCGCGGGGGCGCTCGCAGGCCTCGCGGAACGCCTCGAACGCGACCGGCGAATCGTCAGCGTCGGGCCGTGCGGCGCGGGCCGCCACCGCCGCGAGCGCCGCGTCCGCCGCCTTCGGGTCGGCCCCGCCCACCCCGGCCGAGAGCCGCGCGGCCCGGTCGCGGAAGGCGTCGCGGCCGAGCCGGTCCAGGACGGCGGCGAGGTCCTCGGGGGAGAGTTCGCCGTCGTCCATCCGGCGGCTCAGGGCGAGCGCGACGCCGAGCGCCGGGTTGGCGAAGGGGTCCCCGGCCGCGGAAGCGCGCGCGGAGGCGACCAGGCCGAGGAGCTCGGCTTCGGGGGCGGTTCGCATGGCTCGCAAGGCCAGCAAGTTCCTTGCCACGCGGGCGGCCGTCAACCCGGGCGCCGCGCCGCCCTCACCGCCGGAGCCGGCGTATCTGGTAGCTGTCGAAGGTGTATTCGGAGAGTTGCAGCCACTGGTAGGCGTCCTGCTTGAAGGCGCTCATCTCGCGGAAGATCTCGGCGTAGGCCGGGTCGGCGCGGCCGTATTCCTCGTGCAGCTTCTGGGTTTCGTCGTGGCAGGCGTCCAGCACCGGCTGCGGGAAGGGCCGCACCTGGGCGCTCTGCGCCACCAGCCGGCGCAGCGCCGGCGGGTTCAGCGCGTCGTAGCGCGCGAGGGTGATGGAGGTGGTGGCCGCCGCCGCGGTCTGCAGGACGCTGCGGTAGCTCGCCGGCAGCTCCTCGTACTTCTGCTTGTTGACGAAAAGGTGGAGGATCGCCGTGCCTTCCCACCATCCGGGGTAGTAGTAAAAGGGCGCGACCTTGAAGAGGCCGAGCTTCTCGTCGTCGTAGGGGCCGATCCACTCCGCGGCGTCCACCGTGCCGCGTTCGAGCGAGGGATAGATGTCGCCCGCCGCGATCTGCTGCGGGACGGCGCCGAGGCGCTGGAACACGTGCCCGGCCAGCCCGCCGATGCGGAACTTGAGGCCGTTCAGGTCCTGGACGGTGCGGATTTCCTTCCGGAACCAGCCGCCCATCTGCGCCCCGGTGCTGGCCAGCGGGAAGCCCAGGACGTTGTGCTTCTCGTAGAGCAGCCGGTTGAGCTTCTGGTTGCCCTCCATCTCGTAGAGCCACGCCATCTGCTGCCGGCTGTTCAGGCCGAACAGCAGCACCGTGCCGAACATGAAGGCGGGGTCGGTCCCGATGGAGTAGGAGGACGCGGTGAAGCAGCACTCGACCGAGCCCTTGGAGGTCGCCTCGCGCGCTTCCAGCGACGGCACGATCTCCCCCGGCGAGAACACGCGGATCGAAAAGTCGCCGTCCGTCGCTTCGCCCACCATGCGGGAGAACTGGGTGGCCGCGCCGTAGAGCGTGTCCAGGTTGCGCGGGAAGGAGGAGGTGAGCCGCCAGCTCACCTTGGGCCGCGATTGCGCCAACGCCGGCGCGGAGAGCGAGAGCGCGGCCGCCGGCACGGCGCCGACCTTCAGGACGTTCCGCCTGTCCATGGTGCGTTTCCTCGTGTTTCGGCGGGTCGGCGGTGCCCCGGCCCGCTGGTGGGCGCTTCCAGCTTAGGCCAAGCCGCGCCGCCGCCCACATGGAACCGGGTTGCCGCTTCCCCTCGAGCGCACATCTCTGGTCGGCGCGGAACGCCCGCGCCCTCCCCTCCCCTCCTTCATCGGCCTCCTTGCCGGCACGAGTCCAAGCGATGCGCCGCACCCTCATCATGCTCGTCGTCGGGCTGACGCCCAGGCTCGTCGGCGCGAACACCCCGCGCCTCGCCGCGCTGGCACGGGACGGCGCGATGCGCCCGCTGCGGACCGTGCTGCCGGCCGTGACCTGCTCCGTGCAGTCGAGCCTGGTCACCGGCTTGGAGCCCCGCGGGCACGGCATCGTCGCCAACGGCTGGTACTTCCGCGACCAAGCGGAGGTGCACCTTTGGCGCCAGTCGAACCGGCTGGTGGCGGGCGAGAAGATCTGGGACGCCGGGCGGCGACGCGACCCGGCGTTCACCTGCGCCAAGATGTTCTGGTGGTACAACATGTACTCCAGCGCGGATTTCAGCGCCACGCCGCGCCCGATGTACCCGGCCGACGGGCGCAAGATCCCCGACCACTACGCCGAACCGCCGGAGCTGCACGACGAGCTGGATGGGCAGCTCGGCCCGTTCCCGCTGTTCAAGTTCTGGGGTCCGGCGACCGACATCTCCAGCACCCGCTGGATCGCCCGCGCCACGGAGCACGTGATGCGGACGCGGCGGCCGACGCTCACGCTCACCTACCTGCCGCACCTCGACTACGGCTTGCAGAAGTGGGGGCCGGATCCGGACGACCCGCGCGTCGCGCAAGACCTCCGCGAAATCGACGCCGTGTGCGGCGGGCTGATGGACGCGGCCCGCGCCGAGGGCTGCCGCGTCGTCGTCGTGTCCGAGTACGGCATCGTGCCGGTGCGGGAGGCGGTGGACATCAACCGCGCCCTCCGCGCCGCCGGCCTGCTGCGCCTGCGCGTCGAGATGGGGCGCGAACTGCTCGACCCCGGCGCCAGCCGCGCCTTCGCCTTGGCGGACCACCAGATCGCCCACGTCTACGTCCGCGACGAGGCCGACATCCCCGCTGCGCGGCGCGCGCTGGAAGGACTGGACGGCGTTTCCGCCGTGCTCGACCGGGAAGGGCAGCGCGCGCACGGCCTCGACCACCCCCGCTCAGGCGAGTTGGTCGCCCTGTCCGCGCCGGACCGCTGGTTCAGCTACTACTGGTGGGAAGACGACGCGAAGGCGCCGGACTTCGCGCGCACCGTCGATATCCACCGCAAGCCCGGCTACGACCCGATGGAGCTGTTCCTAGACCCCGCGCTGCCGGCGGCGAAGCTGCGCATCGCCCTGCGGCTGGCGCAGCGAAAGCTCGGCCAGCGCGCGCTGCTCGACGTGATCCCGATCCGCGGCACGTCGCTGGTGAAGGGCTCGCACGGGCTGCCGACGGAGGACCCGCTGGACGGGCCGCTCGTCATCTCCGACGCGCCGGAGCTGATGCCGGCCGAGGGCGCCTCCGTCGCCGCGACCGGCTTCAAGGACCTCGCGCTGGCCCACGTCTTCGGCGGCTGAACCGCCCCGTCACTCGATGACGAGGTCGCCCGGCCCGCGGCGGCGCAGCTCCTCGACGCGGGGCGCCTGCCCGCCGCGCAGCACGGAGTTGCCCATGTAGAGCGTGCGCTGGTCGATGGGCGCCGGGTCGAACCAGTCGGCCTCGCGCATCTGCCCGTTGCGGCCGTAGGCCGCGAGCGCGTTGCCGTAGGTCACGGCGCGGATGGCGTTCTCGCCGATGCCGCCCCGCCGCAGCAACTCCGCGGTCTTGGGCACGGCCAGCGGATCGGACACGCCCCAATCGCACGCGGAGTCCACCAGGATGCGCTCCGGCCCGTAGCGGCGGACGATCTCCACCATCCGCTCGTTGCCCATCTTGGTGCCGGGGTAGATGGAGAAGCCCGCCCAGAAGCCGCGGTCCAGCACCTCCTGCGCGGTTTCCTCGTTGTTGTGGTCTATCACCACGGAGGACGGGTCGAGGCCCTGCTCGATCACCACGTCCATGGAGCGCGTGGTGCCCCGCTTCTTGTCGCGGTGCGGCGTGTGGACCATCACCGGCATGTCCAGCTCGCGCGCCAGGTCGAGCTGCTGGCGGAAGTAGCGGTCTTCCAGCTCCGTCTGTTCGTCGTAGCCGATCTCGCCAATGGCCACGACGCCTTCCTTCAAGGCGAAGCGCGGCAGGATCTCCATCACCGCCTCGGCCAGCTCCTCGTTGTTCGCTTCCTTGCTGTTCAGCCCGACGGTGCAGTAGTGCCGCAACCCGAACTGCCCGGCGCGGAAGCGCTCCCAGCCGACGATGGTGGAGAGGTAGTCGATGTAGCTGCCCACGTTGGTGCGCGGTTGGCCGAGCCAGAAGGCCGGCTCGATGCAGGCGACGATCCCGGCCTTGGCCATCAGCTCGTAGTCGTCGGTCGTGCGCGAGATCATGTGGGTGTGGGTGTCGATGTACATGGCTATGCTCCCCCGCGCTTCACTCGGCCGCCTGCGCGGGAACGGCGTCCAGCGCCGCGCCCGCCGCCGCCCGCTCCGCGTCCGTGCCGGTGCGCAGCACCCGGGCGAGGTCCTCGCGCGCCGGCCCGTCCGCGAAAGGCCCGACGCAGCGCCACAGCTCGGGGCTGACGGGGCGGCCCGCGGCCCAGCGCTCGTGCGCGTAGTCGCACAGCATCCGCATCAGCGTCGGGTTGGCGCGCCGGTCCAGGCCCTGGACCGGCGCCAGCGCGGTCTCGATGAACAGCGCCTTGAGCACGAGCTGATTCCACCCCGCCTCGTCGAACATCTCGGCCGGATAGGGATTCGCGTGCGCCACCGCCTCGAAGATCGGCCGCATGCCGCTCCGCGCGCCCTCCCGCGCCCGCATCAAATGCGAGGCCGGGTCTGGGTAGAGCGGCAGCCCGCGCAGGAAGGTTATGGTCTCGGACAGGTCGGCGGTGGCGAGCAGGCTCCGCAAGCGCGCGGCGAAGGCCGGGCCTTGGAGGCCGTCCGCCAGCAGCAGCACCAGCCGGCCGGCCTGGTCCACGGTCCAGCCGCGCGGATCCCAGCCCCGACGCGCGGCATCGGCCGCGGCGAGGTCGTCCGGGTTGAGCGCGAGGTCGGCCTTTCCGAGCCGGCGCGGCGTCCAGCTCACCGCCAGGTTGAAGTCGCGCTCCGACACGCCGGCGCGCAGGCGTTCGCGCGCCGTCAGGAGCCAGTCTGCGGCTTCGGGCGGCAGTTGCCGCTCCAACCATGCGGCCATCAGCGCGTCCGGTGTCATGGGCATCCTCCCTTCCGAACCGTCACGTGCCGCTGACCCAGCGTTGCAGCAGGAGGGTCGCGGCGAAGCAGCCGAGGGCGAGCGGCACCGCGCCCGGCCACCCGGCGACGGACAGGAACATCGCGTCGAGCAGCGCGATGCCGGCGATCAGGGACACCACGGCGCGCGGGATGTCGCCGGGCCGCCGGCGCCGCAGCAGGGCGAGCGCCACGCCGATCCAGGCCGCGAGCGCGGCCAGCACCAGCCAATCGGCGGCGCCCTCCGCCAGCGAAGCGCCGTAGGCGAGCGGCGCCGCCAGGAACACCAGCGGCCAGAGATTGCCGATCCGCCCCAGCGTTTCCTGCTTGGCGATGTAGGTGAGGCCGATCAGGTAGCACAGCGAAACCGCCGCGGCGGCGAGCAGCGGCGCCGGCAGCACGGCCGTCGCCGCCAGCCCCGCCGAAATGTAGGCGAGCAGTCGGCAGGCGCCCATCCACACCGGGCTCAGCGGGTTGCCCTTGTGGCGCCAGTTGTAGCCGGTGATGGCGCCGCCGAGGGCCAAACCGGCCAGCACCGTCCATTCGGAGGGCACGCCGAAGCCGCAGGCCGCCGTCAGCAGCATGGCCACGCCGCCGAGCAGCAGCGCGAAGCCCAGCGCGAACACCGTGTTCGCCTCCGCGGCGCCCGACGGGATCGGGCGCGAGGGCCGCTCGCGCGCGTCGATCGCGCGGTCGAAGGCGTCGTTGAGGTACATCCCGCCGAGGTAGGAGAAGGACAGCCCGAGCGCCGCTGGCACCGTCGCCCAGTGCCAGGGCGAAACCCCGGCCAGGGCGACGCCCGCCACCGCGTTCGTCCACACGGTCGGCAGGTTGGAAACGCGGCCGAGCCGCAGCGCCACCGCCGGCGTCATGCCGCCAACCTGTCCCGCACCCAGGCGATCTCGCGCGCGATCGCCGCGTCCAGGCCGCCGGCGCGCAGCTCCGGCGGCAGCACGTCCCAGGTGTAGGTCTCCACCTCCAGGTGCGCGCTGATCCCGTCGGCGCGCTGGCGGGCCAGCATGTCGAGCAGCACCGGCTGCGTCGTGCCGAAGCGACCGAGCGCGTCGTGGAACACCGGGACGTGGCAATGCACGCGCCATTCGCGGTCGCCGCCGGCGCCGGCGCCGTCATCGGCCCAGGCCGCGAGTGCGTCCGGGAGGTCCAGGAAGCGCGCGAGCCCGCCCGGCCCCCGCTCGACCACTTGGTGCAGGTACACGCCATCGTCGAAGCGGCGCAGCGACTCGGCCGCCGCCGGGTCCATGCGCGCCACGGCCAGCGCCGACGACAGTTGCAACTTCGCCACGGCGACTCCGGCGCCGCGCAGCAGCGCGAGGCTTTCCGCGGGCGCCTCGAACTCCACCGCGGCGTGGCAGACGTCGAGGCAGAGGGCGAGGTGCCGGCGCAGCAACCCCTCCGCCTCCGCCGGCGCGCGGCCGGACAGCGCGGCGAAGCGGGCGGCGGCGGCGGCGCTGAACAGGTGCGTTTCAAAGAAGCCGACGGCCTCGGCCGTGGTTTCCAGCAGGCACATCGGCTCCGGCTCCAGCGCCAGCACGATCCGGCGGCCGGTGCTGTCCTCCAACGCGGCGAGGCGCGCGGCGTGCCGGATCAGCGCTTCCGCGATCGCTTCGCGCGCGCCGGGGCACGACGCGGCGGCCGAGAAGGCGCCGGGGACGGTGCTGACGCTGCCGGTCATCCCCGGCTCAGCGGGCAGCAGCGCCGCCAGCAGCGCCGCGAGGCGGTCGGTGTAGGAGAGCCGCTCCGGCTCGCGCCAATCCGGGGCGTAGACCCGTTCCTTGATCCTCCCGCCGTGGAAGCGCCCGTAGGGGAAGCCGTTGACCGTGAAGACGTAGAGGCCTTCCCGGTCGAGGAAGCCGCGCAGCGCGTCGAGCTCGGCCTCGGCGCAAAGCTCTTCGGCGGCGATGGCGGACAGGCGCAGCCCGACGCCCATCGGCGCGGCGGGCGAGACCTTCCCCTTCACCGCCGGCAGGTGCCGTTGCAGGGCGTCGAAGGTCTCGGCCCAGCTCTCGCCGCGGTGGACGTTGGTGCAGTAGGTCAGGTGCGCCGGGCCTGAAGGCAGGGTCAGCCTCATGCGGACCCGCACCGCGCGAACGCCGCCGGGGCCCGCGTCGTGTTTCGGCGCGCCCGCGGGACGCCGACGCGACGCGGGCCGTTTGTTGTCGATGCCAATGCTGTCACGACCCGTTCCGACAAGGCCACGTCAGGGGCGGCTCGATGGAGCCGACCGCCCGTGGGCGCAGCAGACCTGGGAACGGTCCGGGAAGACGTCAGATCAAAATAACCGTGATTACTTCATTGCTTCCGCTCAGGCATTTTGCGGCTGGGCGTACCTAGAATGTCTTCTTGAAGCACACCTGCTTCGACGGGTTTCCTGCTTGCAATACTTCAGCATTGACGGCGTGCTGTTTCGGAAAAAACGCTGCTCGCCTGCAAGCTGGCATGCTTGCGGCAACGAAGCTCCGAAACCGCGGCGCGGCCACGGTGTGGGCGAACCGTCCAGTGGCCGCGCTGGTTCAGGCCGGGCCGATCACAGCGCGCGCACCGCGTCGCGCTCGGCGGCGTCGCGCGCCGCGGCCGGGCGAGATCGGAAGAGCCCGG
>CADCTL010000225.1 GCA_902805625.1 uncultured Acetobacteraceae bacterium
GGAGCATGCAGGCGGTGAGCATGCCCGCTTCGGCCAAGCCGATCACCGGGATCGGGAACAGCTCGCGCGCCCCGCCCAGCGCCGGATCGGCGAAGGCCGCGATCACCGCCGCGTCCACCGCGGCATGGCTCGCGGCCAGCATCTCCAGCGCGACGGCGCCGCCGATCACCGCTTCGGCGCGGTTGGCGATGTAGGGCACGCCGCGCGGCGCGGTCATCGGAAGGATGTCGGTGCCCGGAGAGGCGGCGGCGCGGGCGGCTGCGGCGATGAGGTCCGTGACCGATTGCGAGGTGTTCGGGTTCAGCATCAGCAGTCGCATTGGCGGCGCCCCTGGCCGCCCGCGGAACGGGGGCGGTGCCGGACTCCTATCCGGACGCCAAGCGTGTGACCATACAGCGGTGCGTACCAGAAACGGAGTGCCACGCGACACCGCGCCGCTCCGTCGTTGATCGCTACACGCGACCGGGTTGATGGCCCGTCGCACGGGCGCCCAGCGTTCGCGCCCAGCGAATCAAGGCCTCCACGCCAGTAGGGCTATGCCTTGAAGCTTGCCCATCACCTCCGAGTAGTTCACGGCGGACATGGCCACCACACCTCCTCCAGTGATGGCGGACTGGACAACTCTCTCGCCCGGCTCTGCGAAAAGCGCCGCGAGGAGCGCGGAGGCGTCAAGAACAACATCCTCAATCACGAGAGCGCTTCCCGAACCGCCGAAGTCGCGTCCTCGATGCAGTCTCTGCTTCGATCTCTTCGCGCGTTGCGTCCGATCGTCGCTCAAAAGCTAGGGCATGTGTCAAAAACGGCCCGTCCCAGTCGGCGCTACGCAGCGCACGCTGAACAGTTCTCAGCGTCGTCAGCCGCGTGCTTCCACGTAGTTCGCCATCCTCGACAACAAACTTGGTTTCCCACCCGTGGGGATGCCGAGCGCTTCCGGCATCTCCACCGGGATGATGAACGCTCCGTTCTTGTCCACCTTCACCGCGACGACGCCCATGCGCGGACCTCCTGCACCCCCGGATCGCAACCCTGAGGCGGTGCTTCCGGCTACGCCGCTTCGCTCTCCCCGCCGCGCCGGGCGTTGCGCTTGCGCTCGTGCGGGTCGAGGTGGCGCTTGCGGAGTCGCACCGCGGAAGGCGTCACCTCCACCAGCTCGTCGTCCTCGATGTAGGCGATGGCCTGCTCCAGGCTCATCTTGCGGGGCGGCACCAGCAGCAGCGCCTCGTCCTTGCCGGCGGCGCGGATGTTGGTGAGCTTCTTTTCCTTGATCGGGTTCACGTCGAGGTCGTTGTCGCGCGAGTGCTCGCCGAGGATCAGGCCGACATAGACCTTGGCGCCCGGGTCCACGAACAGAGCGCCGCGCTCCTGCAACGCGAACAGGGCGTACTGCACCGCCTCGCCGTCCGAGTTGGAGATCAGGGAGCCGTTGCGGCGGCCCTCGATCGGGCCGGCCCAGGGGCGGTAGCCCAGGAACAGCCGGTTCATGATGCCGGTGCCGCGGGTGTCGGTCAGGAACTCGCCGTGGTAGCCGATGAGGCCGCGCGAGGGGACGTGGAAGGTCAGCCGGACCTTGCCGCCGCCCGAGGGGCGCATGTCCTGCATCATGCCCTTGCGCTGGGCCATCTTCTCGACGACGACGCCGGAGTAGCCCTCGTCCACGTCGATCAGCGCTTCCTCGAAGGGCTCCTCGCGCTCGCCCGTCTCCGGGTTCTCGCGCGTGAGGACGCGGGGGCGGCCGATGGTCAGCTCGAAGCCTTCGCGGCGCATCTGCTCGATCAGCACGCCGAGTTGCAACTCGCCGCGGCCGGCGACCTCGAAGGCGTCCGCTTCCTCGCTCAGCTTCACGCGGATGGCGACGTTGCCCTCGGTCTCCTTGAGCAAGCGGTCGCGGATCTGGCGCGACGTGACCTTCTTGCCTTCGCGGCCGCCGAGCGGGCCGTCGTTGATGCGGAAGGTCATGGCGAGCGTCGGCGGATCGACGGGGACGGCGTGCAACGCCGCTTCCACCTCGGTCGCGGCGACGGTGTCCGGGATGGTGCCGTCCTCCAGGCCCGCGATGGCGATGATGTCGCCCGCCGAGGCGGTCTCCACCGGCACCCGCTCCAGGCCGCGGAAGGACAGCAGCTTGGTCAGCCGCCCGGTTTCCACCACCTTGGTCTCGCCTGACGCTTCGGTGCGCAGGATGCGGACCGGCATGTTCATCCGCGCCGTGCCCTGTTCGATGCGGCCGGTGAGGATGCGGCCGAGGAAGTTGTCGGCCTCCAGGATGCTGGCGGTCATGGCGAAGGGCTTGTCGGCGTCCTTGCCCGGCGCCGGCACGTGGCGCAGCACCAGGTCGAACATGGCCGACAGGTCCTTGCGCGGGCCTTCCATGCTGTCGTCCGCCCAGCCCTGGCGGCCGGAGGCGAACAGCGTCGGGAAGTCGAGCTGGTCGTCGTCGGCGCCGAGCGCCGCGAACAGGTCGAACACCTCGTTGTGGACCTCGTCCGGGCGGGCGTCGGCGCGGTCCACTTTGTTGATGACCACGATCGGGCGGATGCCGCGGGCCAGCGCCTTGCCGACCACGAACTTGGTCTGCGGCAGCGGGCCCTCGGCGGCGTCCACCAGCACGATGGCGCCGTCCACCATGGACAGGATGCGCTCCACCTCACCGCCGAAGTCGGCGTGGCCGGGCGTGTCCACGATGTTGATCTTGGTGCCCTGCCACTCGACGGCGGTGCACTTGGCGAGGATGGTGATGCCCCGCTCGCGCTCCAGGTCGTTGCGGTCCATGGCGCGCTCGGCCACCACTTGGTTGGTGCGGAAGGCGCCGGCCTGCTTCAGCAGGTTGTCCACGAGCGTGGTCTTGCCATGATCGACGTGGGCGATGATGGCGACGTTACGGAGTTCCATCGGGGTGACGCTTTCCTGCACGGACGCGCGCCACCGCCGGGCGGGGCCGGGGAGCGGGCGGAAACGGCTGATGGTGGTGTTGCAGCGCGATACATAAGGTGCCGGGAGGCCGAAAGCGAGCCTTTCACGTCACGCTACGGCCCGGAAGCCGTCTGCCGGCCGGTGTTCAGGCCGCTTTCGTTCGGTGCGGCGACAGGTTCCTGACGGGCGACACACGCCGAACCGTTCTCTCACCGGAGGCTCGGGCCGCGCCTCCGGCCCAGCCCTCCGTCATGCTCGCGCCGTCAACGGCGGCCGTGGTCCGCCTGTCCACAGCCGCGCGGAACTCCGCCGGTCAGCCCTCCCGTCCCCTGGCCCGGCTTCAGCGAACCGGGCCGCCGACGCCGGAGTTGCCGATGCCGGACCCGCTGATGCCGGACGAACCCGGGGACCGGCTGGTGTCGCCCGGCGGGGCGCCGCCGACGCGGGCCGGTTCGCCGCCGGTCATGCTCGAACTGCTCGGGCCGGACGTGGCGTTCGGGGAACCCGATGTCAGGGCGCCGCCGCGCGTGTTGCCGCCGAGCGACGGGTCGGCGGCCAGGCCTCCGGGCGTGGTCGTCCCCTGGGGCGTCCCCTGCGGCATCGGCGTGGAGCCGCCCCAGGCCCCGGAGGGCGCGCCGCCGCGGGCGCCGGACCAGCCGGGTATGCTGTCTCCGGGGGGCAGGGCGGTGCCGCCGCCGCGGTTTCCGCCGGTGGTGCCGGACTGAGCCAGGACGACGCCTTCGGCCCGGGAAACGCTGGTGCCGCCCGTGCCGCCGTCGCGCACGACGGCGCGGCTGCCGGGGAGGGAGCCCATGCCGGAATCGACGGCGCCGGACCGCCCGCTGCCGCCGCCGCCTTGGGCGCCCTGGCGGCCGGCGTCGCTGCCCGCGGCGGCGGCGCTGTCGTCGCGGACGGTGGCGATGGCCAGGTTGGTGTGGCGCATGGCTTCGGCGCGGTCTCGGCCCACCAAAGCGCGGCGCGCTTCGGCCACGTGGTGCGCCGGCTCGCCTTGGCCCGGGCGCGCGGAGTCTCCGCCGGTGGCGCGGAGCAGGAGGCGGGTTTCGGCCCGCTCCAGCAACTCGTTCGCTTGCGCCGTTTGCCCGCGGCGCATGGCCTCCTGCGCGGAGCGCAGCAACTCGGCCGGGCCGCCGTTGGTGCCGTTGCCTTTGTGCAACCGGTCCACCTCGGCGCTGGTGCGGTTCTGCGCGGCCGACGAGGGCGTGTCGCCGCCCGGGCCCTGGCGTTGGGCCAGCGCCGGGGCGGCGAGCAGCGCCAAGCCGAGGACGGTGGTCGAGAGCAGATGGGTGCGTGTCATGGGGACGTCTCCCGCGGTTTTGGCCGGGCGGCCCTCCACGGCGCGGACACGGCGGCGGGCAGCGACCGTCGGAGGGCGGATGGCCGTTGTGCTGAGCAACACGGCCCGCGCGGCGCGGTTCCCCTCTGCGGTCAAGCCGCGACGCCGAGCAAGCGCCGCAGGTCGGCTTGCGGCCGGGCGCCGAAGTGGCCGATGATTTCGGCCGCGGCGACCGAGCCCCACCGCCCGCATTCGGGCAGGGGCAGGCCGCGCGCCAGCGCCGCCAGGACCCCGGCGGCGTAGGCGTCGCCGGCGCCGGTGGTGTCCACCACTTGGGCGGGGGCCGCCGCGATCTCGTGCCGCTCCCCGCCCGCCAGCAGGACGCTGCCCCGCTCGCTGCGGGTGAGGGCGGCGAGCGACACCTCGGTCGCCACTTGGCGCGCTGCCTCGGCGAAGTCTTCCGTTTCGTAGAGGGCCAGGATCTCGGCTTCGTTGGTGAAAAGGATGTCCGCTTCCTTTCGGACAAACTCGCGGAAGGCGTCGCGGTGGCGGTGGACGCAGAACGGATCGGACAAAGTGAGGGCCACCCGCCGCCCGGCCGCGTGGGCCGCGCGCGCCGCGGCGCGGAAGGCGGCCTGCGCCGCGGGCGGGTCGAACAGGTAGCCTTCGAGGTAGAGGATGCCGGCGCGCGCCACCTCGGTCGGGTCCGCGTCGCCTTCCGTGAAGTGGACGGCGGCGCCGAGGAAGGTGTTCATGGTGCGCTGCCCGTCCGGCGTGACCAGGATCAGGCAGCGCGCGGTGGGTGCGCCGCCTTCCAGCGGCGGGGTCGGGAAGTGGACGCCGGCGGCGCGGATGTCGTGGGCGAAGACCCGGCCGAGCGCGTCGGCCGCGACCTTGCCGAGGTAGCCCACGCGGGCGCCGAGCGCCGCCGCCACGGCGCAGGTGTTGGCGGCCGAGCCGCCCGAACTCTCGGTGCCCGGCCCCATGGCGTCGTAGAGCGCCTCCGCTTCCTCGGCGTCGATCAGCCGCATGGCGCCTTTGTCCAAGCCGCGTTCGACGAGGAAGTCGTTTTCGGCGCGGGCCTGCACGTCCACGATGGCGTTGCCGATGCCTATGATGTCGAGGGTGGCTTCGCTCATGGGGTTTGGTGGGCCTCTTGGATGCTTTGGGGGAAGGAGGGGTGGGGTTTGGCAGAGTGCGGTGCGGAGCGCGAGGGCGGCCCCGCCGCCTTGCCTCCTTACCTCCTTACTGCCTTACCATCTTGCGGTGCCGTCGCGGCGGGTTCGGACAAAAGCTGCTCCAAGGGTGCTCGGGACAATGATGCGAGCAGGGTGCTCGGGGCATTGCCGGTTGTGTCCACGCTGGCAGCGGTTGTCGTGTTGCGCGGGTGGCAAGGATGGCGGCTTGCCTCGCAGACAACTTTCTGGTGGGCGACGAGCGGGGAAGATCGTGAGAGCAAGCAAGGCAACCTCCTACGCGCCTTGGGCGCCGGTGGTTTGAACGGGATTATATTCCTTATTGGGAGAATGAGCGAGCGCGTTCCGACGCCGGGGGCGCGGAACCCTGGGCCGCGTTGTGGGCTATCGCGGGGGCGGGCCCAGTCCGTTCCGCTGGCGCCGCGACGGCGGCATCTCTCCGGATCCGCAAACGCGGAACAAACCTCACCCGGCAAGCACGACATGATCGCTCCGCTCCTCCTCGCCCTGCGCCAGCTCGGCGACCCCGCTTTCCTCGGGCCGCTGCTCAAAGGCCTCGGCGGGGCGGTACTGGTGTTCGCCGGGCTGGTGGCCGCGGGGGCTTGGGGCGCGGAAGCGCTGGCCGGCGGCTCGGGCTGGCTAGCGAAAGCGGCGGCGGCGCTCGGCGGCCTGTTGGCAGTCGGCCTCGCGGTGTGGCTGTTCGTGCCGGTGATGCTCGCCGTGGCCGGGTTGTTCCTCGATCCGGTTTCGGCGGCGGTTGAGCGGCGGTTCTACCCCGGCCTGCCGCCGGCCAGCGGGGCGAGCTTGGCGGCGCAGGTGCGGTTCAACCTGTGGTTTGGTCTTCGCCTGGCGGTGTTGAGCTTGGCCGCGCTGCCTTTGATCTTGGCGCTGCCGCCGGTGGGGACGGCGCTGTTGTGGCTGGTTTCCGCCTTCGGCCTCGGCCACGGGTTGTTCGAGGGCGTGGCCCAGCGCCGCATGGGCGTGGCGGAGGCGCGGGCGTTGCGCCGCGCCCGGGAAGGGCGCGTTCTGGGAGTCGGGGCGATCCTCGCCGCCATCTCCCTGATTCCGGTGCTGAATCTGATCGTGCCGGTGCTGGGCACCGCGGCGATGACGCATCTGCTGCATAAGAACGGAATCGAAATATCCAGCAGAATTAGTGCTTAATCGATCACTTCCTGTTGTGCGTCGAGAGGAGCGCGTGGTAGCCGGAGAGGCATCGGGGGCCGCATCGCGCAACCTACGCGTGAGAACCGCAGCCGCCACGGCCGCGAAGGGGAAGCATTACATGGCCATGGGCATTTTCAACCGCAAGAAAGAGGACGGGTCTCCGACCGACCCCGCGCCGGCCAAGGCTTCGCCGGCCGGCGCCCCGGTCGCCGCTCCGGCCGGGGCGGCTCCGTCCTCGCCGGCGCCGACCGCGCGCGACCACGACATCGGCGTCCCGCCTTTCCGTCCCGCTCCGAAGGAACCCGCCACGATGACCCCTGCCCCGAAGCCCAACGCCGCCCCCGCGGCCCCGTCCATGCTCGGCCCGCGGCCGGCGCCGATCGCCACCACGCCCGCCCGCCCGGCCGGCCGGATCGAGCCGTCCGAGCGCCGCACCCTCGTCGTCGGGCGCGGCATCAGCCTCCAAGGCACGGTCGCCGACGCCGAGCGGCTGGTGGTCGAGGGCACGGTGGAGTCGCAGATGATCGCCGCGGCCGAGTTGTTCGTCGCCGGCTCCGGCGTGTTCAAGGGCGAGGTCGAGGTGGAGGACGCGGAGATCGCCGGCGCCTTCGACGGCACCATCACCGCGCGCGGCAGCCTCATCATCCGCGCCACCGGCCGCATCAGCGGCATGGCGCGGTGCCGCAAGCTCTCGGTGGAGGAAGGCGGCCAGGTGTCCGGCAAGATGGAGATGCTGACCGACGCCGCCGCCCTGGTGTCGCCCGCCCGCCTCCCGACCCAGTCGGTGCCGGCCGACGCCTGACGCGCGGCCAGAGATCCCGCCGGCCCAGGCCAGGCCGGCGGGGATGACCGCCGCGCGACGCCCAATCCCGAGCGTTGCACGGCGGGACTTCCGCTCCCCTTCGCGCGCGCCCGTCGCCGCCGCTGCGGCGGCGGCGGGGTTCGCGCGGGGCGCCGTGCCGCCGACGGCGCCATCCGGTCCGCTCCGGGGCCGGGCGTTGGCCGCCGTGGCGGTTCTTCTCGCCGTCCTCATCCCGGCCGCCTGCGGCGAGCG
>CADCTL010000226.1 GCA_902805625.1 uncultured Acetobacteraceae bacterium
GCCGCTGCCGCCCGGCGGCGGGCCGTTCGGGCGGCCTCCGGACGGCGGCGGCGGGTCCGACGGCCGGCGTCCGGCGTCCTCCGGGACCGGCTTCGCGGTCGGCGCCGGGCGGGTCCTCACCAACAACCACGTCGCGCAGGGCTGCGCCGAGGTGCGGGCGCGCACGGCCGGCGGGCGTGAATTGACCGCGACGGTCGCCGCCATCGATCCGCAACGGGACCTGGCGCTGCTGACGGTGCAGGGCGAGGTCGGCCCACCGCTCGCTTTCCGCTCCGGGCCGGATCTGCGCCGGGGCGAGGAGGTCGTGACCTACGGCTTTCCCTTGGCGGGGCTGCTGTCTTCCGGACCGACGCTCACCACGGGCGAGGTTTCGGCCCTGGCCGGCTTGCGCGACAACCCGCGGCAGTTCCAGATCAGCGCGCCGGTGCAGCCCGGCAACTCGGGCGGTCCGCTCCTGGACCGCAGCGGCAACGTGGTCGGTGTGGTGGTGTCCAAGCTGGACGCGCAGCGGGTGGCGCGCAGCACGGGAGACATCCCGCAGAACGTGAATTTCGCGATCAGGGGGACGGAAGCTGTGGACTTCCTGCGCCGCAACGGCGTGCAGCCGCGCATGGCCCAGAGCGCCGGACAGCCGCGCGGCGCGGCCGAGGTGGGCGAGGTGGCGCACCCCTCCACCGTGTTCCTGCGCTGCATGCGGTAGGGCAGGGCTCAGGAACGAAGCCCGGCTCCTGTCCGGGATGCTGAAGGGGGCCACGGTGTTCTGGAACGTCCGGCGGGCCGGGTGGCGCCCCGGCGTTCGTCCTCCGCGCGGGCTCGCTTTCCCGCGTTTCCGGGGCCGCCGAGTTTGGTTTAGGCTCGGCCGGGCAAGAAGAAACGTCCGAGGAGATCGACCATGAACGTCGTAGACGCGGGCGCCGCGCGCGCCGCGGCCGTCGCCAACGCGGTGGGCCGCATCCGCGACATCGAGGCTGCGCGGGGCGTGACCCGCCCGGCGCTGGAAGCGATCCGGGAGGAGTTGATGCTGCTGGCGGGGCAGGAGCACCTGTTTCCTTCGGCCGAGTTCCCGCCGCCGTCGGGCGGCGAGAAGGGCGCCAACCGCTATCTTTTGCACGAGGATCCGGGGAATCGCTTCGCGCTCTACCTCAACGCGCTGAACCCGGGCAACGAGACCCGGCCGCACGACCACACCACCTGGGCGGTGGTCGTCGCCGTCGATGGTCAGGAGCTGAACCGCGTGTACGAGCGGCTGGACGACGGCGCCGATCCGGAGCGTTGCTCCATCCGCTTGCGCGAGGAGGTGATGGTGGAGCCTGGGCGCGGGATCTGCCTGATGCCCGAGGACATCCACTCCATCCACACCAAGGGGAGCGCGCCGACGCGGCACCTGCACATGTACGGGCTGGCGCTGGAGCGCCTGGACGACCGCAAAGCCTACGACATGGAAAGCGGGCAGGTGATCCCGTACAACCGCAACTTCATGCACGCCAACGCCAACGGACCCGCGAAGGCCTGAGAGCGGGAGCCGCCATGCGCTCGATAGACGCGCCGACCTTGAAAGGGTGGATCGGGGACGGGCGGGAACTCGCCATCCTGGATGCGCGGGAGGAGGGCGAGTTCGGCCGCTCCCACCTGTTCTGGGCCGTGCCTTGCCCGCTGTCCCGTGCCGAACTGCGGGCGCGGGCGTTGCTGCCGCGGCTCACGACGCGAGTCTGTTGCGTGGACGGCGGCGAGGGGGCTTTGGCGGAGCGGCTGGCGGCCTTCCTGGAGGGGATCGGCTGCGCGGACGTGTCCGTGCTGGCGGGCGGCACGCCGGCTTGGGACGCGGCGGGTTACGTGCTGTTCTCCGGCGTCAACGTGCCGTCGAAAGCGTTCGGGGAGTGGGTGGAGCACGAATACGGCACGCCCTCCGTGGACCCGGCGGAGCTGGACGCGATGATGCGTTCCGGCGCGGACATGGTGGTGCTCGACAGCAGGCCCATGGACGAGTTCCGCTCCATGTCCATCCCGGGCGCGGTGGACGTGCCGGGGGGCGAGCTGGTGTACCGGATCGGCGCGCTGGCGCCGCGGCCGGACACCACGGTGGTGGTGAACTGCGCCGGGCGCACGCGCTCCATCATGGGGGCGGAGTCGCTCCGCTCCGCCGGGGTGCCGAACCGGGTGGTGGCGCTGCGGAACGGCACCATGGGGTGGGAACTGGCCGGCTTCCGCTGCGCGCGCGGCGAAACCGCGAGCTTCCCGGCCGGCGTGCCTGAGGGCGCGGCGCAGGCCCGGGAGCGCGCGGGGGCCTTCGCGGCGGCGCGCGGCGTGCGCGAGGTGGACGCGGCGGGGCTTCCCGCGCTGTTGGCCGACAGGGAGCGCACGACCTACCTGCTCGACGTGCGCGACCCCGCGGAGTACGCGGCCGGGCACCTGCCGGGCAGCGGAAGCGCGCCGGGCGGGCAGCTCGTGCAGGCGACGGACCGCTGGGTGGCGGTTCGCGGTGCCCGCATCGTGCTGGTGGACGACGACGGCGTGCGCGCCCGGATGGCGGGCGGTTGGCTCCGCGAGTTGGGCGGTTGGGAAGTCCATGCCCTCCTCGCGCGGCCGGAGGACCTGACGGAGCGTGGCGCGCCTCGACCGCCGGAATGCCCGGAAGTGGACGCCGTACCGGCGGAGGCGATCTCGCCGGCGGAGTTGTCGGCGTCCCTGGCGTCGGGCGGCGCGGAGGTGGTGCAGCTTTCGCGCTCGCTGGAGTTCCGCGATGGGCACATCCCCGGCGCGCGGTGGGGCGTGCGGACGCGCTTGGCGTCGCTCGCGCCCTTCGCAAGCGACGGTCGGCCGGTGGTGCTCGCCGCCGAGGACGAAGTGATGGCCCGCCTGGCGGTGCCGGAGCTGCGCGGGCTCACGGCCGCGCCGGTGCGGGTGCTGGAGGGCGGGATGGCCGCTTGGCGCGGGGCGGGCCTGCCGTTGCGGGCCGACCGGCGCACGCCCGCCGATGCCGAGTGCGTGGACGCCTATCTCCGCCCTTATGACCGGAACGAGGGGGTGGAGGACGCGATGCGGGAGTACCTTTCCTGGGAGATCGATTTGGTCCGGGAGGTCGCCCGCGACGGTGACGCGCGCTTCGGCGCGGTGCGCGCTTGAGCGGATCGGCGCCGGCGCGGGGCGCCTTGGCGCCCTTGGCGCGCGCGTCGGTCGGCGCGGGGCGGGCGGGCGGGGCGCGGGCGCTGCGCGGCGTGCTGGACGCGTTGTTGCCGCCGCATTGCCTCCTGTGCGAGGCGCCTGTGGACGTGCAAGGGTTGCTCTGCGCCGGCTGCTTCGCCGGGCTTTCCTTCGTCACCGAACCCTGCTGCGGCCGGTGCGGTGTGCCGTTCCCCCGTGCGGGTGCAGGGAAGGGGCTGCTCTGCCCGTCCTGCGCGGACCGGCCGCCCGCCTTCGAGGTGGCGCGGGCGGCGCTGCGCTACGACGCGGGATCGCAGCGGCTCATCCTGCCTTTTAAACACGGCGATCGGACGGAACTGGCGGCGGCGCTGGCCCGGCATATGGCGCGGGCCGGCGCGGCACTGCTGGCGCGGGCCGATCTGCTGGCGCCGGTGCCGCTCCATCCCCGCCGCTTGCTGGCGCGGCGCTACAACCAAGCGGCGCTGCTCGCGGCTCGGCTGGCGCGCGGGGCCGGGAAGCCGCACGCGCCGGACCTCTTGCGCCGCCGCCGGGCCACACCGCCGCTGGGCGAGGCCGGCGCGGCGGAGCGGGCGGCGCTGGTGGCCGGGGCGTTCTCCGTGTCTCGGCGCGGGGCGGCGCGGGTCGCGGGCCGGCGGGTGCTGCTGGTGGACGACGTGATGACCTCCGGTGCCACCGCCGGGGCCTGCGCGGAGGCCTTGCTGGCGGCGGGCGCGGCGGCGGTTGACGTGCTGGCGGCGGCGCGGGTGCCCGATCCCCGGCTGGAGGCGGGCCGGCGCGGGCCGAGGGGCGGCGGCGGCGCTTGATCTCGCCCATTGGGGGAACAATCTGCCCTCCATGGCCAAGGTCGAGATCTACACCACCCCGTTTTGCCCGTACTGCGACCGTGCGAAGGCGCTGCTGGCGCGCAAGGGCGTGAGCTTCGAGGAGACGGACGCGCCGCACGGCTCGGCCGCGCGCCGCAGCGCCATCGAGCGGTCCGGCGGGCGCACCACCGTGCCGCAGATCTTCATCGACGGCCGCGCTGTCGGCGGTTCGGACGAACTGTCGGCGCTCGATCGAGCGGGTAAACTGGACACGCTGCTCGCCTCCTGATCGCTGCGTACGTTTTGGAACAGTGATTTGGCGCTGGCACTCCAGCGCCGCGACTGCCAACCTATATGCTTCGGCAGCCCGGCCGTTCGCCGGGACCAGGAAGGACGGATGATCCACTACCAGTTGCGTTGCGCCGGCGGGCACGACTTCGACGGCTGGTTCCGGGACAGCGTCGCCTTCGACGCCCAGGCCCGGGCCGGCTTCGTGGAATGCCCGACCTGCGGCGGCACGGAGGTCGGCAAGCGCTTGATGGCTCCGGCCATACCGAAGAAGGGCGCGCGGCGCCGGCCCGAGGTCGCGCCTCAGGTCGAGGGCGGGCCTCAGCCGCCTTCGCAACCGCCTGCTCCAGCGATGCCGACGGAGGCCGGACAGGCGTCCGGATCGCCCCCGGGCGGTGGCATGGTGGCCGGCCCGATCCCGGCGCAGCTCGTGGCCCTCTTGCAGCGGATGCGGGGCGAGGTGGAGCGCAACTGCGAGTACGTCGGTCCGAAGTTCGCCGAGGCTGCTCGCCGGCTGCATGAGCAGCAACGGGATGGGTCGCAGGGCGAAGGGACGACCGCGCCGCGCGGCATCTACGGCGAGGCCACGGACGCCGAGGCGGAGGCGCTGAGGGAAGACGGAATCGATGTTGCCCGCATTCCTTGGGTTCCCCGGGCGGACGGTTGACCGTTTTCGGTCCGGATCAGCCGCGCACGGCCATGGCGATGTAGTTCACGCCCAGGTCGCGGCTGATGCGCCAGCGGCCGGGTAGGACGTCGAACGACAAACCGGCGAGGTCTGAAACCCTTAGGCCTGCGCCACGCAGGTCGGCACCCAGTTCCGCGGGGCGGACGAACATGCGCCAGTCGTGCGTGCCGGCGGGCAGCAGGCGCAGCACGTATTCGGCGCCGATTTTCGCCACCAGCAGGCTGCGCGCGGTGCGGTTCAGGGTGGACAGGAAGAGGCGCCCGTTCGGCTTCAGCAGGGCGGCGAGGTGGCGGCAGAAGGCGGCGCGGTCGGCGACGTGCTCGATCACTTCCAGCGCCAGCACCGCGTCGAAGCCGCTCTCGCCCACCGCCAGCAGCGATTCCGGCGTGCCTTCCCGGTAGGCGATGCGGAGGCCGGCTTTTTCCGCGTGCGTCCGGGCGGCGCCGATCGCCTCGGCGGCCGCGTCGAGCCCGGTGACGTCGGCGCCCGCGCGGGCCAGCACTTCGCTCGCCAAGCCGGCGCCGCAGCCCACATCCAGCACCTTGAGCCCGGCGAGCGGCCGGGTCGCGGCGGGGTCGCGGCGGTGGGCACGGGCCAAACGTTCGGTGATCCACCCCATGCGCGCCGGGTTCATGGCGTGGAGCGGCGCCATTGGGCCGCGCGGGTTCCACCATTGGGCCGCGAGCCGGTCGAACTTGGCGATTTCCGAGCCGAGCGCCGTACCGCCCGCCGCCGCGCCCGCCATGCCACACCCTTCCGTTGTTCTCGCCCCGGTTCGCCCGCGCCGTGTTGCGGCGTGGGGAGGGGGCCGGTATCTCTGCCGCCTTATTTGCAACGTCGGCCGGCCACCGCAACCGTGCGGTGTGCCTGCGGCAGCGCTGACAGAGAGCGCCGGGAGCCATGGCCCGCATTGTGATGAAGTTCGGCGGCACCTCCGTCGCCGACCTCGACCGCATCCGCACCGTGGCGGGCCGGGTGAAGCGCGAGGTGGAGGCCGGGCACGAGGTCGCGGTTGTAGTGTCCGCCATGGCCGGCGTGACCAACGGGCTCGTGCGCTGGTGCCAGGAACTGTCGCCGCTGCACGATGCGCGGGAGTACGACACGGTCGTCGCCACCGGCGAGCAGGTGACGAGCGGGCTGCTCGCCATCGCGCTCCAGGCCGTAGGCGTCGAGGCGCGGTCTTGGCAGGGCTGGCAGGTGCCGGTCCGCACGGACGGCGCGCACGGCAAGGCGCGGGTGGAGGCGATCGAGGGCGAGGAGCTGGTGCGGCGCATGGGCGTCGGGCAGGTGCCGGTGATGGCCGGGTTCCAAGGCATCGGGCCGCTGGGGCGCGTCACCACGCTGGGCCGCGGCGGGTCCGACCTTTCGGCGGTGGCGCTGGCGGCGGCGGTCAAGGCCGATCGTTGCGACATCTACACAGACGTTGACGGCATCTACACCACGGACCCGCGGATCGTGCCCCGGGCGCGCAAGCTGGAGCGCATCTCCTACGAGGAAATGCTGGAACTCGCCTCCGTGGGCGCCAAGGTGTTGCAGACGCGCTCGGTCGAGCTGGCGATGAAGCAGCGGGTGCGGGTGCAGGTGCTGTCCTCCTTCGAAGACAAGCCCGGCTCGCTGGTGGTGGACGAGGACGAGTTTGTGGAACAGCCCCTGGTGAGCGGCATCGCCTATTCCCGCGACGACGCGAAGGTGACGCTCCGGCGGGTGCCGGACCGGCCAGGCATCGCGGCCAGCGTCTTCGACGCGCTGGCGGGGGCGAACGTCAACGTGGACATGATCGTGCAGAACGTGGGCGCGGACGGCTCCACGGACATGACCTTCACCGTGGGCAAGGCGGACTTGGCGCGGGCGGAGGACGTGCTCGGCCGGGTGCGCGACGAGCTGGGCTACGAAGCGCTGCTGGCCGATCCGGAGGTGGCCAAGATCAGCGTGGTCGGCATCGGCATGCGGAGCCACACGGGCGTCGCCAACACCATGTTCCGCGCCTTGGCGGAGAAGGGGATCAACATCCAGGTCATCTCCACCAGCGAGATCAAAGTGAGCGTACTGGTGAGCGCGGACTACACGGAACTGGCGGTGCGGGCGCTGCACACGGCCTACGGCCTCGACGGGCCGGCGGGATGATGGCGATGGACATGCCCCTCCTGGACACGGCCTCCCCGGCCGCCGCGACCTTGGACCGGCTGATGGCGCGCGGGGCGGCCTTCCTCGGCAGCCGCGTCGCCGTGATGGGCGGCGCCATGAGCTGGGTGAGCGAGCGCAACCTGGTGGCGGCGCTGTCCAACGCCGGGGCTTTCGGCGTGATCGCCAACGGCGCGATGGAACCGGACCGCTTGGCGGAGGAGATCGCTGGGACGCAGGGGCTCACAAACAAGCCTTTCGGCGTGAACCTCATCACCATGCATCCTCGGCTGGACGCGCTGGTGGAGACCTGCTTGGCCGCGGGCGTCGGCCACATCGTATTCGCGGGCGGCATCCCGCCGGGGAGCGCCATCCGCCGCGCCAAGGAGGGCGGCGCCAAGGTGGTGTGCTTCGCGCCGGCCTTGTCCCTCGCCAAGCGGCTGGTGCGGGCGGGGGCGGACGCGCTGGTGATCGAGGGCTCGGAAGCCGGCGGGCACATCGGGCCGGTGAGCCTCAACGTGCTGGCGCAGGAG
>CADCTL010000227.1:0-306 GCA_902805625.1 uncultured Acetobacteraceae bacterium
TCGGCGACCTCGGCCTCCGTGCGGCCCACGTTGGCTTGCTTGGCCGCTTCGGCCTCGACTTGGAGGATGCGGGCGCGGACCGCGTCTTCGACGAAGCGGGAGAGCCCGCCCTTGCGGGCGCGGCCCTCGGCGGCGAGCACTTGGCGGAGGGCGTCGTCGGTCTCCTGCGAGACGACGAGGTTCCAGCGGGCGGTGGACATGAACGACAGCTCCGGCGGTCTCGGGACATCATACGCGCTTAAACACCTAAGCGCATATGTGGACGTTGTCACGCACCGTTCTTGAGGGCATAGCGTCGGCTGTTAC
>CADCTL010000227.1:316-7580 GCA_902805625.1 uncultured Acetobacteraceae bacterium
TGCCCGAGCGCCGCCTCGGGCCTGCCGATGAGGAGGCAGCCCTCGGCGAGGCCGCATTGGACCTTCGTCGTGTGCAGCACCGCCCCCGTCTCGCGCAGCCGGCGTGCGCCCTCCTCCAGCAGAGGGCATAGCGTCGGCTGTTACACAGGCAACGCGAAGGGCGAACGGGACCGGAACGCGGTTCAGGCGGCTATTCTGCCGCGCCCCGAGCTGAGCGGCCGTCGGTGTCCCGCGGTGGCGGCCGCGCGGTCCCAGAGGAAGTCGCCGGAGAAGCCGATGTGCTCCCAGGTCAGCGGCGAGGTGTGGGCGAGGAGTTCGTCCGGCACGGCTCGGCCACGGGCGCGCAGGTGCGCAACGGCGTCGGCGACGTAGGTCGAGTTCCAGTACACGATGGCGGCTATCACCAAGTTCAGGCCGGAGGCGCGGAACTGCTGGGCGTCGTGGCCGCGGTCGGCGACGCGGCCTTGCTTGAAGGTGAACACCGCCTGCGCGAGGGCGTGGCGCTGCTCGCTCTTGTTCAGCCCCGCTTGGCACCGTCGCCTGAGCTGCGGCGATTCCAGCCAGTCGATCATGAACAGCGTGCGCTCGACGCGGCCCAGCTCCTGCAAGGCGAGGTCGAGCTGATTCTGCCGCCGGTAGGCCGCGAGCTTCTTCAGCATCGCCGACGGCAGCACCGTGCCGGCGCGGAGCGAGGCGACGAGCCGCAGGACCTCGGCCCAGTGCTCCCGAATCACGTCCGCCTTGACCCGCCGGCCCAACAACGGGGCGAGGTCGCCGTACGCGGAAGGTGGATCGAGCGTGGCGAGCCGGCGGTCGGCGAAGTCGCGCAGGCGCGGGCAGAACCGGATGCCCAGCATGGCGCAAGCGATGAACACGTGGTCAGAGGCGCCGCCGGTGTCGACGAAGTGCGTGCCGATGCGCAGCGCCGTGCCGTGGTGCAGCAGCCCGTCGAGCACGTAGGGCGCCTCGTGGCCGGTCGCCGACATGACGCGCGCGCTGTATGGCCCGTGCTGGTCGGAGACGTGGGTGTAGAAGCCGAGGCCGGGGTCGGCGCCGTAGCGGGCGTTGATGTCGCCGGCGGCGTCGCCGCGCTTGGCCGAGCGGAAGAACTGCCGGTCCGAAGACGAAGTGGTCCCGTCGCCCCAGGCGGCGGCCATAGGCAGCCTGTGGTGGGCGTCGATGATCCGCGCGAGCGCCGCCCGGTAGGTTTCCGGCCGGATGTAGGCGTCGGCGGTCCAGACCAACCGGTCGCGGGTGACGCCGTGGCTGGCCGCCGCCATGCGGCCGAGGCCGAGGTTGGTGGCGTCGGCCAGCACGGCGGCGAGCAGCGCGCTCTCGTCCTCGCAGCGCTCGCCGGTCCGCAGGTTGGTGAAGGCCGCGGCGAAGCCGGTGGCTCGGGCCACGTCGTGCAGGATTTCGGTGATCCGCGCCGCCGGCATCAAGGTCTCGATCGCGCCGGCGAGGGACAGCGCTTCGGGCGGGGTCGAAGCCCGCACCTGGGCGACGTGCAGGCGGCCGTCGCGCAGTTCCACACCCTCGAGCCCGCCGCGGCGCAGCCGGCGCGCGAAGCGCCTGAGCCTCCGGTCGAGTTCGGCGCCCCGCGCCGCCAGCCACTCGTCGGCGGTGGCCGGCAGGCCGAGCTCCGCCGCGGCGGCCGGCACCGCCTCGGCGGGCAGCAGGTGGCTGTCGAAGCGGCGGTAGCCGGAGGACCGCTCCACCCAGACGTCGCCGGAGCGCAGCCGGTCGCGCAGCGTCGCCAGCACCGCCGTCTCGTAGAGCCGACGGTCCGGCGTCCCGTCGGCCGCGACCAGGCGCCGCCACGCCTTGCGGAACGGCATCGGGGCGTCCGGCGGCACATCGCGCCGGCCGGAGCGGTCCAGGCCGGTGATCAGCCGCAGGGCGGCCAGCACCGGATCGTCGGGACGGGCGGCGCGGAATTGCAGCGCCTCGATCAGGTCGGGGGCGAACCTCCGCAGCGTTCGCCACCGTTCGGCGGCGCGCAGCAGCGGGTCCTCCTCGGCCAGGCCGGCCAACTCCTCGACTTCGCCGCGCACCCGCAGCAGCTTGGCCCAGCCGACGGCCTCGTCCACGGCCTCGAACGCGTCGCGGTCGCTTTCCTGCGCGGCGGCGAGCGCGCCGATGGTGCCATGGAACAGGCGCATCAGGCGGCCGACGTCGCCGGCGCTGGCCGCGTACCGGCGGCGCGCGGCGTTGCGAGCCCTGGCGAACAGGCCGCCGATCAGCCGGTCGGCCATGTCCAGCACCGCGTCGGTCAGCCGGGTCTCGAGATCGAGGATGGTGGCGGCGAGGATGGCCCGGCGCCGACGCGCCGTGTAGCGCGCGAGCTGGTGGGCATCGGAAGCGTGGCCCTCGCGGACGAACTGGCGCAGCCGCGCGTCGTGCCCGCCCGCAACGACCTCGATCGGCAGGCCGATCGCGCGCACGCGGCGCAGCCGGTCGAGCAGCTCGCGGACGTGGTCGGGCTTGGGCGCGACCGGCGCTGCTTTGAGCCAGGCAAACGGCGTCATGCCGAGCGCCGGATCGACCGCCAGCAGCCGCTCGAGTTCGGCCAGATGCGCGTCCGATAAGCGGGCCAGCACCGCCTCTGCCGCGCGCCGGCGGGCCCGGGCGCGCCCGGCGATGGCGGCGCGCTCGATCGCCGCGACGGCCGGCAGGATGACCCGCGAGCGGCGCAGCGCCTCGATGACGGCGGCCGCGATCGGCGAGCCCGCGTCCGTGCCCCGGGCCGCCTCCGCCGCCGCCTCGACCATGAGGGACAGGTCGGCCGCGGTGGCGGGACGCAGGCCGAGCGTGGCGGCGAGCTCCCGCGCGTGGTCGGTCACGGTCTGGGGGCGGCGCGCGTAGAGGGCAAAAGCATCCGGCGGGATCTCCAGCCGCCGCGCCATCCAGCCGACCAATGCACCGACCGGCTGGCCGAGGTTGGCGAGCGTTGTGCCCGGGTGGCGCAGCAAGGCGAGCTGCACGGCGTAGCCGAGGCGGCTGGCGTCGCCCCGGCGCCCGGCCACGAGTTCACGGTCGGAGCGGGACAGCGTGAAGCGCCGGGCCAAGCCGTCGGGGTCGGCGGGCATACCGAACAGGGCTTGGCGCTCCTCGTCGGTCAGCAGCTCTCGTCGCGCCAAGGCGTGTCCCCCGTCCCCCAAACCTCCATCATGGTCGTGGACGCGCCGGCTTTGGGAGACGTAGTCTGTGGACGGTCCCGGACGGTGGCGAGCAGCGGTGCGCGGGCCGTCCAGGGAACGAGCGGTTCGGGGACGCCATGGGCGACGTCCTGGGCTACGCGCGGGTGTCCACGGGCGACCAGGACGTCGCCGGGCAGGAGCTGCGGCTGCGCCAGGCCGCGGCCATCAAGGTGTTCACCGACGTCCGCTCCGGCCGCTCGATGGAGCGGCCCGGCCTCGCCGCCCTGCTCGACTACGCGCGACGCGGCGACACGCTCGCGGTCGTCCGCCTCGACAGGCTGGGCCGCTCGCTCGCCGAGCTGCTCGCCACCGTCGCTATGCTGAAGGGGCGCGGGATCGCGCTGCTGAGCCTTGAGGAGAAGATCGACACCGCCTCGGCCGCCGGCGAGCTGGTGTTCCACGTGTTCGGCGCCATCGCGCACTTCGAACGGCGACTGATCGCGGAGCGCACCCGGGACGGCATCGCCGCCGCGCGCGCCAAGGGAAGGCATCCCGGGCGCCAGCCGCTCGAGCGGGACAGGGCGGAAGCGGCCCTGAAGCTGGTGGCCGCCGGCCTATCGCCGACCGCGGCCGCCCGGCAGGTCGGCCTCGGGCGCTCGACGGTCTACCGCGAACTCCAGCGCGCCGGGGCGGATCGGCCCGCGCGGCCTGCGTAATGCCGGCGTTCTCGGACAGTTCGAGCTTCGCGTTGTTCATCTGACAACCGACGCTATGCCCTCGGGTCAGAGGGCGCCACCCTCCAGGGCGGCGATCTTCGCCTTCAGCAGCGTCGCGCCGAGCCGGGCCTTGAGCCGTTCGCTCCCGAGGTCCTCACCGTCGGTGGGGCGGGAGGTCAAGCTCGCCTCGCCCGCGGCCAGGAACGCACGCGTCGCGCCAGCTCGCCAGCGTCGCCGCGGTCGCGCGGAGCGACCGCGATACCGTCTCGAGGTCCTCACCCCGCAGCAGCCGCAGCGCCGCCGCCGTGACATCCGCCCGCCGCCGCGGCCGGGACCTCCCGCCTCTGTCGTCGTCGTCCACCCCTGCGGTGGATACCGTCCGCCCACGTGTGTCCCGCTCAACCGTGGTGCGGCGGACGGGTGCGCACAGAACCGTCGGGCGGGGCACGGCCGTGCCCCGCCCGACGCCGACGGTCGGCTCAGGCGAAGAGGATGCCGAACTCGCCCGGGTTCTCGCTCTGGATGCCGCGCGCGGTGAGGTTGACGTGCTCCGCGCTCTCGGAAAAGGCTAGCACCACCGCGGAGCGCGCCATGCCGCCGTCGAGCTGGCCGGTCCAGTAGTCCAGACCTGCCTCGTCGGCGGCGCGGTCCAGCGTGTTCACGTAGAGCGCGTCCGCGAAGCCACGGTTGTCGAGGCTGCCGTACTTGGCGCGGAACTCGGCGCTGCCGGTGAAGCTGTCGGCCAGCTGCGCGAGGGAGGCGGTGCCGCCCTCAAGCGCGTTCTTCCAGAAGCCCAGCCCCGGCGCGTCGGGCAGGCGGCCGAACACCGTGTCGTACATGCGTGCGACCTCGGTGGACGCTTCGCTCCTGTCCCAGATGCCGTTCTGAACCAGGGCGGCGGTGCCCGCCTTGTTCTCGGCGCTTTCGGAGAAAGCGACGAGGACGTCGGCGCGGCCCATGCCGCTGTTCATGGAGTTGACCCAGAACTGCCGGCCCTCCGCCTCCCCGGCGCGGTTCAGCACGTTGAGGTAGAGCTGGTCCACGAAGGCGCCGTTGTCGGCCATGTCGCCGAAGCGCGAGCGGAACTCGGCCGAGCCGATGAAGCCGGCGGCGAGGTTGGCCAGCGGCTGGCCGTGCTGCACGGCGCCGATCCAGAAGTTGAGGCCGCCCTGGTCGGGCAGGCGGTCCAACGCCGCCTCGTACAGGCGCACCACCTGCGCCGCCGGGTCCGCCGCGTCAAAGACCAGCCGCCCATCCAGGAAGCGAACCTCCTCGACGCTGCGCAGCGTGTGCACGGCGCCGCGGTGGGTCAGCTGCACGCCGCCGTCGGATTGCAGCTGCACCATGTCGCCGCGGTGACCTTGGGTCCCGAAGTCCACCCAATCGCGTCCGCCGCGGCCGTCGATGGTACCGTCGCCGTCGACGGGCACCAGGCGGTCATCGCCCTCGGTGCCCATGACGGTGTTGGATGGCGGGGTCGGCGGGGTCGGCGTCCCGGTCAGCAGGTTCCCGGCGGTCAGGGTGCCGTCCTCGAACTGGAAGACCTCGACGCCGGCCACGGTGTCCGTGCCGTCGCCGCTGCCGCGGTTGTCGGCGATGATGAAGCCGCCGTCGGCGGCCCTGACGGTGTAGTCGGACCGCTTGCCGTTGAAGGCCGCGGTGTCGTTGCCCCCGCCGCCGTCGATGGAATCGTTTCCGCCGCCGCCGTTGATGACGTCGCCGCCGTCCAGCCCGAGGATGGTGTCGTTGCCGTCGAGGCCGACCAGAACGTCGGTCAGGTCGCTGCCGAGCATGCCGTCGCCGAAAGCGGAGCCGAAGACGCCGTGGATGCCGCGGAGCGCGTCCTGGCCACCGGGGCTCCCGAAACCGTCGAAAGCCGCCTCCCGGAAGAGCTCGATCCTGACCGGGCCGGGCGAACTCCAGTAGGCGGCGAAGGTGAAGCCGCTGCTGCTGGCGACCAGCGTGTCGTTGCCGCCATTGCCGACGAGTATGTCGCCGTCCGGCCCTCCGGTGAGCACATCCGCGCCGTCCGTGCCGTTCTGAATCGCCATGGCCCTCTGATCCTAAGCGGTGGTCCAAGGGTTAAGCGGAATAAATCGACCTCGTTCCAATAACTGTTGCGATATAAGATTGATTATGCGCCGGGCACCACGAGTCGGGACGCGGTTGTCCGACCCGCTCTGGGCTTGTCCGGCTGATCGAACCGGTGCACCGGCGATGCGCTACGCGGCGACCATGCTGCCCTCGGCCGAAACGGCGGCCATCCCGCTTTGGCAGCCATTTCCAGCACTCTCCGCGGCGGCAGCGAACGGCGCGACGCGGGATCTCGTCGCCGTCAGCGCGCCGCGCAACTCACGACCCGTTCCCCTACGCGTTCACCAAGCAGCGCGCATCCGCCACCTGCTCCTCCGAATCGCTTTCCGCCCCGGCTGCCGGTAGATGGCGCCCCACGATGTAGAGCGGCCGGCCCTTCGCCTCGTTGAACACGCGGCCGAGGTACTCGCCGATGATGCCGAGCGTCACGAGCTGCCCACCGCCCAGGAACAGCACCACCACCATCAGGCTGGGGTAGCCGGCGACCGGGTTGCCGTAGAGCGCCGTCTTCACCACCACCTGCACGCCGTAGAGCACGGCGAAGGCCGCCGTCGCCAAGCCCAGGTAGGTGGCGACGCGCAGCGGCACGGTGGTGAAGGAGGTGATGCCCTCGATCGAGAGGTTCCACAAACGCCAGTAGTTCCACTTGGTGGTGCCGGCGGCGCGCGGCGCGCGGTCGTAGGGGACCGCCTTGGACGGGAAGCCCACCCAGGCGAACAGGCCCTTCATGAAGCGATGGCGCTCGCGCAGCGCCAGCAACGCGTCGAGGGAGCGCCGGCTCATCAACCGGAAATCACCGACGTTGGGCGGCAACCGCACCGGGCCGCCGATGCGCTCCATCACCCGGTAGAAGCCGGCCGCCGTGGTGCGCTTCAGCCAAGTTTCGCCCTCGCGCACCCGGCGCTGCGCGTAGACGACGTCGAACCCCTCCCGCCATGCGGCGACCAGTTCTGGAATCACCTCCGGCGGGTCCTGCAGGTCCACGTCGATGACGACCACGGCGTCGCCACGCGCATGGTCAAGCCCGGCGGTCATCGCCACCTCCTTGCCGAAGTTCCGGCTTAGGCTGACCACCGCCACCTCGGCCTGCTCGGCGTGCAGCGCATGCAGCACATCGAGGCTGCGGTCCCGCGAACCGTCGTTCACGTAGACCACCTCCCAGGACAGGCCGAGCGAGTCCATCACGGAGGTCAGGCGCGCGTGGAAGCGCTCGAGCACCTCCTCCTCGTTGAACAACGGCACCACCACCGACAGGACAGGCCGCCGCTGCGCGAGGCGACGCCCCCGGGATTCCACGCCTGTCAGCGGGTTTGA
>CADCTL010000228.1 GCA_902805625.1 uncultured Acetobacteraceae bacterium
TTCTCGGGAGGGCGCGGGCGGTAAAGCGGCAGGCAGACCTCGAAGTACCGCGCGCGGCTCTCGGCGGTGGGATTGAGCCAGTAGGCCTCGGCGACCTGCCGCGCGCCCGGGCCGCCGATGCGGTCAAACGCCTCGAAGACGATATCGAACTCCACCCGGGCGGCCGTGCTCGCCAGCACGAGCTTGGCGGGGTGGTCCGGGTGGCGGGTGGCATAGGACTGCGCCACGAAGCCGCCGAACGAGGCGCCGTAGACGATCGGCTTATCGATGCCGAGCGCATCGCAGAGCCCCCTCACGTCGTCGCCCCACTGCGCCAGGTTCCAGGTCGCGGGATCGCTCCCCGCGCTCCGGCCGTTCCCGCGGTGGTCGAGGTAGACGATCTGCGCGACGTCGGCCAAGGCGGAGAACGCGGGCTTGTAGATCGTGTGGTCGAAGCCGGGGCCGCCGTGCAGGAGGACGAGCGTCGGCTTCGCCCTCACGAGCGGACCATCGGCCACCAGCCCGGCCCCCTCGACGTCGAAGTAAAGCTTCACGCCGTTGACTTCAGCGAACATGGGCTTCCGCACCCCCCGAGAGCCTTCCGTCGCCAGCAAGTGGCCGGACGGGGACGCCGGGCAAGCGGCCCGGCTTCCGTCCCGCGCCGCACGGCGCCATCCTGCCCCCTCCCCCGCCGAGGCCCCGCATGTCCCCGACCGACCCCGCGCTCATGTCCGCCGAAACCTTGCTCGCCCTCTACGCGCGGCGCGCCCTGTCGCCGGTGGAGGCCTTGCAGGCGGTGATGCGGCGGGTGGCCGAGTTGAATCCTTGGGTGAACGCCTTCGCCGCCATGAACCCGCGCGCCGTCACCGCGGCCGGGGAGAGCGAGGCGCGCTGGATGGCCGGGCGCCCCATGGGGCCGCTCGACGGCGTGCCGGCGACGGTGAAGGACCTGCTCACCATGGCGGGCTTCCCGACGCGGCGGGGCAGCCGCACCACGGGCACCGAACCGGCGACCGAGGACGCGCCGGCGGTGATGGGCCTGAAGTCCGCGGGCGCCGTCATCATCGGCAAGACCACCACGACGGAGTTCGGCTGGAAGACGCCGGGCGACTGCCCGCTGCACGGCATCACCCGCAACCCGTGGAACCGCGAGCGGACGCCGGGCGGCTCCTCCTCCGGCGCCGGCGCGGCGGGGGCGGCGTGCTTCGGGCCGCTGCATGTCGGCACGGACGCCGGCGGCTCCATCCGCATCCCGGCGGCGTTCTGCGGGCTGGTGGGGGTGAAGCCCTCCTACGGCCGGGTGCCGCAGTGGCCGCACGGCGCCTTTTCCGGCGTGGCCTGCGCCGGGCCCATGGCGCGCACGGTGCGCGACGCGGCGCTGATGCTCTCCGCCATGGCGCAGCCGGACATCCGCGACCCGTTCTGCCTGCCGGAGGAGCCGCGCGATTGGCGGGGCGGCATCGAGGACGGCGTGGCCGGGCTGCGGGTGGCGGTGGTGCGCCGCCTCGGCTTCGACCCGCCGCTCGATGCGGAAGGCGAGGCGGTGCTCGTCGCCGCCGCGCGCATGTTGGAGGACGCGGGCGCGGTCGTGGAGGAGGCCGACCCCGGCCTGCCGGACACCCGCGCCGTGTTCGGCCGCGTGTGGGGCGTGGGGCTGGCCCGGCTCGTGGCGACGATCCCGCCCGAGCGGCGGGAGATGCTAGACGCCGGCATCGCGGAGGTGGCGGAGCGCGAGGCCGCGATGAGCGCCGTGGACTTCCTCGGCGCGGAAGCGCTCAGGATCGAGGCGGCGCACGCCATGGCCCGTTTCCACCAGCGCTTCGACCTCCTGCTGACCGCCGCGACCCCCACCGCGGCTTTCGCCGCCGACCAGCCCACGATCCGCCCGCGCGAGGCGCTGTGGCGCGATTGGGCGCCCTGGACGGCCGCCTTCAACCTCACCCGCCAGCCCGCGATCAGCGTGCCGGTCGGGCTCGACGCGGAGGGGATGCCGCGCGCGGTGCAGGTGGCGGCGGCCCTCCACCGCGACGACCTGGCGCTGCGCGGGGCGCGCGCGATCGAGCTGGCGGCGGCCGTGCGGCCCTTGCCGAACGCGGCCTGATCCGGTGTCCTGCCGGGCGGAGCGGGGCGGGGTGGAACGATGCGGCTGGTGACCTTCAGGCACGCGGGCAGGCTGGAGCAGCGGGTCGGCGCGCTGCGGGACGACGGGGCGGTGGTGGACCTCGCCGCCACCGATCCGTTGCTGGAAGGCGGCATGCTCGCCCTGGTCGCGGCCGAGCCCGCCATGCTGGAGCGCGCCCGCGCCGCCGCCAGGATCGGCCCGGCGGTGGAGGGCGCGACGCTGTGCGCCCCCGTCCCGCGCCCGCCCAAGAACGTCTTCTGCGTCGGCAAGAATTACCACGAGCACGCGAAGGAGTTCGCCGGCTCCGGCTTCGACGCTTCCACCAAGGAGGTGGTGCCGGAAGCGCCGGTGGTGTTCAGCAAGCCGGCGACCAGCGTCATCGGCCCCGGCGAGCCCATTCCCGCCGGCCTCGATCCGACCGGCTCGGTGGACTACGAGGGCGAGCTGGCGGTGGTGATCGGCCGCGGCGGGCGCGGCATCCGCAAGGCGGACGCGCTTTCGCACGTGTTCGGCTACACGATCGTCAACGACGTGACCGCGCGCACCCTCCAGCACCGCCACCGGCAATGGATCCTGGGCAAGGGCTTGGACGGCTTCTGCCCGATGGGCCCGGCCATCCTCACCGCCGACGAGGCGCCCGATCCCGGGGCGCTGCGCCTGACAACCCACGTCAACGGCGAGAAGCGGCAGGACGCGCCGGTGTCCGACCTCATCTTCGACATCCCGACCCTGATCGAGACGATCAGCGCCGGGATCACCCTGGAGCCCGGCGACATCATCGCCACCGGCACGCCGGCCGGGGTCGGCATCGGCTTCGACCCGCCGCGCTTCCTCCGATCGGGCGACGTGGTGCGGATCGAGGTGGCGCGCATCGGCGTGCTGGAGAACCCGGTCGCATGAGGCGGCGATCGGCGCTGCTCGGCGCCGCTGGGGCGCTGGCGTCTCCTCTCCCCGCCTTCACGCAGGGCGCCGGCGACTTCCCGAACCGCGCGGTGACCATGGTGGTGGCGTTCCCGCCGGGCGGGCAGGCGGACGTGGTGGCGCGGCCGGTGGCGGCGGCGCTGGAGCGGATCTGGCGGCAGCCGGTGCCGATCTCCAACCGCGGCGGCGCTTCGGGCGAGATCGGCAACGCGTCCGTCGCGCGCGCCCAGCCGGACGGGTACACGCTGCTGATGGCGCTCTCGTCCGTGTCGGTGCTGCCCGAGGCGGCGCGGCTCTTCGGGCGGCAGCCGGCCTACGAGCTGGACCAGTTCGCGCCGGTCGCGCTGTTCACGGCCGACCCGACGGTGCTGGTGGTGCCGGCTTCGGCGCCGTGGCGGACGGTGGAGGAGTTCGTGGCGGCGGCGAAGGCCCGGCCGGGGTCGATCAGCTACTCGTCGGCCGGCAACTACTCGGCGCTGCACGTGCCCATGGCGATGCTGGCGGGCGCGGCGGGCATCGACATGCTGCACGTGCCGTTCCAGGGCGGCGGGCCGGCGCTGACGGCCTTGCTCGGCGGGCAGGTGCAGGCGCTCTCCAGCGGTCCCGGCCCGGCGGCCCCGCACATCCGGGACGGCAGGCTGCGGGCGCTGGCGTGCTGGGGCGCGAAGCGCCTCGCCGAGTTCCCGGACGTGCCGACGCTGATCGAGCGCGGCTTCCCGGAGTGCGAATACTACATCTGGACCGGCGTGTGCGCGCCGGCCGGGACCCCGGCGCCGGTGCTGGAGGGGCTGCGGCGCGCCCTGGCGGCGGCGGCGCAGGACGGCGAGTTGCGGCGGGCGGTCTCGGCTTCGGGCAACACTCTGGACCACAGGGACGGCGAGGCGTTCGCCGCGTTCTTCCGCGAGGACAGCGCGCGCCTGGCGCGGGCGGTGCGGCGCATCGGCAAGGTCGAATAGGAGTTCTCCCATGGCAGGCGGCTACGCCGAGGCGTTGATCATCGAGTGGCTCGGTTCGCAGCAGGACGCGATGCTCGACGCGCTGCGCGAGATGGTGGACACGGACGGCGGCTCCTACGACAAGGCCGGCGTGGACGCGGTGGGCGCGCAGGTGCGGCGCTTCCTGGAAGCGCGCGGCATCCCGGTGGAGACCGTGCCGCGCGCCCAGTTCGGCGACTGCCTGAAGGCGCGCGTGGAGGGCGGCGACGCCCTGGCCGGCGGCGGGAGCAACGCGCGGCGCTCGGTCGTCCTGATGGGCCACCGGGACACGGTGTTCCCCAAGGGCGAGCCCGAGCGCCGCCCCTTCCGCGTGGAAGGCGGTCGCGCCTACGGCCCGGGCGTCGCCGACATGAAGGCCGGGCTGGTGATGAACATGTTCGTCCTCGCCGCCTTCCAGCGCTTCGGCGGCGCGCCGGCGCCGCTGCTGGGCTTGTTCACCGGCGACGAGGAGATCGGCTCGCCCGAGGGGCGGGAGGTGATCGAGTCCGTCGCGCGCGAGGCGCGGGCGGTGTTCAACTCGGAGCCCGGCCGGCCTTCGGGCGGCATCGTCACCGGGCGCAAGGGCGGCGTCTTCTCCTTCTTCGAGATCGAGGGCAAGGCGGCCCATTCCGGCGGCAACTTCGAGGCCGGAATCAGCGCCATCGAGGAGCTGGCGCGCAAGGTGCAGGCGCTGCACGCCATCACCGACCTCAAGCGCGGGATCACGGTGAACGTGGGCCTGGTCAGCGGCGGGCAGAGCGTGAACACCGTCGCGCCCTACGCCACGGGCCAGATCGACCTGCGCTACGTCGAGCGCCCCGACCGCGACGAGGCGATGGGGCGCATCCACGAGATCGTCGGCCGCTCCTTCGTGCCCGGCACGCGCGCCAAGCTCTCCATCCGCGGCGAGTTCCTGCCGTTGACGCAGAACGTGGCCAGCGCGCGACTGTTCGAGAGCTACCGCGTGGCGGCGGGGGAGAGCGGGCTCGACGTCCGAGGCGAGTTCTCCGGCGGCTGCGCCGATTCCGGCTTCACCGCGGCGGTCGGCGCGCCCACGCTCTGCGCCGTCGGCCCGATCGGCGGGAAGGCCCACAGCCCGGACGAGTACTTGGAGATCGGGAGCATGGTGCCGCGCGCCCAGGCGCTGGCACGGGCCATACTGCGGATCGACGCCGCCGGGGTGTGAAGCGGAGCGTCAGCCGAGCGGCCGGACGGCGCGCATGTCGATCCTGACCAGCGTGCCGCGCTGATCCGGGGTGAACTCCATCGGCACGGCGACGGGCCGGCCGCATGCGCCGAGCACCCAGGTCTCGTTCCAAGGCCGCGTCACCTTTCCGCCGCGCGACCCCAACCCTGCGGGCCCGTCGAAGCGGGTGTCGTTGACCGTGATCCGTTCGCAATCCGGCGCGACGGCCTTGACCGCAAGGACAGCTTGCCGGAGGCCGTCGCGCTGCAAGCTCGGCTCGGTGATGGTGGTGCCGGGGAACATGGGCGCCACCCGCTCGCCTCCCCCGGGCACGGGCACGAGTGCGAAGTTGAGCAGGCCAACTCCGCCACAGCCCTCGACGAGCACCAGTTGCCGCGCCGCGCCCGGGACGAGCGGATCGTCCATGCGGATCGGGGCGTCCACGATCTTCGGCTCCGCTCCGCGACAATCGCCCGAGGCCAGCATCGCGCGGGCCGCCCGCAGCACCGCCGCGTTCCGCTCGGCGGCAACCGGGCCGGTCGCGCTCGGCGTGCCCGCGACCGGCGCCGCGCACCCCGCGAGCGCGACGAGGCCGACTAGGACGCGAAAGGGGTTCATGCGCCACCACTCCTGTTCCGGCATCGGAAAGTGTTAGTTCCGGCTCGATTGGGCAAGCTCGCCGTTGCAAACTCTCCCATGATCGGGGCTCGGCGAAACGCGCGTTTCCGCGTCAACACCGGATTGCGGAGTGCGGGGACGCCGCCGTAGCGTCGCCGGCGAGGAGGAGACCCGCCATGGCTTTCCCGCTGCCCGAGTCCAACCCGGAGGCGCTCGGCCTCGACCCGCGCCCCTTGGACCGCCTGTGCGCGATCGTCGAACGCCACATAGCCGAGGGCCGCCACCCCGGCGCGCAGGTGGCCGTGGCGCGGCGCGGCAAGCTGGCGCTCCACCGCTCCTTCGGCCAGGCGCGCGTGGGGTCGGACGCCGCGCCCGCGGACACGCGCAGCCTGTTCCTGCTCTACTCCAACACCAAGGTCGTCACCGCCGCCGCGCTGTGGATGCTGGCGGAGGACGGGCTGCTCCGCTTCAACGACACCGTTTCGCAGCACGTCCCTGGCTTCGAGGCGCACGGCAAGGGCGGCGTCACCGTGCTGCAACTGCTCACCCACCAGGGCGGCTTCCCCTCCGCCGTGGTGCCGGAAGCGGCCTGGGAGGACCACGACCTCCTCCGCCGCACCGTCTGCGGCTTCACCCTGGAATGGACCCCCGGCTCGCGCGTGGTGTACCACCCGGCCTCCGCGCATTGGACGGCGGCGGTGCTGATCGAGGCGCTGGCGGGCGAGGATTTCCGCGCCTTCGTCCGCCGCCGGGTCATCGCGCCGCTCGGGCTGGAGGACGAGCTTTTCGTCGGGCTTCCGGAGGCGGAGCACGGCCGCGCCGCCGGCATCTACGACCCGCCGGAGGATGGCCGCTTCGCGCCCCGGATGCCGGAAAACACCCCCGCCGGGCGCCGCGCCGGCATCCCCGGCGGCGGCGGCTACGGCAGCGCTCGCGCCATGGCGGCGTTCTACCAGATGCTGGCCGCCGGCGGCGCGTTGAACGGAACGCGCGTGCTATCACCGCGAATGGTGGAGTTCGTCACCCGCGATTTCACCGGCGACCGCGTGGACGAGTACATGGGCCTGCCCATGCACCGCGGCCTCGGCCCGCACTCGCGCGGCGAGACGCCCGTGGCGCGGGGCCTGGGCGCCATCGCCCACCCGCGCACCTTCGGCCACGGCGGCGTCGGCTCCTCCTATTGCTGGGCCGATCCCACCTCCGGCCTGTCCTTCGCCTTCCTGTCGAACTGCCGGCAGGCGGAGCCCTTCCACAGCGAGCGCATGGACGTCCTGAGCAACCTCGCCCACGCCTCCATCTTGGAGGTGTGACACCCCTCGCCCCTTGGCGGCCGGTGCCGGGTGCGCCTAGTTACCGCCTCCCGGCGCCCCGTTGGCGGCGCCGCCAGGGGAGGAGACGCCGGTGGCTGATACGGTCGAGGTTTCGGGGCTCAAGGTGGCGGGCGCGTTGCACGCCTTCATGGAGAACGAGGCCCTGCCCGGCACCGGTGTGGAGCCGGCGCGCTTCTGGTCCGCGCTCGCCGCCGTACTCCGCGACCTCGCGCCGGAGAACGCCGCCCTGCTGCGGAAGCGGGATGAGCTGCAAGCCAAGATCGACGCCTGGCACCGCGAGCACCAGGCCAAGCCCGTGGACCTCGGGGCCTACACCGCTTTCCTGCGCGAAATCGGCTACCTGCTGCCGGAAGGGCCGGATTTCCAAGTCGGCACGGGCAACGTGGACGCGGAG
>CADCTL010000229.1 GCA_902805625.1 uncultured Acetobacteraceae bacterium
GGCTCGGCCTCAACTCCGCACCTCCGCGACGGCTCGGCGATCTGGACATGCAGTTTCTGATATTATATCAATTATAAAATGAAATGCTGGCTCCGAACGTGGAGAAGGGGTGCCGAAATGGAAAGCGCGCGCCCAGCGCCGCTCGTCGTGGCCGAGATCGGCGGGTTCCTGACCGATGCCCGCGCGGTCGGATCGGAGCGCACTGCTAGTGGGTCACTTGCCTCGGAGTGCGCCATAGTGGCTGCCTCCGGATGGCGAGGTGGCCGATGTCACGACGGCAGAAGGACCCACTCCGCCCGCTGAGCGAGGCGGAGCGGACGTCGCTCTCACGGCTGAGCCGGTCACAGAGTGCACCGGCAGCGCAGGTTGCTCGTGCCCGGGCTTTGCTGGCCGTGGCCATGGGGCAGAGCTACACGGCGGCGGCGCAGCTGGTTGGACGCGACGTCGGCGACACCGTCGCGCGCTGGGTGGCGGGGTTCAACCGTGGTGGTCTGGCCGCGGTGGTGCCGCGGCATGGCGGTGGCCACCGGGTCCGCTACGGCGAGGCCGAGCAGCGACGCATCCTGGCCGAGGTCGCCCGGGCACCGGAGCGCGTGCGGGATGGCACGGCGACTTGGTCACTGAGCACACTGCGAGACGCCCTGCACCGGGCCGAAGATGGCCTGCCCGGCATCAGCACCTACACGATTGGCCGCGCCCTGCATGCTGCCGGATACAGCTGGCAAAAGGGGCGGAGCTGGTGCGAGACCGGCGTGGTCGTACGCCAGCGCAAGTACGAAGGTCTTGTCACCGTCACCGATCCGGATGCCGCCGCAAAAAGGGGCTGATTGAACGGGCCTACGCGCTCGGCGCCTCGCTCGGCCTGGCGGTCTGGTGCGAGGACGAGGCCGGCCCCTTCCAGGCCATACCGCAGCCGGGCAGCAGCTGGCGGCGGCAAGGCCATCCCGCGACCCGGCCGCACGAGTATGTCCGGGGCGGCACGTGCAAGATCCTCACCCTGTTCCATCCCGCAACCGGACAAGTGCATCTCCAGCCGGTCAGCAACTGCACCAACCCGGTCCTGCATGGTTGGCTCAAGGACAGGCTGGCGGTGATCCTGGCGACGCTGCCGGCGTGCGCCACGCCGGTCGATGCGGGGGCAACCCGTGCCGCCTGGGAGGCGTGGCAGGACGGCCTGGCGGAACGCTTCGCCTTGCCCGCCGAACTGCCGCTCCTACGCATGCTCCTCGTGTGGGACAACCTCACCGGCCACAAGACGGCCGAGATGGTGGTCTGGCTTTGCCGGCACGGCATCATGCCGCTCTACACTCCGCTCGGCGGCAGTTGGCTGAACATGGCCGAGTCCATCCAGCGCATCCTCAAGCGACGCACCCTCGACGGCCAGCACCCGCAGAGCCCGGCCGAGATCGCCGGCTGGTTCGAGCAGACTGCCCAGGCCTGGAACCGGCAGCCCACGCCCTTCCTCTGGAACGGCAAGCGCCGGCAAAGGCGGCGAAAGCGGTCCGGCGACGGACACGCTGTCGGCGGCTCGGGCGCTCATACCCAGCAGCCACTACCACCGTACGGCCGCGGACCGCAGGAATGGCACAGCCCGAGGCAAGTGGCCCACTAGGACGCGCCGTATGCCGCCCGCCGCGATCCGCTCCATCGCGGCCGCCCAGTCCGGCGGCACGTCGGGGCGCCACGGTCGCCCGGCCTCGCTCCCGCCGTCGCCCGCCGCCAAGGGCCCCGCGCTACCGCCCGCTCTGCTTGACGGAGCCGGTCGAGCCTCCGCCCGTGGAGGCGCCTCCGGTGCCGATGCTGCCGAGGCCCGCTCCCGGCCCGCCGCCCGGCGACGTGCCGCCGGGGTTGTGCCCGGAGGCGATGCCGTGCGCGCCGCCGCCGACGCCCTTGGTCGCGGGGGGCGCGGGCGGCGCCTCGGCCGCCGCCGGCTTTGGCTGGGCTGCACCTTCCGCCCGCTTGTTGTCGTTCTCCTTGTCGGCCATCGCGCTGCTCCTCACATCAGACCTTTAGATGCATCCGTCCTATGTGGTCCCTGGTCGTCCTACGTGCCATCCGACCCGACTGCACCAGAAACGCGGATGAACCCGCGGCGGGGCTTCGGGTGCCACGCTCCACTCAACCTGCACCAGAAACGCGGATGAACCCCGGTTCGGTGCTGATTCACATGATGGAGGAGGAGCGGCGGAAGAAGTTGGCCGGGCACAAGTCGCGGCGGGTTGGCCGCGCGTACGGGGGCTATGCCGATCTCAAGGTGAAGGTCGACTTGGTGCGCTTCGGACCGGAGACGGGCTGAGGAGGTGGATGCGTCCCGGCTGCAGATGCATCCCGGCCACGGGAGGCGTATGATGGTCGCCCGCGGCGGCAGTCCGAGGTCCCCGCGGCGGTCGAGCGCCGCATCACGCCGGGGCGCCAGGCTAGCTCTGGGCTGGCCCCGGCGACCTCCTTTGTGGGCGAGGCGCGCGACGGTCCCGAAAGGCGCAGCAGTAGAGGAGCGGGTCGCATGGCCTTCCGGTTCGGTGGATTGCGGGACGACCTCCTGGTGGGAACGGCCGGTCCCGACATCCTGTTTGACGTCGCCGGCGAGGACACGCTCTTCGGTCTCGGCGGCGGCGACCTGATGTTCGGCGGCGGCGGCGACGACCTGCTGGAAGGCGACTCGCCCCCGCCTGCCGTCCTGATCACGGGCCCCGTGGGCGATCCGGGCGCCGACACGCTGTTCGGCGGAGCGGGGGACGATACCCTGAGCGGCGGCGGGGGCGCCGACCTGCTCTTCGGCGGCGCCGGGGCGGACATGTTTCGCTTCCACGCGCCGAACAACGCCGGCTTCGGGGCTGGCGTGGTCACCGATTTCAGCCGGGCGGAAGGCGACAGGATCGACCTGTCGACGATCGACGACACCGACCCGTCCGCGCCCGGCGAGCAGGGCTTCCACTTCGTCGGCGACGTGACGGGGCTCGTGCGGCCGGCGGTGTACGTGCCGGGGGAGATCACCTTCGTCCAGGGCGGCGGCGTCACTTCAGTCGCGGTGAACACGGGCGGAGGGGTCCTCACCTTCCGGCTGGCCGGGTCGGTCGACCTCGCCGCCGCCGATTTCGCCCTCTAGGCGCAGGCTCGGTTGAGAAGCACAGGCGAGGAGGCGGAGCAGCGCCCGACGACATGACCTGGGTGCCGCGAAGCCCTTGGTGCGCTCCGAGGGCGTGTGCGGCTGCGTGCGGCCGTCGCCGGCCTTCTTCGGCGGGGCCGACGAAGCGATCGAATGACAGCCACCCGGGGTGATGGAGCAGGAGAGGGCACTGGAGCTGAACCGGCTGGCAGGCGGGCCGTCGCTTGTCGGCTGCCATGAGGGCTGAGCCGTGCGACGGCGCTCCCGCCGGTGCGCAGCGACTCGTAGGCCACCGCCGCGCCCTGCCAGACGAAAGCAGCGCCGGCGACGGCCATGAGCGCGATGGCAACCAGGAACTGAACGTCCAGCGGCGGCGGGTCCGGGCTGGACCAAGGGGCGACGTGCGCCAGGGCGGGCGTGGAGGACGCCGCCAGGGCGATGAGCGTTGCTGCCGACGAGGATGTGCGGGCCATGGCCTTCGTGTCCACGGCAGCGGCGCTGCGGCCCTGCCTTCGCCCGCGAATCTGGACGATCTCGGGGCGTGGCGACCAACGCAGAGCTTGGATGCGCGCCATCCACACGGTGGATGGCGTTGCGCGCCGCGGCACCAGCGCGGCACCAGCGCGGCAAGGGCGCGGCCAGGAGTCCCGGTCAGGAACCCCAGCGCATGTTCCGCGTTTGTTCGCTCCATGCCGAGACCCTTCAGCGTGGGACACCTCAACCTCGGTGATGGGCTGCGCGTGAAGTGCGGTTGCAAGGAGCGGACGTTCTCGCGCTACGAGCTGATCCAGTTGCTGGGCGAGGACGCCCCGATGGAGAACATCGGCCTGCGCATCCGGTGCAGCCGCTGCGGCGAGAGGCCCCGCGACGCCTGGGTCACATGGGCTTGGAAGCGTAGCTGCAAGCCCGACTAGCGGTTAAAGAACCCCTGTGGGCATCCCTCGCCGCTGCAAGCCGCAGCACCGCCTGCTTGAGACCGCCGCCGCCGCCGAGCTTCGCAACAGAACCCGGGGTGAATGAGCCGGCGCGCGCCGGCGCCAGGAGGTCCGAGCCGGTGGGCGCGGTCGAACTCAAAGGCCGCCGCGACCGGCTGGGTCGGTGCTGGCGCAGGACGGCCCATGATCTTGTTGCGCGGGGGCGGGGCGCCGCGGACTGCGCCCATTCCGTCGGGCGGCCGGTGCGTGCGCAACGGCCTCAGAAGATCCCCATCGCCAGCCCCGCCGCGAGCGCCGCCCCGAGTTCTTCGCAGCGGCCCAGGTCCTGGGCGCCGATCGCCTTGGGCGCCAGGATGGCCTCGGGCGTCTGGGCCCGGGTGCAGACGATGAGCGACTCGGCCACCAGGCGCAGCCGCCAGCCGGTGCAGATGCGCTCGACCTGCCGTGCGGCGTTGCTGCCGTCGCTGCCGGCGCAGACCAGCGCTGCGTAGGGCCGGCCCTCGATGCGCCCCAGCGCCGCGTAGTAGGTGCGGTCGAAGAAGTCCTTCATCAGCCCGGCCACCGCCGCGAGGTTCTCGGGCGTGGCGAAGATGTAGCCGTCGGCCGAGAGCACGTCCGCAGGCTGGGCGTCGGGGGCGTGCAGGAGGCGCACGGCGACCTGCGGCTCGGCGGCCGCGCCCTGCGCCGCCGCTTCCGCCATCTGCCACGTGCCGCCTGTCATGGAATGGAAGACGATCAGCAGCGTCCGCATAGGCACATCCTACAGGGCCGCTGAACGCCGTCATGAGGAGGGGCAACGCGCAGTCAGGCGGCTGCCCCTCCCGCCTGCGACGAGCGCGCCGGCCGCGGTCATGCACACGCCGCGGCTGCCCTCAGCATCCGCTTCGGGCGACGTCAGCCCTCATGATGTTTCGGGCCTGCCCGCCCAGGCATTCACGCACCCCCGCCCGCCAAGGGTTGCATGGCGCCTTACGCGGCACGTTCGGCCTGGTCGCTGATGGCTTCGCCGTGCACGGCATCGGCCACCATTTGCGCCGTCACCGCGGAGAGCGTCCAGCCCAGGTGGCCGTGGCCCGTGTTGTAGAAGACGCCCCGCCGGCTCCCGGCGCCGACGCGCGGCATCAGGCTCGGCGTCATCGGCCGCAGCCCGGCCCAGGGCACCGCGCGCGCGGTGCCGACGTCGGGGAACAGGTCCCGCACCCAGCGCAGCAGCGGCTCGATGCGGTCGGCGCGGATATCGCGGTTCTCGCCGTTGAACTCCGCCGTGCCGGCCACGCGGAAGCGGTCCGGCCCGAGGCGGCTGCTGACGATCTTGGTCGCGTCGTCGAGCAGGCTGACGGTCGGCGCCGCGTCCCGGCTGCGCGCGTCGTCGAGGTGGACGGTCACCGAGTAGCCCTTCACCGGGTAGACGTTCACGCGGTCGCCGAGCATGGCGGCGAAGCGACGGCTGGCCACGCCAGCGCAGACCACCACGGCGTCCACGGCGAGCGCCTCGCCGGCCGGGCGGCCGTCGGGGGGATTCCATGTGATCTCGATCCCCCCCGGCCCGTGCTCAATGCCGGAAACGTCGGCCTCGTGGACGAAGCGCGCGCCGCGGCGCCCGCAGGCCTCGGCCAAGCCGCGCGCGAACTTGTGTATGTCGCCGGTGGAGTCCGAGGGCGTGAAAAAGCCGCCGTGGTAGGAGCCGTGCACGGCCGGCTCGATGCCGCGCATCTCCTCCGGCGTGACCGCGCGCCGATCGAGGCCGCCCTCGCGTAGCAGGCCGTTGACCGCGGCCGCAGCGTCGAACCCCGCCTTGTCGCGGTAGATGTGCAGGATGCCGCGCCGCTGGAGGTCGAAGTCGATCCCCTCCTTCTCGGCTATGGCGAAGAGGTGCCGGCGGGCCTCGATGGCCATCCGCGTCGTGGCGATCGTGTTCTCGCGGTAGTCGCGGATGCGGCCGACGAACTCGCCCAACCAAGTGTACTTGTGAGCGCTGGGGCGGGGGTTGAGGAGCAGCGGAGCGTCGCGCCGCAGCATCCACTTCATGCCCTTCAGTACGGTGCCGAGGTGGTTCCAGACCTCGGCGTTGCTGGCCGAGAGCTGGCCGCCGTTGGCGAAGGACGTCTCCATGGCGGCGTAGCGGTGCCGGTCAAGCACCACCACGGAATGCCCGCGCTCGAGCAGGGCATAAGCCGTGGTTACGCCGGTGATGCCGGCTCCGATGATGGCGACTTTGCTCACAGCAAGCTCCGAGACAAGGGTTCGCAGCGAACGGCATCTGGTCCGTTCATCTGCCCCCGTCTGTCTCGGTACCTGAGAGCTTAGCCCGGCCTTCCTGAGGAAAGACACGGGCATCCCCTTCGGTGGGCGCCTCGCGGCACCTCTCTCCAGAGTGTCCTGAACACGCAGTCCGGGTGCCTGAGAGTTTCCTGGGGGGTTGCTCCGTCGGCGGCGACTCGGCCAGGCGGCCAGTACGCGCTCTCCCACGTGTCTAAGCGGACGATGCATAATATCGTGGCACAGCTTGCCTCAATCAAGGCACTGGCGCCTGAAGTTCTGAGGCCCGTCGGCGCCGTTCAAGGCGCCGCGCATTCCCGAACGGCGCCGCCCATGTCGGTGGGCTGCCAGCCGGTCAGGCGATGGCGAGGCTGCGCAGGAAGTCCTCGAGGTCGCCCTCGTTGGCGTCCTCCGCCATGGCGCGCCCGACCGCCATCATCAGCGCCACCGCGGCGTCGATCTTCTGCCCCGGCCGCTGCTCGGCGGGGTAGAGGTTGCCGCGCCGGTCCGGCCTGCCGACCACGTGCCCACGTGCTCTACGATCGGCCGAGGGCGCTTGAACACTGGCGCTTCCGCAGCGCCGGGCCGGGCCGCGAGCCAGCCAGTTTGCCGCCTGTCAGAAGCGCCACTTGTCGATCAGCGCGGCGGTGGCGCCGCGCGGCTGCGCGGTACTGGGGCCGCTGGCAGCGGCCCGGCTGCGCTGGGCCGGCGGCAGCGCCAGCTCGGCGGCAAGCTCGCGCGCGATCTCGGTCTGGCGGTTCATGACCGCCACCCAGGGCGATTGGATCGGCAGCCCGGTGTGCGGGGCCCTAACCAGGGGGCGCGGCGCCCGCACATTCCTGTCGGTGCTGGGAGCGCAGCTCAACCCATCACGGGGTTGAGCAAGAACGCGGTGATGTCATCGGCGCCGTCGTCCGAGGCCTGCGCGCGGCCGATCGCCATGAGCAGCGCCACCGCCGCCTCGATCTTCCCGTCGCGCCGCTTGGCCGGGAACAGGTTGCCGCGCCGATCCTATTGGCCGACCACGTTGCCGATGCACCACGCGAGAACCGGGTCGTCCTCGTGCCGGAGCCGGCCGGCGCGCATGGCCGCGTCGAGCTCGAGGATGGCCGGGCTGTAGTTCCGCGTCGTCGCCCG
>CADCTL010000230.1 GCA_902805625.1 uncultured Acetobacteraceae bacterium
CACTACATGGCGCCGGTCATCGCCGACGCCGAGGCCGGCTTCGGCGGCGCGCTCAACGCCTACGAGCTGATGCGGGCGATGATCGAGGCGGGCGCCGCCGGCGTCCACTTCGAGGACCAGCTCGCCTCCGAGAAGAAGTGCGGCCACCTGGGCGGCAAGGTGCTGGTGCCGATCTCCCAGCACATCCGCACCTTGAACGCCGCGCGCCTCGCCGCCGACGTGGAAGGCGTGCCGACTGTCCTGCTCTGCCGCACGGACGCCGAGAGCGCCCAGCTCCTCACCTCCGACGTGGACGAGCGCGACCGGCCCTTCATCAACGGCGAGCGCACGCCGGAGGGTTTCTTCCGCATCACCCCGGGCATGGGCAAGAAGTACGCGATCGCGCGCTCCCTCGCCTACGCGCCCTACGCCGACCTGCTCTGGTGGGAGACGTCGGACCCCGACCTGAACGACGCGCGCGAGTTCGCGGAGGCCATCCATCGCGAGTTCCCGGGCAAGATGCTCGCCTACAACTGCTCGCCGTCCTTCAACTGGCAGCGGAAGATGGGCGTCGAGGCGGCCGCGCAGTTCCAGCGCGAGATCGGCGCCATGGGCTACAAGTTCCAGTTCGTGACCCTGGCCGGCTTCCACAGCCTGAACCTGTCCATGTTCAAGCTGGCCCGCGGCTACAAGGACCGCGGCATGGGCGCCTACTCCGAGCTGCAACAGGCGGAGTTCGCGGCCGAGGCCGAGGGCTTCACCGCGGTGCGCCACCAGCGCGAGGTGGGCGTCGGCTACTTCGACGCCGTCGCCACCGCGGCGGGCGGCGGCCAGTCCTCCACCACCGCGCTCGCCCACAGCACCGAGGCGGCGCAGTTCCACGACCACGACGACGCGCCCAAAGCCGCGTCGCGCGAAACGGCGCCGGCGAAGTAACGCCGACCGGAAGGCCGGCCCGGCGGCGCTCCCGCCGGGCCGGTCCCACCACCAGAGCCCGCCAAAACGGAGAGGAGACAGAAGATGGACAACAACACCTACGACGACGGCCTCGTGCACGGCCACAACTGGGCCGCCGAGCCGATAGCCCCCACAGGCGCCGCCAAGCTGCAAGGCGAGGAGATCGCCGCCTCCATGTCCGCCCACCCCGAAGAGGAATTCTTCGACGACGGGCTGGTGCACAGCCACGACTGGGCGCGGAGCTGATCTGAGCCGACACGGGCGAGCGGGCGGCGGCCATGCGCCGTCGCCCGCCCCTACCGGGAAGCGCTCGCACCGCCGGAACGGAAAAGGTACACTCGGTCAGCCAACGCCCGAGCCGCGCCTTTCGTCCGAAGGCGATCGGCGTTGGATAGTAAGGCGGTAAGGCTGGCGGAACGTAAGGCGGCGACGGAAGGGGTACTCTCCACGGCGCCGACGCCCGGGCCGAGCCTTTTGTCCGAAGGCGATCGGTGCGGAAAGTAAGGCGGTAAGGAAGTAAGGAAGTAAGGCGGCGTCCGCGCCCCTAGGCAGGCTGGCCTTTCACCTTTCACGCCACCCGATTGGCCCTCGCCCACCCCCCGAAAGCATCCAGGCTCGCCTTCGGCACGCGCCGACCCGTGGCGCGGTCCACGGCGACGAGGCCGAACGGCTGGGTGTAGCCCTTGGCCCACTCCCAGTTGTCCGTCAGCGTCCAGCAGAAGTAGCCGCGAAGGTCGCAGCCCTCGGCGGCGGCGCGGGACGCGGCCAGCAGGTGGTCGCGCAGGTAGTCGCGCCGCTCCGGGTCCTGGATGACCCCCGCCGCGTCCGGCGCCGGATCCTCGTAGGAGGCGCCGTTCTCCGTGATCCAGACCGGCGGGTTGCCGTACTCGTCGCGCAGGCGGCGCAGCAGCGTGGCGAGGCTTTCGGGCTCCACCATGAACCCCATGCGGGTGGCGGGCAGCGGGTACGGGCTGTCGCCCTGCTCCGCGCCGAAGGGTCCTCCGGCGGCAGCGAAGGCCGGGGCGTAGTAGTTCACCCCCAACAGGTCGGGCCGCTGGCCGACCAGCGCCGCGTCGCCCTCGCGCAGCCAAGGCGCCAGTTCCGCCTCCAGGATCGCGGGGTAGCGGCCGGCGCGGAAGGGCGGGTCGAGGAACAGCCGGTTGGACAGCGCATCGAGGCGTTCGGCCGCCGCGTCCTCGCCGGGCTTGGCGGGCCGCACCGGCCGCAGCGACATGGCGCTGCCGAGCGCGGTCCCCGGCGCCGCCGCGCGCAACGCCCGCATGGCCAAGCCCTGGCCGAGGTTGAGGTGGTGCGCCGCGGCGAAGAACGCCTCGCGCGAGGCGAGGCCGGGCGCGTGCGAGTCCTTCCCGTGCCCCTCCATCGCGTGGATCTCCGCCTCGTTCAGGACCAGCACGCGGCGCAACCGGTCGCCGAAGCGGCGGCCGACCAGCTCCGCGTAGTCGGCGAAGCGCAGCGCGGTGTCGCGCTCCGGCCAGCCGCCACGGGCCTGGAGGGCGCTCGGCAGGTCCCAATGGTAGAGCGTGGGCCAGGGCTCCAGGCCGCGCGCCAGCATCGCGTCCAGCAACCGGTCGTAGAAGGCGAGCCCGGCGGCGCTCGGCGCGCCGGCGCCCTCGGGCAGCACGCGCGGCCAAGCGAAGCTGAAGCGGAAGGCGTTGGCCCCGCCGCGCCCGGCGGCGAGGTCGAGGTCCTCGGCGAAGCGCCGCGCGAAATCCGTGCCCTCCGAAGGGTTCGACCCGTCCTTGATGGCACCCGGACGCTCCGCGAAATCGTCCCAGATCGAGCGCCCGCGCGACGCCGCATCGCCCTCGGTCTGCGCGGAAGCGGCGGCGAAGCCCCAGGTGAAGCCCGGCGGGAATGCGCCGGCCGCTGTGGCGGGGGCGGCGGAAAGCGCGGCGGCGGCGGCCAGAGGGGCGCCCATCAGGGCGCGGCGGGTCAACATGGCGCGTGCGGTCCCTCGCGGTGCGGAACCCCGGTGTCGGGGCCGTGATGCCGCCTCGAACGGGTGCCCGCCGCGGGGGTTGCGTGACAGTTACGTCGCCGCGAGCGCCCGCGCGAACACCGCCGGGTCCACATTGCCGCCGCTCAGCACCACGCCCACGGTGCGCCCGCGCGCCTCCACCCGGCCCGCGAGCACGGCCGCCAGCGCCACCGCGCCGCCCGGCTCCACCACCAGCTTCAGGTGCTCGAAGGCGAAGCGCATGGCGCGCAGCACCTCCGCCTCCGTCACCACGGCGGCGCCGGCGAGCAAGCGGCGGTTGATCGGGAAGGTGATGGCACCGGGCTGGCGCGAAAGCAGCGCGTCGCAGAGGCCGGAGCCGGCGCCGTCGTTCGCCAGGCGCTCACCCGCTTCGAGGCTGCGGCGGGTGTCGTCCCAGCCCTCCGGCTCCACCGCCCAAACCGCGGCGCCGGGCGCCATCGCCTCCATCGCCAGGGCGCAGCCGGCCACCAGCCCGCCGCCGCCCGTGCAGACCACGAGCGCGTCGAGCGGCGGAAGGCCGGCGGCGTGGGCGTCCTCAACCAGTTCCAGCGCCGCCGTGCCCTGGCCGGCGATGACGTGCGGGTGGTCGAAGGGCGGGATCACCGTGGCCCCGCGCTCGGTCGCCAAGCGCGCGGCCAGCGCCTCGCGGTCGGTGTTGTGGCGGTCGAAGGGATAGATTTCGGCGCCCCAGCGCCGCGTCGCCTCGCGCTTGATGGCCGGCGCGTCGGCGGGCATGGCGACCAGGGCCGGCATCCGGAGCATGTGCGCCGCGGCCGCCACCGCCTGCCCGTGGTTGCCGCTGGAGTGCGTCACGATGCCGGCGCGCCGCGCCCCCTCGTCCAGCAGCAGCGCGGCGTTGGTCGCGCCGCGGAGCTTGAAGCTGCCGGTGCGCTGCAACGGCTCCGGCTTGACCAGGACCGTGCCGCCCGTGGCCTCGTCCAGCACGGGATGGCGCAGCATGGGCGTGCGGACCACCACCCCGCGCAGCCGCGCCGCCGCGGCCTCCACGTCCGCGAAGGAAACGGCGGAGGCAGGCGCGGCGCTCACGCGAAACGCCCCGGATCGGCCAGCGGCGCGGCGGCGGCGAGGTCCGCGTCCGGCGCCCGTCCCTCGACCAGCGCCGCCAGCAACCGCCCGGCCGCCGGGGCGGTCTGGATGCCGTAGCCGCCCTGCCCCACCATCCAGAAGAAGCCCGGCTCCGCGCCGGCGCCGATGGCGAGGCCCCGGTCCGGCGTGAAGGAGCGCAGCCCCGCCCAGCGGTGCTCGATCCGCGAAACCGGGATGTCGAGCGCCGCCTGCATCCGGTCCACCGCGACCGCGACGTCCAGCTCGTCCGCCTGCACGTCGCCCGGCACGTCGTCCGTTTCGTCGGCGGGCGAGACCATCAGCTTGCGCCGCGCCTCCGGCCGCACGTACCAAGTGTGCGCGACGTCGCCGAGCAGCGGCCAGTCGGCGCAATCGTGCGGGCCGGGGTCGATGATGCACGCGGTGCGGCGCTTGGGTTGCAGGCCGATGGGGGCCATGCCGGCTAGGCGCGCCACGGCGTCGCCCCACGCGCCGGCGGCGTTCACCAGCACTGGCGCGTCGAACACCGTCCCGTCGCTGCCCTCCGCGTGCCAGCGCCCGCCCTGCCGCCAGATGCGCCCGGCGCGGTGGCGCAGCGCCAGCACCCCGCCGTTCGCGGTGGCCTGCCGAAGGAAGCCGGCGTGCAAGGCCGCCACGTCCATGTCGAAGCAGTCCTCCTCCACCGCGGCCAGGGCGGCGTAGCCCCGGCGCAGCGGCGGGACGGCGGCGTGCAGCGCCTCCAAGGCCATCGGCCGCATGTCGGGCGCCTCGCGCATCATCTGTTCGAGGCGCGGCGCTTGGTCGGGCGGGGCGAGGTGGACCACGGCGCGCGGGCGCGCGAGCGGCGCGTCGGCGAAGCCCGGAGGGGGCGACAGGAAAAAATCGCGCGAGGCGGCGGAAAGGATTCGGGCGTCCGGGCTGCCGTAGTTGCGGACCCAGATGGCCGCGGAGCGCCCGGTGGTGTGGTAGCCGGCGCTTTCCTCCGCTTCGAGGAGGACCGCGCGACGCGTCGCCGCGAGGTGCGCCGCCGCGGTGGCGCCGGCGATGCCGGCCCCGATGACGATGGCATCGGCCGAATGGGTGTCCGTCATGCCGGGCAGCGTCGCCCCGCCAGACGAAACCGGCAAGCGTACTTGGCTAGGAATTAATGCGCGGGAAAGACGCGTTGACCAGAGTACGATGCGAGTGACATATTCGCGTCCGCCGCGTCTCCTCCCACGCAGGCAAAAAAAGGGCGGCACCTTGCGGTGCCGCCGAGTTTAGGGAGGAAACGTCCAAGTAAACAACAATGCGGTAAACGACCGCCTTGCTGCGATGCACAAACTAGGGTCCCTCAAAGGGGTGTGCAAGGGCAAATTACGCCCTCCGCATGCCTTCGCATGTGCGGTAGATCACACTTCCCGTGAGCGATCCCGCGCCGGGGCACGTGTTCCAGCTCCCCCTTCCCCACCGTCCCGAACCGAGCAAAGCTTTCCTGGTGAGCGGGGATTCGCCCGCTAAAAAACGGTCCGGCGCAAGAACGGGCAGGAGGAACGGGATGGCAAGGTCTGGAGTCGGCCGGCGCAATGTGCTGCGCGCGGGCGCCGGAGTGGCGGCGGTGGGCGCCCTCGGAGCGCCGATGGTTCACGCCCAAGGGACCGGCGGCACCTTGCGCTGCGGCTGGTGGGACCACTGGGTGCCGGTCGGCAACAACATCATGCGCGAGCTCTGCAAGGAGTGGGGCGACCGCAACCGGGTGGAGGTCCAGATGGACTTCATCACCTCGGTCGGCAACCAGAACCTTCTCACCATCGCCGCGCAGGCGCAGTCCCGCTCCGGCCACGACATCTTGGCCTTCCCCACCTGGGAGCCCTCCGCCCACGCCCGGTTGCTGGAACCCGTGGACGACGTCATCGGGCGCCTCGTCCAGAAATACGGCCCCATTGCCCCGGCGGCCGAGTACCTCGGCAAGCGCGAGGGCGCTTGGCGCGGCGTGCCGGCCGTCTCGGGCACGCAATGCAAGCCCTCCCTCGTGCGCTTCGACCTGCTGAAGCAGCACGCCGGCATCGACATCCAGGAGATGTGGCCGGCGCGGGCCGAGCGCGGTCCGGGCGCCGACACCTGGAACTGGGAAACCTTCATCACCGCGGCCGAGAAGTGCCACGCCGCCGGCGTGCCCTTCGGCCTGCCCATGGGGCAGTTCACGGACGCGGTGGACTGGGTGGGCTCCCTGTTCCGCTCCTACGGCGCGGCGCTGATCGACGAGCGCGGCAACGTCACGGTGCGGAACAACCCCAAGGTCCGGCAGGTGATGGAGTTGGCGGTGCGCCTCTCCAAATCCCTGCCCGGCGACGTCTGGGCCTGGGACGACGCCTCCAACAACCGCCACCTGATCTCCGGGCGCGGCGCGCTGGTGTTCAACCCGCCCTCGGCCTGGGCGGTGGCGAAGCGCGACAACCCGCAGGTGGCGGAGAAGTGCTGGCAGGCGCCGTTCCCCGCCGGGCCGGAAGGGCGCTTCACCCCGTACCTGCCCTACTTCTGGGGCATCTGGTCGTTCAGCCGCCAGAAGCCCGCCGCCAAGGCGCTGCTCGAATTCCTGTCCGAGCGCCCGCAGGCCGAGCGGCAGACCACCACCAGCAGCGGCTACGACGTGCCGCCCTTCCAGAGCATGTCCGACTTCAAGGTGTGGGACACGGAAGGCCCGCCCACCGGCGTGGTGTTCAACTACCCGAACAAGCCGCACCACCAGGGGCAGCTCAGCGTCGCCTTCGCGCCGGCGCCGGCGGAGATCGCGGTGCAGGCCTACAACCAGGCGATCAACACCAAGATGATCGCCCGCGTGTCCCAAGGCGGCGAGAGCATCGACCAGTCGCTGGCCTGGGCGGAGCGCGAGCTGCGGAACTTCGCGCGCGGCTGATTGACGACGGGCGGGCGGGGGCGCATCCCCGTCCGCCAAGAGCGTTCCGGGAGAAGCGCCCATGCCAGCCGACGGCACACTGGCCGTTCCCGCGCCCAGGGCGGCGCGCAGCCCCAACGTCTCCGGCCTGGAGCGATTGGCGCGGCGGCGGTCCACCATCGCCTTCCTCATGACCCTGCCGCTGCTGCTCATCATCGGCGGGCTGGTGGTCTATCCGTTCTTCTACGCGATGTACCTCTCGACCCTGAACCGGACGATGGTCCGGAACATCGGGCTGGAGAACTACGCGATCCTGCTCGACACCGACACTTTCTGGTGGGTGATCTGGCAGAGCTGCATCTTCGCCATCTCGGCGGTGCTGCTGAAGGCGCTGATCGGCTTCGTCCTCGCGCACCACCTCCACCACATCCCGGCCAAGGGGCAGCGCAAGTGGCGCGGCATGCTGCTGGTGCCCTGGGTGATCCCGCCGGCGCT
>CADCTL010000231.1 GCA_902805625.1 uncultured Acetobacteraceae bacterium
CGCGGGACGGGCGATCGTATGTGCGAAAGCGCACGCGGCGCAAATCGGCCGGCCTCTTTGTCCGTCCCAGCCCCTCGGCCCGAACCGTTCGACGGGCGCCGCTCCCGCGGCTGCCGGCGCCCGGGAAGCCCCGCTCCTTGGGGCCGGTGTGCCGAAGCCCCATGTGCAGCACATCGCCCGCTCCCGCCCCGGCCGCGGACGACAGAGAGAGGCCAGCGCTCCCGCCGACACCGGAAGGAGCGCCGCCCGTGGCCACCGCCGACCAGCGACAGCGATCCCCGCCGGCCCTCCGCAACCGCCTGCTCGCGGCCCTGCCGCCGCCCGACCTGGCGCGGCTCTGGCCACAACTCGAGCCCGTCGCCCTCCTCGTCCCGCAGATCCTGTACGCGGCGGGCCAGCCCATCCCGGCCGTCCACTTCATCGAAACCGGCTGGGTCTCCAAGGTGGCCCGCCTCGAAGGCGGCGACTTGGCCGAGGTCGGCCTCGTGGGCCGGGAGGGCATGGTCGGGCTGTCCCTCGCCCTCGGCGCCGACGCCGCGTCCACCGAGGCCATGGTGCAGGGGACCGGCACCGCGCTCCGCATGGACGCGGCCGCGTTCGGCGACGCGCTGGCCGGGAGCGCCGCGCTGCACCGCCTGCTGCTCCGCTACGCGCTGGCCTTCCAGGCGCAGGTGGCGCAGACGGCGGCCTGCAACGGCCGGCACAGGCTCGAAGAGCGCCTGGCGCGGTGGCTGCTGATGGCGCACGACCGGGCGGACGGCGACGATCTGCCGCTCACCCAGGACTTCCTCTCCATGATGCTCGGCGTGCGCCGCAGCGGGGTGACGATCGCCGCTGGCATCCTGCAGAAGGCCGGGCTGATCCGCTACGTCCGGGGCCGCATCGCCGTCCTCGACCGGCCCGGCCTCGAGGCCGCCGCCTGCGAGTGCCACGCGGCGGTCCGGCGGGAGCACGCGCGCCTGCTCCCCGACGCCGGCAACGCGCCGCGGACACGAGGCTGAGAGCGCGATCCCCTGGGTGCGGAAGCGTGCCGACCGGCTGCTGCGGCACGCGCCTTCCTGACCGCAAGCGCCAGTGACAGGGCGGCACTAAGCGTCACTCGCCGCTCTTCCAACCATGTCGTGCTCTCTGCTCGTCCGTGTCACACCCCCGAGCAGCCTGCGCGCCGTGTCGCTTGCCGGGTCCCCGGCCGCCGATACGATGCGCTCCAATGAGCCAGCACAACCGCCCGACGGCGAGCCTCGACGGGCGCACGCGGCGCAACCTCTTCCTCCTGGCGTGCTGCCAGGCGGTCGGGCAGGCCGGCAACACGATGATGTTCGCGGCCACGGCGCTCTCGGTGGTGACGTTCTATCCGCAGCGCGACCTGGCGACCCTGCCGGTCACCATGCAGCACCTGGGCGTGATGCTGTGGGTGTTCCCCGCCTCCATGCTCATGCAGCGCATGGGCAGGCGGTTCGGCTTCCGGGTCGGCTCGGTGTTCGGCATGGCGGGCGCCGGCGTCGTGGGCTGCGGCCTGTACACCGCCAACTTCGTCCTGATGTGCCTGGGCGGTCTGATCCTCGGCTACGCGGTGGCGAGCCTGCAGATGTACCGCTTCGCCGCCGCGGAGCTGGTGCCGCCGTCTCACCGCGCCAGGGCGATCTCCTGGGTCACCGCGGGCGGTGTGGTCGCCGGGGTGATCGGCCCGGGCCTGGTCCGGTGGACGCATGACCAATGGGTGCCGCTCTACCTCGCCACCTACGCCGGCCTGGTGTGCCTGCACGCCGTCGTCTTCGCCGTCATGTCCTTCATCCGCTTCACCCCGCCGCAAGAAACGCAGGCGACGACCGGCGCGGACGCCCGCGCCGGCGGCGTGCCTCCCCCGCGCCCCTTGCGGGTGATCGCGTCCCAGCCGCGCTTCGTCGCGGCCGCCCTCGCCGGCATGGTGGCGTTCGGCACCATGTCCTTCCTGATGAGCGCGTCGCCCCTGGCCATCGTCGCCTGCGGCCTGCCGCACGCCGAGGCGCACTGGGTCATCTTCCTGCACGTGATGGGGATGTTCGTCCCCTCCTTCTTCACCGGAAACCTGATCACGCGTTACGGCACGACGACGGTGATGTTCTGGGGCATCGCGCTGCTGCTGCTCGGTGTCGCGGCCGCCCTGACCGGCATGACGGAATGGAACTTCCGGATCGCACTGACCCTGAACGGCGTCGGCTGGAACTTCCTGTTCGTCGGCGCGACGACGCTGGTGACCACCTGCTACCGCCCCAGCGAGCGCGGCAAGGCGCAGGCGCTCAACGACTTCCTGGTCTTCGGAACCACGGCGACGGCGAGCTTCATGGCCGGATTCATGCAGGAACGCCTGGGTTGGCACCCACTGAACTGGCTCGCCGTCGTTCTGGCGGCCGTGGCGGTGGTGGCCGTGGGCTGGTTGCGGCTGCAGCGCCAGCCTCTGCACGCCTCCACCTGAAGGCGTGACGGGTTTCGGGTTCGGCTGGGAGCATGTGGGGCGGGAGATCAGATGGCGTTGGAGGTTGAAGGCGTTGTAGAGGGCAGCGGCCTGAACTCAGCCAAGCGCGGTCACGTTGACGATGCCCCGCCCAGGCATTCACGCCCCCCATTCGCAAAGGGCCGTGTGGCCGCCTCACGCGGCACGTTTGACGTGGTTGCTTATGGCTTCGCCGTGCACGGCATCGGCCACCATCTGCGCCGTGGCCGCGGAGAGCGTCCACCCGAGATGGCCGTGTCCCGTGTTGTAGAAGACGCCGGGACGGCTGCCTGTGCCGACCCGCGGCATGAGGCTCGGCGTCATCGGCCGCAGGCCGGTCCACGGCACGGCGCGAACCGTGCTGACGTCCGGGAACAACTCTTGCGTCCACCTCACGAGCGGCTTGATCCGGTCGGCACGGATGTCGCGGTTCTCGCCGTTGAACTCCGCTGTGCCGGCGACCCGGAAGCGATCGCGGCCGAGGCGGCTGGTGACGACCTTCGCGTGGTCATCGAGCAGGCTCACGGCAGGCGCCGCGGCCCGGCTCCCCTCGTCATCAAGATGGACGGTGATGGAGTAGCCCTTGACCGGGTAGACGTTCACGCGGTCCCCCAGCATGGCCGCGAAGCGCCGGCTCGCGACGCCGGCGCAGACCACCACGGCATCGACCCTCAAGGCCTCATCCGACGGGGCGCCGTCCGGGCCGTTCCAGGAGATGCCGATGCCGTCCGGGCCGTGCGCGATGCCGGTCACGTCGGCGTCGAAGACGAAGCGCGCGCCGCGGCGCATGCACACGTCGGCCAGGCCGCGGGTGAACTTGTGGATGTCGCCGGTCGAATCGGAAGGTGTGAAGAAGCCGCCGTGGAAGGAGCCGTGGATCGTGGGCTCGATCTCGCGCATCTCCTCGGGCGTGACCGCGCGGCGGTCGAGGCCGCCTTCCAGCAGGAGCTCGTTGACCCGGGCCGCCGCCTCGAAGCCGGCCTTGTCCCGGTAGATGTGCAGGATCCCGCGCCGCTCCAGATCGAAGTCGATCCCTTCCTTTTCGGCTATCGAGAACAGATGCTTCCGGGCTTCGATGGCGAGCCTGGTGGTGGCGACGGTGTTGGCGCGATAGCTGCCGATCTGCCCGACGAACTCGGCCAGCCAGGAATACTTGTGGATGCTGGGACGCGGGTTGAGCAGCAACGGCGCATCGCGCCGGAGCATCCATCTCATGCCCTTGAGGATGGTGCCCCAGCTGTTCCACACCTCGGCGTTGCTGGCCGAAAGCTGCCCTCCGTTGGCGAAGGACGTTTCCATGGCGGCGTAACGCTGACGGTCTAGAACAACAACGGAATGCCCCCGCTCGAGCAGGGCATAGGCCGTGGTGACGCCGGTGATGCCGGATCCGATGATGGCGACTTTGCTCACAGCAAGCTCCGAGACAAGGGTTCGCAGCGAACGGCATGAGATCCGTCCATCTGCCCCCGTCTGTCTCGGTACCTGAGAGCTTGGCCCGGCCTTCCTGGGGAAAGACGCGGGCGTCCCCTTCGGTGGGTGCCTCGCGGCACCTCTCTCCAGAGTGTCCTGAACACGCGGTCCGGGTGCCTGAGAGTTTCCTGGGGGGTTGCTCCGTCGGCGGCGACTCGGCCAAGCGGCCGGTACGCGCTCTCCCGCGTGTCTAAGCGGACGATATACGATATCGTGGCACCGCTTGGCTCAATCAAGGCGCTGGTGCCTGAAGTTCTGAGGCCCGTCGGCGCAGTCCAGCGGCTGACCCCCGGCCCGCGGCCGCCGTCGCCGCCGAACCAATGGCCGCCGATCAGGCGATGACGGGATTGTGCAGGAAGTCCACCAGGTCGCCCTCGCCGGCGTCCTCCGCCATGGCGCGGCCGACCGCCACCATGAGCGCGACCGCGGCGTCGATCTTCTGCTCCGGCCGCTGCTTCGTAGGGTAGAGATTGCCGCACCGATCCGGCCTGCCGACCACGTGCCCACGTGCTCTACGATCGGCCGAGGGCGCTTGAACACTGGCGCTTCCGCAGCGCCGGGCCGGGCCGCGAGCCAGCCAGTTTGCCGCCTGTCAGAAGCGCCACTTGTCGATCAGCGCGGCGGTGGCGCCGCGCGGCTGCGCGGTACTGGGGCCGCTGGCAGCGGCCCGGCTGCGCTGGGCCGGCGGCAGCGCCAGCTCGGCGGCCAGCTTGCGCGCGATCTCGGTCTGGCGATTCATGACCGCCACCCAGGGCGACTGGATCGGCAGCCCGGTGTGCGGGGCCCTAACCATGGGGCCCGGCGCCCGCACATTCCTGCCGGTGAGGGGAGCGCTGCTCAACCCATCACGGGGTTGAGCAAGAACGCGGTGATGTCCTCGGCGCCATTGTCAGAGGCTTGCGCGCGGCCGATCGCCATGAGCAGCGCCATGGCCGCGTCAATCTTCCCGTCGCGCTGTTTCGTCGGGAACAGGTTGCCGCGCCGGTCCTATTGGCCGACTACGTTGCCGATGCACCACGCGAGAACCGGGTCGTCCTCGTGCCGGAGCCGGCCGGCGCGCATGGCCGTGTCGAGCTCGAGGATGGCCGGGCTGTAGTTCCGCGTCGTCGCCCGGAACTCGAGCATGTCGACCTCTTCGGCCCGCAGCCGCTGCGCCATCTGGATCGTTTGCCAGGGGGCAAAGCCGACGCTCGCCGCCCGGAAGCGCTAGCACGGCTCCGGGACGTCGCACCCGATCCGGCCGACGCCGGCCTGGTTGCCCGGCGTGATGGTGAGACAGCCCTCCGCCGCCATGTCGGTCCGGCAAGGTCCTGGCCCATCGTGCCAGCCCGGTGCGCCGCGTCCCGCCCGCCCGCCGCGCTTATGCGACGTCGCCGAACTGCAGCGCCGCCAGGCGGGCGTAGAGGCCGTCCTCCCGGACCAGCGCGGCGTGCGTCCCGGAGGCGACGACGCGCCCCCTTTCCATCACCACGATCCGGTCCGCGCGGCGCACCGTCGCCAGCCGGTGCGCCACGACCAGCGTGGTGCGGCCGCGCGAGAGCGCCTCCAGCGCGCGCCGCACCGCCTCCTCCGACTCCGCGTCCAGCGCGCTGGTCGCCTCGTCCAGCAGCAGGATCGGCGGGTCGCGCAGCACCGCCCGGGCGATGGCGATGCGCTGGCGCTGCCCGCCCGAGAGCGTCACGCCGCGCGCGCCGAGCGGGGTGTCGTAGCCGCGGGGCAGGGCTTCGATGAAAGCGGCGGCGCCGGCGGCCTCGGCCGCCGCGCGCAGCTCGGCGTCCGTCGCCCCCGGGCGGCCGTAGCGGATGTTCTCGGCCGCGCTGGCGCCGAAGACCACCGGGTCCTGCGGCACCAGCCCGAGCCGCGCGCGGAGCGCGGCGGGGTCGACCGCGGCCACGTCCACGCCGTCCACCCGCACGCGCCCGGCCTGGGGGTCGTAGAAGCGCAGCAGCAGCTGCAGCACCGTGGTCTTGCCGGCGCCGGACGGGCCGACCAGCGCCACCGTCTCCCCCGGCGAAACCTCCAGCGAGAAGCCGTCGAGCGCGTTCGTCCCGGGGCGCGTGGGGTAGGCGAAGGCCACGTCCTCGAACTCGACCCGGCCCTCGGGGGGGCTGGGCAGGCGCCGCGGCGCGGCGGGCGCGGCGATCGCGGGGCGGGTGGCCAGCAGCTCCGCCAGCCGGTCGGCGGCGGCGGCGGCGCGCTGCACCTCGCCCCAGAGCTCGCTCACGCTCGCCCCGCTGCTCGCCAGGAGCACGGCGTAGAAGACGAAGGCCGAGAGCTCGCCGCCGGTCATCCGCCCCGCCACCACGTCGCGCCCGCCGACCCAGAGGCTGAAGGTGATCGCCCCGAAGCCGAGCAGGACGACCATGAGGATGAGCGCGGTGCGCGAGGCCACGCGGCGCAGCGCGGCGTCCACCGACCGCTCCGCCTCGGCCGCGAAGCGCGCGCGGTCCAACGGCTCGTGCGTGAAGGCCTGGGCGGTGCGCAGCCCGTTCAGCGTCTCCTCCGCCGTCGCGGCGAGGTCCGCCACGCGCTCCTGCGCCGCGCGCGACAAGCGCCGCTCCCGCCGGCCGAACAGCACCGGCGGCCCGACCACCAGCGGCACCACCACGAGGACGACGCCCGCGAGCTTCGGGCTGGTGGCGACCAGCATGGCGAAGGCGCCGAGGCCGGTGATCGCGTTCCGCAGCCCCATGGAGACCGAGGAGCCGATCAGCGCTTGCAGCAGCGACACGTCGGCGGTCAGCCGCGACAGGATGTCGCCGGTGCGCGCGGTGTCGAAGAAGGCGGGCGACAGGCCCAGGAGGTGGCCGAAGACGCCGCGCCGAAGGTCCGCCGCCACCCGCTCGCCGAGCCAGGAGACGAGGTAGAACCGGGCCGACGTGGCAACGGCGAGCGCCGCGACGACGGCGAACATGGACAGCGCGGCGCGGTCCAGATGCCCGGGCGCGCCGGCGGCGAAGCCTTCGTCCACCAAGCGGCGCAGGCCCTGGCCGAGCGCGAGCACGAGGCCGGCCGCGAGCAGCAAGGCCAGCGCCGCGCCGGCCGCGCGCGCCGCGTGCGGCCGCAGGTACGGCAGCAGGAGCCGGAGCGAGGCCGTGGGCGCCTGTGTGCCAGGCGTCGATCGCGTCACCTACAGGCCTCCCCGAGTTCGATCCCGCGCGGACCGGCGCCCGACCGAGGCGGGCCGATCGGCGGTTTCGCTCAGCGCTGAACGTCGCCGATGGAACGCGCATTCCCTGCCCGGCGTGACATCGCCACTGTGAAGGCGGAGCGCTTCTACGCGGGCCGGGTTGGACCGCTGCCGGCCTCGACGACCGGCCAGCCGAGGGAGCCTTCCGGCGCGGGCCGGTTGCGCAGCCACCACGACCAGTCCTCTGGCAGCAG
>CADCTL010000232.1 GCA_902805625.1 uncultured Acetobacteraceae bacterium
TCGTGTTGCCGGGCACGTAGGGGTCGTAGGCGAGCACGCGCATCCCGAAGGCGGCGGCCAAGCGCGCCGTGCGGGCGCCGATGCGGCCGAAGCCGACCACGAGCAGGGTGCGGCCGGCGAGGTCGAAGGTCGGCAGCGACTCCCGCGGCCCCCAGTCGAGCGCGCGGGTCGCGGCGTCGTAGTCCCTCACGCGGCGCGCGACCGAGAGCAGCAGCGCCATGGCGTGCTCCGCCACGCTCACCGCGTTGGCGTCCGGCGTGACGGTGAGGGGGATGCCGCGCGCGGTGAGCGCCGGCACGTCCACCGCGTCGTAGCCGACGCCGTGGCGGGCGACGATGCGGAGTTCGGGCGCCATGGCGAGGAAGGCCGCGTCGATGCGCGTGGCGCGGACGATCACCGCTTCCGTGTACGGCAGCACCGGGGCCAAGTTCTCCGGCGTCGGGTTCTCCATCACCTCGACCGTGACGCCGGGGTGGTCGCGTAGCTGCGCCAGCGCTTCCGGGTGGACGGGGCGGAGGCAGAGGACGTGCGGCATGGGCGTCTCCTAGTCGGCCGTGGCGCCTGAAAGGCGGACGATCTCGGTCCAGCGCGGGATCTCGGCGCGGATGAAGCGGGCGAATTCCTCAGGCGTGCTCGGCGCCGGCTCGCTGCCCTGTTCGGCGAGCTTGTTCCGCAGCTCCGCGCCCCGCAACGCGGCGGCGGCCTCGGCGGCGAAGCGGGCGATGGCGGGAGGCGGCGTGCCGGCCGGGGCCAGCAGCCCGTTCCACAGCGCCACTTCGAAGCCGGGTATGGTCTCCGCCACGGTGGGCACGTCCGGCAGCAGGGGCGAGCGGCGGGCGGTGGTGACGGCGAGCGGGCGCAGCCGGCCGGCCTGTACGTGGGCGACCACCTCCACCAGCGGCGAGGCGAGCATCTGGATCTTGCCTGACAGCAGATCGGTCGTCGCCGGGGCGCCGCCGCGGTAAGGGACGTGGACCAGCGCCAGCCCCGCCCGTGCCGCCAGCAGCGCCCCGGCCAGGTGCAGCGAGGTGCCGTTGCCGGCGCTGCCGTAGTGGACGCGGCCCGCATTGGCCTTGGCGTGGGCGACGAAGCCGGCGAGGTCCGCCGCCGGCAGGTCGGGGTGGACGACCACCAGGTTGGGGATGAAGGCGATCTGCGAGATGGGGGCGAAGTCGCGCACGGGGTCGAAGGGCAGGTTGCGGTAGAGCGCCGGGTTGGCCGCCAGGATGCCGCTGACGCCCATGAGCAGCGTGTGCCCGTCCGGCGCGGCGCGCGCCGCGGCCTCGGCGGCGATGTTGCCGCCGGCGCCGGGGCGGTTCTCCACCACCACGGGCTGGCCGAGCCGCTCCGACAGGGCCGCCGCGACCAAGCGCGCCGTGACGTCCGTGCTCCCGCCGGCGGCGAAGCCGACGATCAAGCGGACCGGCCGTTCCGGCGCCCAGGCCGCCTGCGCGCGCGCCGCCGAGGGCAGGGCCGCCGATGCGGCGGCGAGCAGCAGGGGGCGGCGGCGGTGCATGGTGTGTCCCTCCCGTGGTGCCGCGGCGGGGTTGGCCCCCGTCCGCGGTCGCTCCGAGCCGCCTATTGCAGATGCGCCTCCGGGCCGAGGATCGCTTCGCGCATCCGCGCCTGGAGCAGGGCGGCCTCGCGCGGGGGCAGCACGAGCGGTTCCGACGACTCGTCTATCTTCACCTGGGCGAAGAGCGGGCCCTGGCCGGCGTGGATCGCTTCCCGCAGCGCCGGCACGTCCTTGGCGTCGGTGATGAGGCGCGAATCCGCGATGCCCGCCGCGCGCGCCATGCCGGCCAAGTCCACGCCGTGGCGCGTGTGCGTTTCCTGCATCCCGGTCTCGCCGTAGTGCTCGTTGTCGAGCACCACGACCGAGAGGTTCGCCGGCTTCTGCACCGCGATGGTGGCCAGCGCGCCTATGCCCATCAGCATCTCGCCGTCGCCGGTGACGACCAGCACGCGGCGGGAGGGCTGCGCCAAGGCGAGGCCCAAGCCCATCATCGCCGCGCCGCCCATGCCGCCCCACAGCGGCAGGTTCTCCGGCACGTCGCCGGCGGCGGTGATGTCCCAGGCCGGGGCGCCGAGGCCGCCGATGGCCAGCAGCCCGCCCCCAGGGGCATTTTCCCTTCCGCGCAGCAACTCGCGCACCAGGGGGCGGCGCTTCATCTTGCCGGTCTTGCCCGTTTCGATCGTCGTCCCGCTCATGGCGTCACTTCCCGAAGGTCTTGGCGCCGAGGACGCGCTGGCCGATCAAGGTCGCGGTCGGGCGGAAGGTGTTGAAGGCGAGGCGGAGCGTTGCCTCCACCGTGGGCGCCACGTCCTCCGGCCGGTCGGCGCGCCGCACCAGCGTGCCCATCGCTTCCAGCACGGCCGGCGTCGCTTGGCCCATCGGCACCTGGAACGGGTTGAACTCGCCGAACTCGCCGCGCATGGTCACGATCATCGGCAGCGGCGTGCGGTGCGCGACGGCGACCGAGAGCATGTTGATGCAGTTGCCGACGCCGCTGCTCTGCATGAGCAGCACGCCCTTCTGCCCGCCTAGCCATGTGCCGAAGAGCTGGGCGACGCCCTCCTCCTCCGTGGTGAGCGTCACCACGCGCATCTCGTTGTCGGCCTCGCACCGCCGGATCAGCCGCGAATGGCCGGCGTCCGGCACCAGCGCCACTTGGCGGATGTTGTGCTCCTTCAGGAGGTCGTAGATGCGGTCCGGCCAAGCCTCGGCGGCGTCGGGCGCCATCTCCAACTCTTCGCTGTGCTGCGCCATGCGCTTCTCCCCGGGCTCGACCGAACATCCCGCGAAGCCGGGGCGCTGGCAAGCCGAGCGGCGCGCGGGCAGAATGTTCCGCGGAAGGGCAGGGGCATGATCGAGGTTTCGCACGGCGTTTCCATCCGGGAGGACGAGCTGCGGGAGAGCTTCCTGCGCGCGTCCGGGCCGGGCGGGCAGAACGTCAACAAGCTGGAGACCGCTGTGCAGCTCCGCTTCGACGCGCGGAATTCCACCAGCCTGCCGGAGCCGGTGCGGGCGCGGCTGCTGCGGATGGCGGGGCACCGGGCGACGCGGGCGGGTGAGATCGTCATCACCGCGCAGCGCTTCCGCACCCGCGAGCGCAACCGGGAGGACGCGCTGGAGCGGTTGCTGGCGCTGATCCGCGAGGCCGCGGCGCCGCCGCCGCCCAAGCGGCGCGCGACGCGGCCGACGCTCGGCTCGAAGGTGCGCCGGCTGGAGGGCAAGACGCGCCGCGGCGGGGTGAAGCGCCTGCGCGGCAGGCCGGAGGGGGAGTGATGCCGTTCGCCGCGACGCTGCTGCTGGACGACGCGGCCGCCGCGCCGATCTCGGCCATGTGGCGGGCGCTGGCGGAGGGCGGCGTGGACGACGACCGCCTGCGCCTCGGCTACCCGCCGCACGTGACGCTGGCGGTCTGGCCGGAGGAGGCGCCGGTCGAATCTCTGGTGGCGGCGGTGGAGCGCTTCGGCGCGGCGTGGGACGCGCTGCCGTTCGCGCCGGCGGGGTTCGGGGTGTTTCCGGGCGCGCCGGCCGTGCTGTGGGTGGCGCCGGTCGTGACCGGGGCGACCCTGGCGCGACAAGCGGAGTTGGTGGAGGCGGTGCCGGACGCGCCCTGCCACCCGCTTTACCGGCCGGGGCAGTGGGTGCCGCACGTCACCTTGGGGCAGACGGCCTTTCCCGGTCGCGCCTTGGAGGTGCTGGCGCCGCTCTGGCGCGAGGCGCGCTCCGGCCGGCTGCATCGAATCGAGTTGGTGCGCTTCCGGCCGGTTTCGGTGTTGCGCGGCCTGCCGCTCGGCCGTGCGCCAGGCGACGTGGAGGCGGCGTCACGCGGCCGCAAGAAGGTCCGCCTTCGACATGCATCCGAATGCGCTCGTCCTCCGTAGCGCCCCAGGGGCCATTGAAGCCTTGGAGGACGACTTGTCTCTCGTTGTCGTGACGTGCCGGTACAGCATGTCTTCTGACCGCGTGTTGACTGAGCAGGCCACCTGGAAAGGCCGGCTTCCGGGGCGGTCCCTGGCGACGGTCATGTCCGAACTCCGCCGCTTGCACCGCTGCGCGACGAACATCTCCATCACGGACATCGAATGGCGCCACGAGTCCGAGGCGGGCGCCGTGACGCTGGAGCGAAGGGCCGGTGACGAACGGGCCCACGCCCGCCCGCTCCACCTCTCGATGACGTAGCGGCCCGCGGCCCGGCTAGCCCCACATCTGGCCGCCGTCCACGATGACCGTCTGTCCCGTCACCCAGCGCGCGCGGGGCGAGGCGAGGAACAGCACCACCTCCGCCACCTCCTCCGGGGCGCCCAGGCGTCCGAAGGGGATGGAGCGCAGGATGCCCTCGTAGAGCTTCGGGTCGCTGGTCCGCCGCTTCTCCCAGGAGCCGCCGGGGAACTCGATGGAGCCCGGCGCCACGCCGTTCGCCCGGATGCCTTTCGGCGCGAGCATCTGCGCTTGGCTGGCGGTGTAGTTGACCAGCAGCGCCTTCACCGCCGCGTAGGCCGGCGTGCGCTTCGACGGCATGAAGCCGGAGATGGAGGACAGGTTGACGATGTTGCCGCGCGTCCGTTCCAGGTGCGGCAGCGCGGCGCGGCTGGCGCGCACCGTCGCCATCACGTCCACGGACAGGCCGGCGTTCCAGCCCTCTTCCGTGTCGGTGGCGCCGAAGCCGGAGGCGTTGTTCACCAGCACGTCCAGGCCGCCCAAAGCACGCGCCGCTTCCTCCACGTAGGCCAGCACGGCGGGGCCGTCCGCCAGGTCGCACCCGGCCGCGTGCGCCGGGACGCCATTGGCGGCGATCTCGTTCCGCGTCTCTTCCAAGGGGCCGGCGCTGCGGGCGCAGATGGACACGGCCGCGCCGGCCTCCGCGAAGCCCAGCGCCACCGAGCGCCCGATGCCGCGGCTGCCGCCGCACACCACCACGCGCTTGCCTTCGAACTCGCCCATGCTTCCGTCTCCTCGCGTCCGGGCCGAGGCTGGCCGCGGTCCGCCCGCCGGGCAAGCGGGCGGCTTGATGCCGCGGCCGGCGCGGGCACATAGGACGGATGTTCCTCCTCCCATTCGACCGCCGTCCCCGCGTCGCGCTCGTTCGCCTTTCCGGCGCCATCAGCGCCCGGCCGGGGTTCGGCGGCGGCCTGAGCCTTTCCACCGCCGCGCCGTCGCTGGACCGCGCCTTCGGCCTGCGCCGGGTGGACGCGGTGTTCCTGGCGCTGAACTCGCCCGGCGGCTCGCCCGTGCAGTCGAGCCTCATCGCCGCGCACATCCGGCGCCTGGCGGACGAGAAGAAGGTGCCGGTGGTGGCCTGCGTGGAAGACGCGGCGGCCTCCGGCGGCTACTGGATCGCCTGCGCGGCGGACGAGATCGTGGCGGACCCCTCTTCCATCCTCGGCTCCATCGGCGTGATCTCGGCGGGCTTCGGCTTCCAGGACGCCATCGCGCGCATCGGCGTGGAGCGGCGGTTGCGCACGGCGGGCACTGAGAAGAGCTTCCTCGATCCTTTCAGCGAGGAGCGGCCGGAGGACGGGGCGCGCTTGCGGATGCTGTTGGAGGAACTGCACGCCGAGTTCCGCGGCTGGGTGTCGTCGCGGCGCGGGACGTTGCTGAAGGCGCCGGCCGACGAACTGTTCACCGGCCGTTTCTGGCCCGGCCGCAAGGCGGTGGAGCTCGGCCTCGCCGACCGATTGGGCGACGCGCGGGGCGAGGCGAAGCGGCGCTTCGGCCCCAAGGTGCGGCTGATCCCGGTGGGCGGGCCGCGGCGGCCGTTGTTGCAACGCTTGCTTCCCAGCGTCTCCGCCGAGGCCGCGATCGCCGCGCTGGAGGAGCGGGCCGTGTGGGCGAGGCTCGGGTTATGACACCGAGACGGCGACGGCGGGCGCCTTCCTTGCCCCTGGGGCGCGGCCGCCGGTATTGTTCGTCGCAACGAGACGCCAGCTTTTCAGGACACCGACACCCGCATGCCGGGCCATTCCGACTCCGCGCCCCCCCTGAGCTTCCAGGACATGATCCTGCGGCTGCACGCCTTCTGGTCGGCGCGGGGCTGCCTCATCCTCCAGCCTTACGACATGGAGGTGGGCGCCGGCACCTTCCACCCGGCGACGACGTTGCGCGCTCTCGGGCCGGAGCCGTGGAAGGCGGCCTACGTGCAGCCTAGCCGCCGGCCGACCGACGGCCGCTACGGCGAGAACCCGAACCGCTTGCAGCACTACTACCAGTACCAGGTGATCCTGAAGCCGACGCCGGCCGACCCGCAGGCGCTGCTGGTCGAGAGCTACAAGGCGCTCGGCATCGAGCCCTCGCTGCACGACATCCGCTTCGTGGAGGACGATTGGGAAAGCCCGACGCTCGGCGCCTGGGGCCTCGGCTGGGAGGTGTGGTGCGACGGTATGGAGGTGACGCAGTTCACCTACTTCCAGCAGGTCGGAGGCATCCCGTGCGCCGTGCCCTCCTGCGAGCTGACCTACGGGCTGGAACGCCTGGCCATGTACATCCAGGGGGTCGAGAACGTGTACGACCTCGCCTTCAACGGCGAGGGCGTGCGTTACGGCGACGTGTTCCTGCGGGCGGAACGCGAGTACAGCGCGCACAACTTCGAGCACGCCGACGTGCCGACCTTGTTCCGCCACTTCGAGGACGCGGAGCGCGAGTGCGGCGCGCTGCTGCGCGAAGGCTTGGCGCTGCCGGCCTACGACCAGTGCATCAAGGCGAGCCACCGCTTCAACCTGCTCGACGCGCGCGGCGCCATCAGCGTGACGGAGCGCGCCGCTTACATCCTGCGCGTCCGCGCCTTGGCGCAGGGGTGCTGCGAGGCTTGGCTGGCGGGCGAACGGGCGTGACTCCCGCGAAATGGCGTTCTACCAAGCGCCGCACGATTTCTACCATTGGGGTGCCATGGGCCAGTTGAACATCAAGGACGACAAGCTGATCTCGGACGCGAGGGCGCTCGCGGAACTGCTCGGAACCTCCATGACCGATGCGATCCGCCGCGCCGTGCAGGAGAAGCTGACGCGCGAGCGGATCGGGCGCGACGAGGAGAAGCGCCGGCGCTACGAAGCGATCATGGCGATCGCCGAGCGGGCTTCGAAGCTGTTTCCGCCGGGCGCCGGCAGCGACCATTCCGACCTGTACGACGACAACGGCTTGCCGAAGTGATCGTTGATACCTCGGCCATCATGGCGATCCTGCAGAAGGAGCCGGAGGCGCCCGCCTTCAGCGCGGCGCTGACGGAGGGGGCACGCATCGCCATCTCGGCCGCGACGCTGGTCGAGC
>CADCTL010000233.1 GCA_902805625.1 uncultured Acetobacteraceae bacterium
GATGAGGACGGCGTTTCCTGCGAATGGTGGGTGCCCAGCGAAGGCGGGCCGTCGGCGCCATCGCGCTTCCGCGTCGGACCCTGAGGCCGGGCGAGCCCGGACCTGAACTTCGCCCCGCCCGAAACCCGCGGCCGGCTAGGCGACGGCGGGGATGCCGCCCCGGCGCCTCGGATCGTGGAACGCTCGCAGCGGCGGAACAAAGAAGGTAATCTCGGTCCGCCGACACCCAAGCCGCGCCCACCCCTCCGCTAGCCCGGTTCGCCCAAGAACGCGGAGCGGCACGGCGCCGTCATTCCGGCGTTCCTGGTCGTCGCAGCCGGCGCCGAAGCCGCGCCGACGGAGCGAGGAAAGTAAGGTGGTAAGGTGGCAAGATGGTAAGGCAGGCGGAAAGTAAGGCGACCGGCAAGCGGGGCGCCGCCGAGCCCGTCGCCCGACCGGCCCCGGACGCTACCCCTGAGCCACCGCCGCGCTCCAAGGCGACATCGCGTCGCTGACGCCGGCGACGCCCCCGTCCGGGGCCCGTTGGATCAGGTTGGGGCACGCGAAGTTGAGCGGCATGACGCCGTGCTCCACCACCTCCACCGGCCCGTCCGCACGCAGCCGGTCCAGCACCGCCGCCGGCAAGCGGTCGTCCGCGGTCGCGCCGTCCGGCCCGGACACGTCCACGCGCGGGTGGTGCGCCGCCGCTTCCAGGTCCATGCCGAACTCGCCCACGAAAGACAGCATCTGCGCCACCGCCGCCATGATGCGCCGCCCGCCCGAAGCCCCGGCCGCGATCTCCGGCCGCCCGTCCGCGCCGGCGGCGATCACCGGGCACATGTTGGTCAAGGGCCGCTTGCCCGGCGCCATGGCGTTGGGCGCGCCCGGCGTCGGGTCGAACCACATGACGCCGTTGTTCAGCAGCACGCCGGAGCGCGGCAGCACCACGCGGCTGCCCATGGAGGAGAGCAGCGTGGTGGTCATCGCCACCATCATCCCGTTGCGGTCACAAGCGGAAAGGTGGGTGGTGCAGCTCTCCGCCGCGCGCGGCTCCGCGTCGCCGAGGCCGGACAAACGCTCGGCGTAGGCCCCGCGCATCGTGCGGGCGAAGCGCGCGTACCACTCGGCGGAAGGCGCGGCGGCGCCGGAAGCCGCGCCCTCCATGCCCTCCAGCACCCGCCGGAGGGTCGGCGCCGCGGTCAGCCCGTTGGCGAGCAGCAGGCGGCGCCCCGCCCAGGGCACGGCCACCGCCGGCAGCACGCGGGCGCGGCACCCCGCCAGGTCGGCGGGGGACAGGATGCCGCCCATCTCCCGCACGTCCGCCGCGACCGCAGCGGCGACCTCGCCTTCGTAGAAGTCGCGCAGCCCGGCGCTGGCCAGGCGCTCCAACGTGCCGGGCAGGTTGCCCAGGGTGAAGAAGCCCGGCGTGCCCTGGTAAGGCGCGATCGGCGGCAATCCATTGGGCAGGTAGACGCGGGCGCTCTCGGGGTACAAGCGCAGCACGGCGGCGGAAGCGGCCACCTTGAGGGTGGTGTACCAGTCCGCCGGCAAGCCGCGCCGCGCCAGCGAAACGGCGGGCGCCAGCACCTCGCGCAGCGGCAGCCTGCCGTGGCGCTCGTGCAGCAGCGCGTAGCCGGCGACGGCGGACGGGATCACGAAGGACAGCGGCCCGTGGATGTTGCGGTCGCCTTCCACCTCCGGCCAGGCGAAGAGATCCTGCTTGTTCCGCCCGGTGAGCGGAAAGGCGCCGGGGTCGAGGCCAGCCGGCGCCACCGGGCCGAAGTCGAAGGTTTCGGCGGGGCCGCCCGGGCCCATCACCTGCGCGAAGCCGATGCCGCCGAGGCCGGAATTCCAAGGTTCAACCGCCGCGAGGGCGAAGGCGGTGGCGACGGCGGCGTCCGCGGCGCTGCCGCCCGCGTCGAGCATGAGGACCCCCGCCTCGGCGGCGGCGCCCACCTGGGACACGACCATGCCGGCGCGGCCACGCGCCGAAGGCTTACGGACGTGCCAGTTCTGGGTGCGGTGCGGAGCGGCGGCGTCGGGAGCGTTAGGCATGAGGCTCGTCCTGCGATGGTGCGGCGGAGCGGCATGGTCCCGTCGCCGCGCCGCGCCCGCAAGAACCCGCTCCGGTGAGCGGAGAGGGGCGGGCGGACAGGAGTGCGAGTTCAGCCGTGCGCGGGCCGGGTCGGCGATGGACGACCCGCGCGCGCCGCCCTCCGGCAGGATGCGGAAAGTAAGATGGTAAGGTGCTAAGGAGGTAAGGCGGCGGGGCGCCGCAGCGCCCCGGTCCGCTCCGACCCTCTCAGGCCACCGCCGCGCCCCGGCGTTCCAGCACCACGGCCTCGAAGTCGAAGCGCTGATGCCAGCTCATGTGGTCGGCCAGGGCGTCCGCCGCGCCGTGCTTGTCGCCCGCCAAGAGCGCCTGGAGCAGCGCGGTGTGCTCGCGCCCGGAGGGCGCCGGGTCGCGGCCTTGGCGCCCGAGGCCCCACACGACGGCGAGCTGGCGCGACAGGCTCCGCCACAGCGCCAGCAACGGCGCGTTGCCGGAGGCGCGGCACAACTCCTGGTGGAACACGCCGTCGGCTATGACGACGAGCGCGGGGTCGCCCGTTTCCGCGGCGTGCGCGTAGCCTTCCGCGGCCTGGCCGAGCCGGGTGAACCGCGCCGGGCCGCCCGGCTGCGCCAGCGCCTCGCTGATGGCTTGGGTTTCAAGCGCCAAGCGCACCCGCATCAAGGCGGCCACGCCGGCGTTGGTCACGTCCATCAATCGCATGCCCTTGTAAGGCGTGCTGTTGACGATGCCCTGCGACTCCAGCAGGCGCAGCGCTTCGCGCACCGGCACCCGGCTGATGCCGAGGTCGCGGGCGATCTCGGCCTCGACCAGCCGGTCGCCAGGCAGGAAGGCGCCGCGCGCGGCGCCGGAAACGATGGCTTCCGCGGCCTGCTCCACCATGGTGCGCGGCTGGACCGGCAGAAGGCGCCTGATTTCGGAAAGTGCGGTGTCCGCGCCGACGCCCGGGGCGCCGCCGACCCATGCCTGCTGGTTCCTCGGTGTCACGACCACATGCCCTTCCTGCTCGCTTCATTTCGTATCCTAAATGGAATAATTCGTTTTGGGAAGCGAGCGAATGAGCGATTTTTGAAACACGGCGACACGCCGCGCGAGACGCATCGGTTCGAAGGCGTATGGTATACGGACTTTAGCACGGAGCCGCCGCGGCGCGACGATTTACGAAACGATATCAAAACAAGACAGCGCAAGAAGTTGGGAAGCGAGGTTCAAGCGCGCCATCCAGCAACGCCGCCGCGCAGGGTGCCTAAAACAACGTTCCCAGCCATACGATGCAAAAATGCAACATTCGCCGAAGCAGTTGCGGCGCCGGGCGCCGCGGCCAGAATGCCCCGTCGTGGACTGGGGAAGACGCGCATGACGGGCGAGGAGGAAGCGGCGGCGGCGGGCTTCGGCGTGGAGGGAACGTGGCCCGTGCTGCGGCGCCACCGCATCCGCTGGGCGGAATGCGACATGTACGCGCACGTCAACCACGCCGCTTACCTGACGCTCTGCGAAGACCTGCGCGTTTCGCACTGGGTTTCGCTCGGCGGGCGCTTCGAGCCGGGCGAGGCCGGGCCGGTGGTGGCCCAGCTCGAAGCCCGCTACCTCCGCCCGCTCGGCTTCGACGACGAGGTGGCGCTGACCCTCCGTCCCGGCAGCCTGCGCCGCACCTCCTTCACGCACGAGTACGCGGTCTGGCGCAGCGGCCTCGCCTTCTCCTGCCGCGCGGTGCTGGTGCTGGTGCGCCACGGCAGCGGCGAGCGCGTGCCGATCCCGCCCGAAGCGCGGCGGATGCTGAAGGAGCAGGGGGCGGTGGAGGAGGGCTGAACCCCTCGCCGGTCGCGGGCCGTCGCCCCTTCAGGCGAGCCGGCGGTGCTTCCGCCCCGGCATCGCCGCCAGGGCGACCACGCGCTCCACCGCCGTCTCGGAGGCGATGATCTGCCGTCACCGGCCGGGAAGGCACGAAGCCGAACGGAGTTCGCTGAGCTCGACGCGCCGATGCGTTTGGCCGCCAACGCCGGGTGTGGGGTTGAGCTATCGGATGTTCGGTCCCGGGGCGAGGCGCCACCGGTTGTACCGGCAGCGCTCGCCGGTCGGCAGACCGCCTCAACCGCGAGCGCGGCTGCGAGGGCAGAGTCCGAAAAACCGTGTGGCGTCCATTGCGGAGCCGACGACGCGCTTTCGATGAAGGCGCGCCGCCGGGTGTTCCGACGGCGCGCTCCTCTCGGACGCGGTTCAGCGGGTCTGGCTGGTGCCGCCCGTCCCCGGCTGGTTGCCGGACCCGGCGGTGCCGGTGGTGGCCGGTGCGGTGGTGGCAGTGCCGGTGCCGGTGGCCGGTGCGGTGGTGCCGGTGCCGACCATGCCGCCGCCCATGTAGGCCCGATCGCGCTCGTCGCGCGGCTCGCGCCGGCTTTCGGCGGTTTGCCGGTCGCCGGCACGGGCGCGCCTCGCGCTCCTGCCGCGCCGGTTGTCGCCCAGCGGCGTCCGGACTTCCGGGTTGCTCCACGGCGGGCGGCCGAGGTTCACGTCGCTCGGGTTGGTAACGGCGCCCGTGGCGGCGCCGGCACCGGCGCCGATGGCCGCCCCCGCCAAGAGACCGACCGGGCCGCCGAGCGCCCCGACGGCCGCGCCGGTGGCCGCTCCGGCCGCTGCGCCGCCGCTAGTGCGGTCGGGTTCGCGCGTGCCGCAGGCCGCGGCAGCCAATGCCAGGGCAACCACGCCGACGAACTTCCAAGTCATTTCCGCCCTCCTTCTTGTTCTCCGGCGGAGCAGCGTCCGGTTCGACCGGGATAGGCCGAGACGCGCCCGCCTGCACAAAGCGAAACGTACTCCGGCTCCGCCGGTTGCCACGCGGGCCGCGCCGCCCGGAACACAGGGTGGCCGAGAGGCGAGGGACGCTACAGCCCGCGGTCCCGCCGCGTTTCCTTCAGATCGTCCTCGACAAAGGCGCGGACCAGCTCGTCCAAGGGTTCCTGCTCCGAGAAGCCCAGCCGCGCGCGGGCACGCTCCGCGGTGAAGGCCGCGGGCCAGCCGCCGACGATGGCCGCCACCGCCGGGTCCGGCGCCGGCCGCACCAGCGCGCGGGCGTCCGGACCCGCCACCCGTTCCAACGCCGCCAGCATGTCGCCGACCCTGGCGCTCAGCCCCGGCGGGTTGACGCCGCGGTCGGCGCCCAGCGGAGCGGTGTCCATGGCCATGGCGTGCAGCAGCCACTCCACCGCGCGGCGGGGCGAGCAGATCCATACCGCGAAGTCCTCGCCCACCGGTAGCTCCGCCGGCAGGCCGAGCAGCGGCTCCCGCAGGATGGCCGAAACGAAGGAGGAGGCGGCCTTGTTGGGCCGGCCGGGGCGGACGGTGACGGTGGGCAGGCGGATGCTCACCGCGTCCACCATGCCGCGACGGGTCGCGTCGGCCAGCAGCAGCTCGCCCATCGCTTTCTGCGCCCCGTAGCTGTTGCCGGGCACCTGCCGCGCGTCGTCGGGCAGCAGCGCCCCTTGCCCGCCGCCGAAGGAAGCGACGGAGGAGGTGAACACCACCCGTGCCGGCGAGGGGAGGGCTCGGCAGGCCGCGAGCACCGACAGCGTGCCGTGCAGGTTCACCTTGAGGCCGAGGTCGAAATCCGCCTCCGCCTGGGCGCTGACCACCGCGGCGAGGTGGACCACCACGCGCGTTTCCGGCGGGATGGCCGCGGCCAACGCCGCCGGGTCGGACACGTCGCCGCCGAGGCAGCGCACCGGGAAAGGGGCGTCCACGGGCGGCGGCGGCTGGAGGTCGAAGAGCGTGAGGGCCTCGACCGGCCGGCCGCCGAGCCGGCCGTCGCGCGCGAGCCGCCGGGCCAGCTTGGCGCCGAGGAAGCCCCCGCCGCCCAGGATGGTGATGCTCAAGGCGTTTCTCCCCCGCCGCGAAAACCAAAGCGGCAGGTTGCCGCCCCGCGGGGCCGGGGCCAAGATTCCCCGCCATGATCGGCCGCCACAACTTCCAGCTCCTGCTCAACCGCCACCACGGCACGCCCGGCGTGGTGGTGCTGCCCGACAACGGCTTCCGCCGCGCCAAGGAAGAGATCACGTCCTGGCCCGGCTACGCGCCGACCCCCATGGTGCCGCTGCCGGACGCGGCGGAAGCGGCGCGCGTCGCCTCCGTCCACTGGAAGGACGAGAGCGGGCGGTTCGGCCTCGGCTCGTTCAAGGCGCTCGGCGGGGCCTACGCGGTGCTGCGCGTGCTGGCCGTCGAGCTGGCGCGGCGCGGCGACGCCGCTTCGGCGACCTCGGCCGACCTCGCCGACGGCAAATACAAGGAGGCGACGCGCGGGATCACCGTGACCTGCGCGACCGACGGCAACCACGGCCGCAGCGTCGCCTGGGGGGCGCAGCGCTTCGGTTGCCGTTGCGTGATCTTCGTCCACCCGGGCGTCAGCAAGGGCCGGCGCGACGCCGTCGCGGCCTACGGGGCCGAGGTCCGGGAAGCGCCGGGCACCTACGACGACTCCGTGCGCGCGGCGAAGCGGGAAGCGGAGAAGCAGGGTTGGTTCGTCGTCTCCGACACCTCCTACCCCGGCTACACGGAACCGCCGCGCGACGTGATGCAAGGATACCGCCTCATGGCGGAGGAAGCGGCGGAGGCGTTGCCGGCGCCGCCCACCCACGTCTTCGTCCCCGGCGGGGTGGGGGGCTTGGCCGCCGCCGTTTCGGCGCAGATGCGCGCGCGTTACGGCAAGGACGCGCCGCGCTTGGTGGTGGCGGAGCCGGACCGCGCCGCTTGCCTGATGGCAAGCGCCGAGGCGGGGCAGCTCACCGCCGTGGACGGGCCGCTCGACACCGTCATGGCCGGGCTCGCCTGCGGCGAGCCGAGCCTCCTCGCCTGGCAGGAGCTGGAGCGGGCGGCCTTCGGCTTCGTGTCCATCCCGGACGAGGCGGCGGTCGCTTGCATGCGCGCGCTGCACCGGCGGCAGCCGCGGATCGTGGCCGGGGAAAGCGCGGTGGCGGGGCTGGCGGCGCTGCTGCTCGCCGGGCGCGACGGCTTCGGTCGCGCCGCGCTCGGCCTCGGGGAAGACAGTCGCGTGCTGCTCTTCGGCACGGAGGGCGCGACTGACCCGGAGTTGTACGCGCGACTGGTGGCGGGTTAGCTGGTCGGCCATCGGCTCACGAAGCCAGCGCTGCGGATGCGGACCGCCAACCGTTTCCGCCCGCCACGGCCGGGGGCGAACGGATTCCGG
>CADCTL010000234.1 GCA_902805625.1 uncultured Acetobacteraceae bacterium
GGCAACGGCATCATCGGCACGTTGGAGGCGGCGAGGGCCAGGCCGGACGGCTACACCATTCTGATGGCCACGGCGGACACCCACGCCATCAACCCGGCGGTGCGACCGGCGCTGCCCTACGACGCGCTGCGCGACTTCGCGCCGGTGCTGTGGCTCACCACCCAGCCGCTCAGCCTTTGCGTGCATCCCTCCGTCCCGGCCGCCTCCTTGCCGGAGTTCGTCGCGCTGGCGAAGGCGCAACCGGGGCGGCTCACCTACGCGTCCTGGGGCGCGGGCTCCACCGCGCACATGGCCATGGAGCTTTTCCAGCAGCGCGCCGGCCTCCAGCTCACGCATGTGCCTTACCGAGGGGCGGCACCGGCCGTTTCCGACCTCGTCGCGGGGCAGGTGCAGGCCATCTTCACGGGGCCGCTGACGGTCAATCAGATGGTGCCGCAGGGACGGCTGCGCTGCCTCGCCACCGCGGCGGAGGCGCGACCGCCGGCGCTGCCCGACCTGCCGACCTTCGCGGAGTCCGGCTATGCCGGCGTGAGCGGCGGCGCGTGGTACGCGTTGGTGGCCCCGGCCGGCGTGCCCGACGCCGCGCTCGCCGCGGTCCGCGGCGCGGCGGCGGAAGCGCTCAAGGCGCCTTCTGTCCGCGAGCGGATCGCCGGCATCGGGCAAGACGTGGTGGGCGAAGGCGGCGAGGGCCTCGCGCGGCACATGCGGAACGAGATCGAGGTGTGGCGGCAGGTCGTCAGGGCGGCGAACATCGTGGTGGAGTAGCGGTTTCGATGGTCTTCGACGTGATCGTGGTGGGCGTGGGCGGCATGGGGAGCGCGGCCTGCTGGCACCTCGCCCGGCGCGGGCAGCGGGTGCTGGGCCTGGAGCGCTTCGACATCCCGCACGCCATGGGCTCCTCCCACGGCGTCACCCGCATCATCCGCCTGCCCTACTACGAGGACCCGGCCTACGTGCCGCTGCTCCGCCGCGCCTACACGCTGTGGCGGGAGCTGGAGGCGGCGAGCGGCGAAACGCTGCTCGTCATCACCGGCTCGATCGACGCCGGCCCGGAGGACGGCGCGATCTTCAACGGCGCGCTCGGCTCGGCGCGGCTGCACGGCCTGCCGCACGAGGCGTTAACAGGCGTCGAAGTCAACGGCCGCTTTCCGGGTTATCGGCTGCCCGCGCGCACGCGGGCCGTGTTCCAGCCGGAGGGCGGTTTCGTCCTCAGCGAGCGGGCGATCGTGGCGCACGCGAACGCCGCCATGTCCGCCGGTGCCGCCCTCCGGGCACGGGAACGGGTGCTGGGGTGGGAAGCTCGTCCCGGCGGCGAGGGCGTGGTCGTCCTGACGGACCGCGGCCGCTACGAAGCGGCGCGCTTGGTGCTGACGGCGGGCGCTTGGATGGCCGATCTTGTGCCGGCGCTGGAGGGCCTCGCCGTGCCGGAGCGGCAGGTGCTCGCCTGGCTGCGGCCGCACCGGCCAGAGTTCTTCGCGCCGGACCGCTTCCCCGTGTTCAACCTCGAGGTCGAGGAGGGGCGCTACTACGGCCTGCCCGTGTGGGAGGTGCCGGGCTTCAAGTTCGGCCGCTACCACCATCGCGGCGAGCACGGCCCCGCCGAGGCGGTGCGGCGCGAAGTGGACGCGGAGGACGAGGATCTGCTGCGCCGGTTCGCGGCGCGCTACTTCCCGGACGGCGCCGGCGCGACGATGGCGCTGCGGGCCTGCATGTTCACCAACACGCCGGACGAGCACTTCATCCTCGACCGCCACCCGGAGTTCCCGCAGGTGGTCCTGGCCTCGCCCTGTTCGGGCCACGGCTACAAGTTTTGCAGCGTGCTGGGAGAGGTGCTGGCCGACCTGGCGAGCGACCAGCAAGCGGCGCCCCGGCACGATATCGGCTTCCTCGGTTTGGAGCGCTTGGCGTCCGGGCGCCCGGCCCGTGCGACGCTCCCGGCCTGACACCCGATTCCGGCCTTCTGGGCTGGTCGCGCCGCTGTGCCTGCGGCGTGTGCGGCCTGCCTTGTTCGTGCGCCGGGCCGACAGCAGAATCGATTGTCGGCGGCCCCGTCCTCGCAGGCGTGCGAATTGGCACGGAACATGCACGGCAGAGGCGAACCTCGCCGGCGCTCGGCGGTTAGGAAACGACCATGGCGGACCCGCTCCTCGGACGATACGACCCCGGCGCGTTCTGGTGCGAGATTTCGCGCCCCGGCGCCAACCAGCCGATCCGCGACCGGCTGGCCGCCCTTTCGCTGGACGAATTGAAGCGGCGCGCCGCGGACGCCGACGCGGAACTGCGTGACCTGGGCATCACCTTCACGGTCTACTCCGAGCGCGACGCCGCGGACCGCGTGCTCCCGTTCGACTGCATCCCGCGCGTGCTTTCGGCGGAGGACTGGGCGCGCATCGAGGCCGGCGTGCGCCAGCGTGTGGCCGCGCTGAACCACCTGCTGCACGACATCTACCACGATGGGAAGGTGCTGGCGGATGGCGTGATCCCGGCCGACTTGATCTTGGGCAACTCGAACTACAAACCGATGATGCGCGGGGTGGACCTGCCCCACCGCACCTACGTCAATGTCTGCGGCACGGACATCGTGCGCGACGCGGCCGGCGAGTTCCTGGTCCTCGAAGACAACGCCCGCACGCCCTCCGGCGTCGGCTACGTCGTCGAGAACCGGCACATGATGATGCGGGCCTTCCCCGACATGCTGGAAGGAATCGCGCTGCGCCCCGTGGCGGACTACGGCGGCCGGCTGCTCCAGGCGCTGCGCGAGGTGGCGCCGCCCGCGGAAGATCCGCAGGTGGTCCTGCTCTCGCCCGGCCCTTACAACTCGGCTTATTTCGAGCACGTCTTCCTGGCGCGCGAGATGGGCGTGCCGCTGGTCGAGGGCCGCGACCTCGTGGTGGAGGACGGCGACCGCGTTTGGATGCGGACCACCGGCGGCCTCGCCCGCGTGGACACGATCTACCGCCGCGTGGACGACGACTTCCTCGACCCGGAGGCGTTCCGCGCCGACAGCGGCCTCGGCGTGCCCGGCCTGATGCGCGCCTACCGCGCCGGCAAAGTGGCGCTGGCCAACGCGGTGGGCACCGGCGTCGCGGACGACAAGGCGGTGTACGCCTACATGCCGCGGGTGATCCGCTACTACCTGGACCAGGACCCGATCCTGTCCAACGTCGAGACGCACATCTGCCGCGAGCCGGACGCGCTGCGCTACACCCTGGACCACTTGGCCGAGTTGGTGGTGAAGCCCGTGGGCGAGGCCGGCGGCTACGGCATCACGGTCGGCCCGCGCGCGAGCAAGCGGGAGTTGGAGGAGTGCCGCGAGCGCTTGCTCGCAAACCCGGCCAACTACATCAGCCAGCCCTGCATCTCCCTGTCCGTCGCGCCGACCCTGGTGGAGGACGGGGTCGAGCCGCGCCACGTGGACCTGCGCCCCTTCGCGGTCACGGGGGAGCGGACCTGGGTGCTGCCGGGCGGGCTGACGCGCGTGGCGCTGCGGCGGGGCTCTCTGGTGGTCAACTCGTCGCAGGGCGGCGGCTCGAAGGACACCTGGGTCCTTGCGTGACTCCCTGCTGTCCCGCTACGCGGAGTGCCTCTTCTGGCTCGCGCGCTACGTCGAGCGGGCGGAGAACCTCGCGCGCATCCTGGACGTGAACGAGACGTTCTCGCGCGACAGCCGCGGCGGGCAGAACTGGATGTCCGTCCTCCAGCTCTACGGCGACGAGGCGCGGTTCAAGGAACTGCACGGGGCGGCGACCGCCGACTCCGTGTTGCGCTTCTACGTCACCGACGGGGAGAACCCGACCTCCATCGTGTCCTCGGTGCGCTCGGCGCGGGACAACGCCCGCGCGCTGCGGCCGCTGATCTCGAACGAGATGTGGACGCAGATCAACGTGCTGCACAACCGCCTCGGCGCGCTGGGCGAAGACGCGCTGGCCGCGGGGCACCGCGCGCGCCTGTTCGGCCAGGTCAAGGAGGCGTGCCAGACCCACGTCGGCGTGACGGAGGGCACCTTCTACCGCGGCCAGGGCTGGTACTTCTGCCGCATGGGCCGCTACATCGAGCGCGCGGACCAGACCACGCGCCTGCTCGACATCAAGTACCACCTGCTGCTCCCCGACCCGGCGGACGTCGGCTCGCCGCTGGACGTGAGCCAGTGGAACGCGTTGCTGCGCTCGGCGGCCGGATACCAGGCGTACCGGCAACTGCATCCGGAGGGCATCACGCCGGCGCAGGTGGCGGGATTCCTGCTGCTCGACGGGCGCTTCCCGCGCTCCGTGGCGCTCTGCATCGGGGAAGCGGCGGCGCTCCTCGGCGGCCTGCGCTCCCGCCACGGCCTGCGCGGCGGAACGGGCGCGGCGGAAGAATTGGACCGCTTGCGGGCCTTGCTGGGCTCCGTCTCCATCTCCGACATCCTGAAGAAGGGCCTGCACGAGTTCCTGGACATGCTCCAAGTGCAACTCATCGCCGTCACCGACGACCTCGCCGGCACGTTCTTCGGGCACCGGACGCAGAGCCAGTCCCAGTCGCAATCCGGGCCGTCCGGCTCCCAATCGCAGTCGCAGTCCCAATCCGGATCGGGGTTCGAGTGGTGGCCGCCCTTGCCGCCCCTTCCCCCGGCACAGAGCTAGGCCGCCCTACCCCCATGCCGCTCCTCGCCGTCCGCCACGTCACGACCTACCGCTACCGCCAAGCCGTCGCCTTCGGCGAGCACCGCATGATGCTCCGCCCGCGCGAAGGGCACGACCAGCGCATCCTGGAGGACCGGCTGGAGATCACCCCGGCGCCCGTGGACCTGCGCTGGCTGCACGACGTGTTCGGCAACAGCGTGGCCGTCGCCCGCTTCTCCGGCCGCGCCGCCGAGTTGCGCTTCGACAGCTACGTGCGCCTCGACCACCAGCCGAGCGGCGCCGACGACCTGCACCTCGACCAGCACGGGGCGACGTGGCCGTTCTCCTATGGTCCCGAGGAGGGGACGGACCTCGGCCGCACCATCGAGCGCCACTTCCCCGACCCGGACCGCGAGGTGGACCGTTGGGCGCGCCGGTTCACGCGCGAGAACGGGCCGACGGACACGCTGGAGGTGCTGTCCGGGATCACCCACGCCATCCGCCGCGAGTTCGCCTACATCGCTCGGGAGGACGGCGGCACCCAAGCGCCGGTCCGGACGCTGAGGCTCGGCAGCGGCACTTGCCGCGACTTCGCGGTGCTGATGATGGAGGCGGTGCGTTCGCTCGGCTTCGCGGCGCGGTTCGTCTCCGGCTACCTCTACTCGCCGGGGCGCGACGGCAGCGGGCACGTCGGCGGCGGCGCCACCCACGCTTGGGTTCGCGTGTACCTGCCCGGCGCCGGCTGGGTGGAGTTCGATCCGACCAACGGCATCGTCGGCAACCGCGACCTGATCCGGGTCGCCGTGGCGCGGCAGGCGTCGCAGGCGGTGCCGCTGGCCGGCACCTGGACCGGCTTCCCGTCGGACAGCCTCGGGATGGACGTGGAGGTCCACGTCACCTCCGCGGAGCAGGCGGAGGCCGCCGGGGCGGCCGCGAGCGGGAACGCGCCGGCGCCCGGCCGCGCCGCGGCGGCGCTGGTCTGAAGCCGACCCGAACCGCAACAATCTTGGAGACGAAGCCGATGCTCATCCGCGCCGGGTACGAGATCACCTACGACTGCGCGCAGCCCACCCCGATGCTCCTGGCGCTCAGCGTCCGTCCCGAACGCCTGCCGGACGTCGAGGGGCAGCACGCGATCCGGTTCGACCCCCCGATCGAGGCGCGCGACTACCTGGACGGCTTCGGCAACACCGTCACCCGCTTGGTGGCGCCCGAAGGCCGGCTGGTGATCTCTAAAGACATCCTGGTGCGCGACCCCGGCACGCCGGACCCGGTCGTCGCCGACGCCGAGCAGCACGCGGTGGAGGACCTGCCGGACGACGTGCTGGTGTACCTGATGGGCAGCCGCTACTGCGACACCGACCGGCTCTCGGACACCGCCTGGTCGCTCTTCGGGAACGCGCCGCGGGGCTGGGGCCGCGTGCAGGCGATCTGCGACTACGTCCACGACCGCATCACCTTCGGCTACGAGCACGCCCGGTCCACCCGCACCGCCTGGGACGGCTACATGGAGCGCAAGGGCGTGTGCCGCGACTTCGCCCACCTCGCCGTCACGTTCTGCCGCTGCATGAACATCCCGGCGCGCTACGCCACCGGCTACCTGGGCGACATCGGCGTGCCCCCCTCCGACTCGCCGATGGACTTCAGCGCTTGGTTCGAGGTCTATCTGGGCGGGCGCTGGCACACCTTCGACGCGCGGCACAACTTCCCTCGCATCGGCCGCATCGTGATGGCGCGCGGGCGGGACGCGACGGACGTGGCGATCTCCACCACCTTCGGCCCCTGCACGCTCGCGGGCTTCCGGGTGGTGACGGACGAGGTGGGCGCGCAGGGACAGACGGCGGCGCGGCGGGGCGAAGCCGCGGACTTGGTGCAGGACCGGACGTCCGGCCCAGGGCCGGCCCAGCGCGACATGGCGGTTGGCTGAGCCGGTGGAGACGGCGCCGCCGGCCGTCACCACCCTCAACGAGGGCGGCGCCTCCCCCTACGTCCTGCTGTGCGAACACGCCTCCAACCACATCCCCGAGGCCTATGCCGGCCTGGGCCTGCCGTCGCGCGACCTCCGGCGGCACATCGCGTGGGACATCGGCGCGGCCGACCTCGCGCGTGGATTGTCACGCCGGCTGGACGCGCCGTTGTTCCTGTCCGGCTATTCGCGCCTGCTGATCGACTGCAACCGGCCGCCCGGCGCGCCTACAAGCATCCCGACGCGCAGCGAGGACACCGACATCCCCGGCAACCGCGACCTCGACGCCGGCGAAAGGGCGCGGCGGGGGGCGGCTTACTTCGCGCCCTTCCACGCCGCGGTGGCGCGGCTGCTCGACCGGCGGGCGGCGGAAAGGCGGCGGACGGTCGTGGTCGGCGTGCATAGTTTCACGCCCGTCTTCCTCGGCGTTCCGCGGCCCTGGCTGGCGGGCGTGCTCTACGCCGGCGCGGCGGGCTTCGGGCGGGCGCTGGTGGAACGCTTGGCCGCGGACCTCGGAGCCGATGCGGTGGGCGACAACGAGCCCTACCGGATCGAGCCGGAGGAGCACGATTACACCGTTCCGGTGCATGGCGACGCGCGCGGCCTGGACGCCGCGCTGCTGGAGGTGCGGCAAGA
>CADCTL010000235.1 GCA_902805625.1 uncultured Acetobacteraceae bacterium
GCGCGTAATCCGCCGCGCGCTTGAGCGCCGCCCGGCCGATGCCCACCGCCTCCGCCGCGATCAGCACCCGCTCCGGGTTCAGCCCGTGCAGGATCTGCCGGAAGCCCTGGCCCTCCTCGCCGATGCGATCCTCGACCGGCACCTCGAAGTCCTCGAAGAAGACCTCGTTCGAGTCCACGGCCTTGCGGCCCATCTTCTCGATCTCGCGCACGCTGGCGCGGGTCCGGTCGAGGGGCGTGTAGAACAGGCTGATCCCGTCCGCCGGGTTGCGGCATTGCTCGATGGGAGTGGTGCGCGCCAGCAGCAGGATGGTGTCGGCCACCTGCGCCGTGCTGATCCAGACCTTCTGCCCGTTGACGACGTAGCGGTCGCCCCGCCGCTCCGCCCGCGTCTTCAGCCGCGTGGTGTCGAGGCCGGTGGTGGGTTCCGTCACCCCGAAGCAGGCCTTCACCGCGCCGGACGCGATGGGCGGCAGCATCCGTGCTTTCTGCTCCGGCGTCCCGAACACCACCACCGGGTTAAGGCCGAAGATGTTGAGGTGGACAGCCGTGGCCCCCGACATGCCGGCGCCCGAGGCGGCAATGGCCTCCATCATGATCGTCGCCTCGGTGATGCCGAGGCCGGAGCCGCCGTACTCCTCTGGGATGCAGATGCCGAGCCAACCGGCATCCGCCATCGCCCGGTGGAAGTCGTGCGGGAAGCCGCCCACGCGGTCGCGCTCCAGCCAATAAGCGTCGTCGAAGCCGGCGCAGACGCCGGCCACGGCCTCGCGGATGGCCTCCTGCTCCGGGCTGAGCGCGAAATCCATCCTGGCCGTCCTCCGTTTCCGTGAGAGGGATGCGGCGCCCCCGCCGACTGGTCAACGGGCCTCGCCGCACCACGTCCGGTTGTGGATACTAGGCCGGATGCGAGCCTCGGGCGCACCCCGCCCCGCCAGGGACAGAGACATGGCCGACACGACGCCGCCCCCCACCACTCACCGCCTCGACTACCGCCCGCCGGTCTTCCTGGTGGACAGCGCCGACCTCCAATTCGACCTCGACCCGGCCGCGACGACCGTGCGCGCCTGCCTGGTGCTCCGCCGCAACCCGCAGGCCGAAGACCGGCACGCGCCACTGCGCCTCGACGGGCAGGACCTGACCCTGCTCGGCATCAAGGTGGACGGCGCCCCGCTTCCCGACACGCACTACACGGTCGGCGAGGACGGCTCGCTGACCATCCCGCAGCCTTCCGACATCCTGATGCTCGAAACGGAGGTGCGGATCGCGCCGGAGAACAACACCGGGTTCTCCGGCCTCTACACCTCCGGCGGCAACTTCTACACGCAGTGCGAGGCCGAGGGCTTCCGCCGCATCACCTTCTTCCCCGACCGCCCGGACGTGATGACGCGCTTCACCGTGACCCTCGCGGCCGACAAGGCGCGCTGCCCGGTGCTGCTCTCCAACGGCAACCCGGCTGGTGCGGGCGAGGGGGCGGACGGCCGGCACTGGGCGCGTTGGGACGACCCGCACCCCAAGCCCTCCTACCTCTTCGCCTTGGTCGCGGGCGACCTGGTGGCCGTTTCTGACTACTTCACCACGAAGTCCGGCCGCGACGTGGTGCTCAACATCTGGGTCCGCAGCGGCGACGAGGACCGCTGCGCCTACGCCATGGACAGCCTCAAGCGCTCCATGAAGTGGGACGAGGAGGTGTACGGCCTCGAATACGACCTGGACGTGTTCAACATCGCCGCCGTGTCCGACTTCAACATGGGCGCCATGGAGAACAAAGGCCTCAACGTCTTCAACACCAAGTACGTGCTCGCCAAGCCCGAGACCGCCACGGACGGCGACTACCAAGGCGTCGAGACCGTCATCGCCCACGAGTACTTCCACAACTGGACCGGCAACCGCGTGACCTGCCGCGACTGGTTCCAGCTCTCCCTCAAGGAAGGGCTGACCGTTTTCCGCGACCAGCAGTTCAGCGGCGACCAGGGCAGCCGCGCGGTGAAGCGCATCCGCGACGTGCGCGGCCTCCGCGCCGCCCAGTTCCCGGAGGACGCCGGCCCCATGGCGCACCCCGTGCGCCCGGACAGCTACATCGAGATCGACAATTTCTACACGCCCACAGTGTACCAGAAGGGCGCCGAGGTGGTGCGCCTCCTCCACACCCGCATCGGCCCCGAGGCCTTCCGGCGCGGCATGGACCTCTACGTCGAGCGCCACGACAACAGCGCCGCCACCATCGAGGACTTCCGCGCCGCGATGCAGGACGCCTCGGGCGTAGACCTCTCGGCCTTCGCCAAGTGGTACGAGCAGGCCGGCACCCCGGAACTCACGGCGGAAGGCGAGTACGACCCGGCCGGCCGCCGCTACACGCTCACGCTGAGCCAACGCACGCCGCCCACCCCCGGCCAACCGGACAAGCGCCCGCTGCCCATCCCGGTCGCCATGGGCCTCCTCGACACGGATGGCCGGGAACAGCCGACCCGCCTGGAAGGCGAGAACGCCGCGCGGCCGGGCACCCGCACCCTCCTGCTGGAGGACGCCGAAGCGCGCTTCGTATTCGAGGACGTGAAATCCCCGCCCGTGCCCTCCCTGCTGCGCGGCTTCTCCGCGCCGGTGAAGCTCCGCGGCCTGTCGCGCGAGCAGCTCCGCACCCTGGCCGCGCGCGACACCGACCCGTTCACCCGCTGGGATTCGGGCCAGCAATACGCCGCCGCGGTCATGCTCGACATGGCGGCCGCCCACCGCCGCGGCGAGCCGCTCGGCTTCGATCCAGCTTTGGCCGAGGCCGTCCGCGCCAACCTGGCCGGCGCCGCCTCCGACCCGGCCTTCGCCGCCGAAGCCCTGCTCCTGCCCAGCGAGAACTTCCTCGCGGACCAGATGGAAACAGCGGACCCGGAAGCGGTCCACGCGGTCCGCCAGCACCTCCGCCGCCGCATCGGCGAGGCGTGCGGCGACGCGCTGCGCGCCACCCACGACAAGCTGGCCGACTCCGGCCCCTACAGCCCGGACGGCGCCTCCATCGGCCGCCGCGCCCTCCGCAACGCCTGCCTCGCCTATCTGGCGGCCGCCGGAGAGGACGGGATGCGCCGCGCCCAGGCCCAGTTCGACGCCGCCGCCAACATGACGGACGTGCTGGCGGCCCTGTCCCTCCTCACCGAGTCGGAGGAGCGGGGCGAAGCGGCCCTGGCCGCCTTCCACGCGCGCTGGCGCGGCGACGACCTGGTGGTGGACAAGTGGTTCTCCATCCAGGCCATGTCGCCCCGCGCCGGCACCGCCGCCAAGGTCCGGGCCTTGCAGAAGCACCCGGACTTCAGCCTCCGCAACCCGAACCGCGCCCGGTCCCTCATCGCCGCCTTCGCCAGCGGGAACCCGGTCCGCTTCCACGATCCTTCGGGCGAGGGCTACCGCTTGCTGGCCGACGCGGTGATCGCGCTGGACCCGGTCAATGCCTCCACGGCGGCGCGGATGGCGTCGCCGCTAGGCATGTGGCGCCGCCACGCGCCGCCGCTCGCCGCGAAGATGCGGAGGGAGCTGGAGCGAGTCCTCGCGGCGCCGAACCTGAGCAAGGGCACCTTCGAGAAGGCGTCGAAGGGCTTGGCCTGAGGGGGGTGGCCTAGAACGGAGGCCGCCCGCCGTTCAGTCGAGCTTGATGTTGTTGGCCTGGATCACCTCGCGGAACGCCTCCCGCTGCTGCTTCAGGTGGGCGGCGAAGCCGGCGCTGTCTTTCGGCTGCGGCTCGACGCCGACGCTCGCCAAGCGGTCCTTCACCTCCTGGGTCGCCGTGGCCTTGCCGCACTCCTCCGCCAGCCGATCGACGATCGGCTGCGGCGTGCCCTTCGGCACCAGGTAGCCGCCCCAGGCGCCGACGTCGAAGCCGGCGAGGTCGGGATGCTTGGCCACCGGCGGGATCTCCGGCGCCAGCACGCTGCCGTCCTTCAGCGAGATGCCGAGGCCGCGCAGCGCGCCCTGCCGCACCAGCGGCCCCGTCGCGGCGAGGGTGTCCACGGCGAAGTCCACTTGGCCGCCCACCACGGCACTGAGCGCCGGGCCGCTGCCCTGGAAGGGCACATGGACCGTATCGACCTTGAGCCGGCTCAGGATCATGAGGGTGATCAGGTGCGCCGCGGCGCCGTTGCCGGAGGAGGCGTAGGTGAACTTCCCCGGCTGGGCGCGCAGGCGGGCCACGAACTCGTCGATGTTCTGCGCCGGGAAGTTGTTCGTCACCGTCAGCACGTAGGACGACAGGCCGAACATCGCGACCGGCACGAAGTCGCGCTCGGGGTCGTAGGGGGTGCGCTGCACCAGGGGCGAGGTGGTGATCGGCCCGGTGGAGCCCATCAGCACGGTGTAGCCGTCCGGCGCGGCCTTGGCGGCGGCGTCCGTGCCGATCATGCCGCCGGCACCGGCGCGGTTCTCCGGCACCACCGGCTGGCCGATCTGCTCGGACACGCGCTGCGACACCACGCGCCCCATCAAGTCCGTCGCCTGGCCCGGCGGCCAGGGGATCAGGAGGCGGATCGGGCGGTTCGGGTAGGCGGCTTGCGCGCCGGCGGGACGCGCGGCGCTGGCCGCGCCGACGGCGGCGGCTCCCAGAAGGACGGATCGGCGGTTCATTGTTCGACTCCCTGTCGCCAGTACGTGCCGGCTCCGGTCCTAAGTTAGGCGAGGGCCGAGCCGGCGCCAAACGCACCCCCGTGAAGCGGGACTCCCGAGCCTTACAAGGGCTTGAGGGGCGCCGCCCCTCACATCCAGACTGCCCGGCAGGGAGGAACACCGAATGCCGAGTCGCCGCTTCCGCCGGGCGTTGCCGCTGTTGCTCGGTGCCGTCTGGGCGGTGGCGGTCGCCACGCCGGCCCCGGCGCAGCAACGCCCGGCCGCGTGGGCGCCCGACCGCCCGGCCCGCATCCTGGTGGGCTTTGCCGCCGGCGGCACCGGCGACCTGATCGCCCGCTTGGTCGCGGAGGTGGCGGCGCCCCGGCTCGGCCAGCCCGTGCTGGTGGAGAACCGCGCCGGCGCCAACGGCATGATCGCCGCCGAGGCCGCGGCCCGCGCGGCGCCGGACGGCCTCACGATGCTCATGTGCCCCACCGGCAACATGACCATCCTGCCGGAACTGCCCGGCAGCCGGCTCCCGATTGACGTGCGGGCGGAACTGGCGCCCGTCGCCAACGTGGCGCTGTCCACCTACGGCATGGTGGTGGGGACGGGGGCGCCTTGGCGGAGCGCGGCCGAGTTCATCGAAGCGGCGCGAGCCCGGCCGGGCGCCCTTTCCTTCGCCAGCGTCGGCACCGGCAGCGCTCAGCACCTCGCCGGTGAGCGGCTGCGCCGCGCCGCCGGCATCGAACTCCTGCACGTCGCCTACCGCGGCGCCTCGCTCGCGGCCGTGGACCTGATCGCGCTCCGGGCGGACGTGATGATCACCAACCTCGGCGACGTGGCCCGCCAGGTGAAAGGCGGCGAATTGCGGCTGCTGGCGCTCGGCGACGGGGAGGGGCATCCGCTTTTCCCGGACGCGCCCAAACTCGGCGACACGCTGCCCGGCTTCGAGGTGACGAGTTGGCTCGGCATCTGCGGCCCGCGCGGCTTGCCGGCCGGAGCGATCGCCGCGTGGTCCGCCGCCATCCTGGAAGGCTTGGCGGAACCCGCCGCGGCGCGGCGCCTCATGGAGAACGGCCTGCGCCCGCTGCCGGAAGGACCCGATGCCTTCGCCGCCCGCATCGCCCGCGACCGCGCCGCCTGGGGCGACGTGATCCGGGCCGCCGGCATCAGGGCCGAGTAGCGCGCCCTCCGACGGTCAGGGCCGCTCCGGATTCCGCGCCCGGTCAATGGCACGTCCCTGCGCCTCCGCCGGCCCGCGCGCGGGATCGAGGCGGTCACGGGTCTGCTGGGCCGGTGTCGGGTTGGTGGTGCGCGACGGGACGCTGGTGCCGCTGTCCGCGCAAGCGCCGAAACCGAGGAGAACGATGCCGGCAGTGGCGAAGAGGCGAGGTGTCACGGAACATTACCGTCCTGTAACACCGGCGAGCGGAGAGACTGACTCTCTCGTGAAGCCGGCGCCGCCACCGCTGTGATTCCCTGATCGCCGGTGGCGGTGGAGGGACCGATGGGGGCGGCACTTGGGATCCGGACCGACTTGGCGAGCCCCGCCCGGCTGCGGGCGCTGGCGCGGCGGGAGCGGAGCCCGCGGACGGCGACGCGGATGCTGGCGGTCGCCCGCGCCATGGAGGGGGCGAGCCGCGCCGAAGCCGCACGGCTGGCGGGCATGGAGCGGTAGGCGCTGCGCGACGCGGTGGTCCGCTTCAACGCCGAAGGCCTCGACGGGCTGCGGGACCGCCCGAAGCCGGGACGCCCATCGGCGCTGACCGACGCCGAGCAGGCGGCGCTGCTCGCGGCGGTGTTCCGCGGCCCCGACCGGGCGCGGGACGGGTGCGCGGCCTGGACGCTGCCGGCGCTGTGCCGCTGGCTCGAGGGGCGGTTCGGCAAGCGCCTGCACCCGGCCAGCCTGTCGCGGATCGTCCGCCGCCGCGACTTGTCGCGGCAGAAGACCCGCCCCCTGCACCCGCTCGCCGACGAGCGCGCCAAGGCGGCGTTCGCAAAAAGGGGCTGCGCGCCGCGGTGAAGGCGGCGGCCGAGGCCAACCCGGACAGGCGGATCGAACTCTGGTTCATGGACGAGGCCCGGGTGGGCCAGAAGGGACGCGTCGGCTTCCGCTGGTGGGCACGCGGCGAGCGGCCGCGCGGCCTTCGCCAACTCGGCTACGAGTGGGCCCACCTGTTCGGCGCCGTCCGCCCCGCCACCGGCGACGGCTTCGCGCTGGTGCTGCCCGAGGTCTCCGTCGTGGCGATGCAAGCCTTTCTCGACCGCTTCGCCGCCGGGCTGGCGGAGGGCGCCCACGCGGTTCTGGTCCTCGACCAGGCCGGCTGGCACGGCTCGCGCCGCCTCGTCGTGCCGCCCAACGTCACCCTCGTCCCGCTGCCGCCCTACGCGCCGGAGCTCAACCCGGTCGAGCGCGTCTGGCTGTTCCTGCGCGAACGCTTCCTCTCCCACCGCCTGCTCGACGGCTACGACGCCATCGTCGCCGCATGCTGCGAGGCGTGGAACGCCCTCACGCCGGAACGCCTGCGCTCCCTATGCGCGTACCCCTGGATCACGAAGGTCGCTTCATAGGCTCGGCGGTATAAGAGATCAGGCCGGCTGCACAATGACGCCGTGG
>CADCTL010000236.1 GCA_902805625.1 uncultured Acetobacteraceae bacterium
GGCGCGGCCGGGCCTGCCGGTGCTGTTCATCACCGGCTACGCGGACCTTTCGGCGCTGGCCGGGACCGGCGAAGACCGCATCGTGCAGAAACCGTTCCGCGAAAGCGAGCTGGAGCGCAAGGTTTCCTGCTGCTTGGCCGAGGCGCGCGAGGGCGTGGCCGTTCCGAGCTGATCGGCGCCGACCCCGGCGTAGCGCGCAAGGCGCCTACCGCGACAGGATGCGCGCCGCGGCGTCGGCCAGCACCTCGCAGCCCAACGCCAGGTCCTCGCGCTTCGTGTCCTCGGCCCAATGATGGCTGATGCCGCCGATGGACGGCACGAAGAGCATCGCCGCCGGCATGACGCGGCCGATCCATTGCGCGTCGTGCCCGGCGCCGGAAGGCATCCGCCGCCACTGGCCGGGCGCCCGCTTCTCCGCCGCCACCGCAAGGGCCTCCATGAAAGCCGGGTCGCAGAGGGCTGGGATCGCGCGCGACATCTGGACCAGGGTCGCGGTGCAGCGCTCGCGCCGGTTGCTTTCCTGCACCAGAGCGCGAAGGGTCGCCTCCAGCCGCTCCAGCACTGGCACCTCCACGTCGCGGAACTGGAACAGCACGTCGGCGCGGCCGGGGATGATGGAGGGCGCGCCCGGCTCCAGCGCGATGCGGCCCGTGGTCCAGGTGGTGCGCTCGCCGCACACGCGCGGGAACTCCCGGTCTATCGCCGCGAGCAGCCGCACGGCGGCGAGGCCTGCGTCGCGGCGCTCGGCCATGGTGGTGCCGCCGGCGTGGTCCTGCTGGCCTTCGATGGTGATGCGCCACTGCCAGATCGCCACGATGCCCGTGACGACGCCGACGCGCTCCTCGGCGCTTTCGAGCTGCGTGCCCTGCTCGATGTGCATTTCCAGGAAGCCGCGGTAGCGGTCGCGGTCGAGCGTCATGCGCGGCAGCCCGGCGAGGCCGGCGGCGGCCAGGGCGTCGCGCAGCGGCGTGCCGTCGTTGCGGCTGCGGCTGCGGTCGATCTCCTCCTCCGGCAGCGCGCCGATGATGGAGCGGCTGCCGAGGAACCCGCCCTCGAAGTGGCCTTCCTCGTCGGCGAAGGCGGCGACGTCCACCGGCAGGCCGGCGCGCGCCAACGCCAGCCCGGCGGTCACGCCGAGCGCCCCGTCCAGCCAACCCGCTTGGTTCTGCGTTTCGATGTGGCTGCCCACAAACAGGTGCGGCCCGGACCCGCGGTGCCGGCCGAGCACGTTGCCGATGCCGTCCATCGTGGGCGCCAGCCCGCACTCCTCCATGCGCGCCATCAGCCAGCGGCGGCTCTCCATGTCCTCCGGCGAGTAGGTGGGGCGGTGGACGCCGGTGCGGTAGCGGCCGATCTCGCGCAGCTCGTCGAGGTCGCGGAGGAAGCGTTCGGTGTCGATCGCGGCGGCCATGGCGGTGGGCTTTCCTGGCGAGGAGGGGGCGCGCGGCCAGGATGCCCCCGGGCGGGGCTGGCCTCCAGCCCCCGGCCGTGCTGGCCTCCGCGAAACACCCGGGAGGAGCGCGGCACGATGGCCGGCACGTTCAGCTACCCCGCCATGGAGCGGGTCCACATGGGCGCGGCGTTCGATGAGGCCGTCGCGGCCGAAGCCGAGCGCGCCGGAGCGAAGCGCGTGTTCCTCATGCTGGGCGGCACCATCTCGCGCGAAACCGACTGGGCGGAGCGGCTGGAGCGGCGGCTGTCCCGCTCCGGCGCCGCGCTCGCGGGGCGGTGGGACCGCATGGCCTCGCACACGCCGCGGGGCGACGTGGTCGCGGCGACGCGGGCGGCGCGCGGGGCGGGGGCCGACTTGGTGGTGACGCTCGGCGGCGGGTCGGTGACGGATGCCGGCAAGATGGTGAGGATGTGCCTCGCCAACGGCGTCGCGGAGGAGGCGCAGCTCGACCCGCTGATGAGCGTGTTCGGGGGCGGGCGCCGCTTCGTCCCAGACAAGAAGGCGCCCGCGCCGCCTCAGGTGTGCGTGCCGACCACGCTCTCGGCCGGCGACTTCTCTGCCACCGCGGGCTCCACCGACACGGCGCGCGGCATGAAGCAGAGCTTCGCGCACCCCCGCATGATGGCGACCGCGGTGGTGCTCGACCCGGCGGTGACGATGCGGACGCCGGAGTGGCTGTTCCTGTCCACCGGCATCCGCGCCGTGGACCACGCGGTGGAGGACATCTGCTCCACCAGCGGCAACGTGTTCGCGGAGGGCGCCTCCATGCAGGCGCTGCGCCTGCTGACGCGGGGGTTGCGCGGGGCGAAGGCGCGGCCGGGCGACGAGGCGGCGCGGCTCGACTGCCTGCTCGGCGCCTGGATGTCCATGGTGGGATCGCAATCCGGCGTGGAGAAGGGCGGGAGCCACGGCATCGGCCACGCGCTCGGTGGCACCGCCGGCGTGCCGCACGGCTACACCTCCTGCACGATGCTGCCGCCCGTGCTGCGCTACAACCTTCCGGTCAACGCCGAACGGCAGGCGCTGGTGAGCGAGGCGATGGGCGCGGCCGGGACGCCCGCGGCTGAGCTGGTCGCGGCGTTGGTCGCGGAACTCGGCCTGCCGGGGCGTCTGCGTGACTGCGGCGTGGAGGAGGCGCAACTCGACGCGGTCGCGGAGGCCGCCATGCACGACAGGTGGATTCCGACCAACCCGCGCCCGCTCGACCTCCGCGCGGTGCGGGCGCTGTTGCAGGAAGCGTATTGAGGGTCAGTCGTCGAGTATCGCCACCGCGCGGGTCCAGCCGGCCGAGCCGCGGTGGACCTTCACCGGGAAGCACACCACCTGGAAGCCGTCGGGCGGCAGCGCTTCCAGGTTGCTCAGCTTCTCCAGGTGCGAGTAGCCGATCTCGCGCCCCGCGCGGTGGCCTTCCCAGATGAGGTCGGGCGAGCCGCCTTCGGCGAGGCGCTTCCTCGTGGCGCTGAAGGGCGCGTCCCAGGACCAGCCGTCCGTGCCCACCAGCCGCACGCCGCGCTCCAGCAGCCAAAGCGTCGCGGCCTTGCCCATGCCGCAGCCGCTGTCGATGTAGTCGTCCTCGCCGTAGCGGCTCCCGGCCCGGGTGTTCACCACCACGATCTCCAGCGGCTTGATCTCGTGGCCTATGCGGCGCAGCTCGGCCTCCACCTCGTCCGGCTGCACCACGTGGCCGTCGGGCAGGTGCCGGAAGTCGAGCTTGACCGCGGGCTGGAAGCACCATTCGAGCGGCACCTGGTCGATGCGCCACGACGGCTCGCCGCCCGGCACCGTGCGCTCGTTCATGCGGGAGAAGAAGTGGTACGGCGCGTCGAGGTGCGTGCCGTTGTGGGTGGAGATGCGGACGCGCTCCACCGCCGCGTACTCGCCCTCCGGCAGGACGCTCACCGGCATGTTCATGTAGCCGGCCATGCGCGGCGCGGTCTGGTGGTGGTCGAGGTACTCGATCTCCGGCAGCATGTCCGGCGGGTCGCTGCGGATGCCGGCCTTGAGCGGCGCGGAGATGTCGATCAAGCGGCGGGCCATGGCCGGTTCCTCCTAATCCGCGCGGAGCACGCGCACGGGGTTGCCCTTCAGATAGCCCTCCATCGCCTCCACCGCGCCCTGGAAGTAGACGCGGTAGTTCTCCTCCGTGACGTAGCCGAGGTGCGGCGTCAGCACGGTGTTCGGCGCCGAAAGGATGGGGTGCTCCGGCGGCAGCGGCTCCTGGTCGTACACGTCGAGGCCCGCGCCGGCGATGCGCCCTTCCTTGAGCGCCGCGACCAGCGCCGGCTGGTCGATCAACGGCCCGCGGCTGGTGTTCACGATGACCGCGCCGGGCTTCATGCGCGCGATGTCCTCCGCGCCGACGATCCCGCGGGAACGGTCCGACAACACGATGTGCAAGGTGAGCACGTCCGCCTCCGCCATCAGCGCGGCCTTGTCCACCTTGGTGGCGCCGACCTCGGCCGCGCGTTCGTCGGTCAGGTTGGGGCTCCAAGCGACCAAGCGCATGCCGAGGGCGGCGCCTACCCGCGCCACGCGGGCGCCGAGGTTGCCGAGGCCCAGCACGCCGAGGGTCTTGCCCTCCAGCCCGGTGCCGAGCGCCACCTGCCAGCGCCCCTCGCGCAACGCGCGCTCCTGCTCCGGGATGCGGCGCGCGAGGGACAGGATGAGGCCCCAGGTGAGGTCCACCGTGGGGTTGCCGAAGCCGGGCGTGCCGCAAACGGTGACGCCCGCCTCCGCGCAGGCTGCCACGTCCACCGAGCGGTTCCGCATGCCCGTCGTGACGAGCAGGCGGAGGTTCGGCAGGCGCTCGATCAGCGCGCGCGGGAAGGGCGTGCGTTCGCGCATGATGACCAGCGCATCGAAAGGCCGGAGGCGCTCCGCCAGGGCATCCGGGTCGGAGACGGTGTCGCGGAACACCTCGATCCGGAGCCCGTCCGGCAGTCGCTCCCACGGGCCGAGGGCGCGGGCCACACCCTGGTAGTCGTCGAGGATGGCCAGTCGGCTCAGCTCCGGCATGGCGGCGCTCCCTTCAAGGCTGCCCGGCGGCGGGCATCAGAAGCCGTTGCGCGGCGTCGCGCAGCGCGGCGGGGAGGGGCACGGCGCGGTCCTGACGGGCGCGCTCGACGTAGACGTGGACGAAATGGCCTTCGGCGCAGGCGCGGTCCTCGTCGTTGCGGAACACGCCGATCTCGTACCGGATGGAGGAGCCGCCCAGCCGCCCGCACCGCAGGCCGCAGGTCACTTCGTCCGGGAAGGCGATGGGGGCGGCGTAGCGGCAGGCGGTGTCCACCACCAAGCCGACCACGGTGCTGGCCGACAGGTCGAGCACGCCGTTCGCCAGGAGGAAGCGCGCCACGGCCGTGTCGAAGAAGCTGTAGTAAGTGACGTTGTTGACGTGCCCGTAAACGTCGTTGTCCATCCACCGCGTCGCCATGGCCAGGAACCAGCGGTAGTCGGCGCGGGTGGAGGGTCGCGGACGGCTGCCGCTCACCACGAGGCGCGGCCATCCACGGTCCGGTGCGCGCTCCGCGCCAGTGTCGGTGGCCGCAAGGCCCGTCCTCCCGTTCTCCAACGCCACTATGCGCGCGGGCGTGGCCGGCGCAAACGCGCCGATCTCGGCCGGGCCGAGGGGAACCGTTCCGCATGCGGCGCTGCGCTTCGGGCTTATCCGCGCGCCCCGCGCCCGCTATAGACGGTCGATGGTGGGCGGTCGCCCGACCCGTTCCGCGTTCCGTCCATTGGCTGCCCCGCAGAGAGCGATTTGAACACGCAGACCCGCCCCGAAACCTTCCGCCTCCGCGCCGGCAACTTCAACCTGCTGGTCCTGCGCCTGCTCGACCACCGCGCCGACGCGGTGCTGCCGAGCCTCGGCGACCAGTTCCGCAAGGCGCCCGGTTTCCTGCGCTTCGCGCCCATCGCCATCGGCCTGGGCGACCTGGACGCGCAGCCGGACGACGTGGATTTCCGCGCCCTGGTGGAAGGGCTGCACGCGCTGGAGATCGTGCCGATCGGCACCACCGGCGGGAGCCCGAGGATGCGCCAAGCGGCCCAGGCGGCCGGTTTGCCGCCGCTCCGGCCGGCCGGCGGGACGAAGGAAGGCGAGGACGCGGCGGCTCCGGGCATGGCGCCTTCGGCGCCCCCGGCCGCGGAAGCGGCGCCCGCCGCCGTCGAGCCGCAGCCGGTCGGCCCCGCCGCCGGCCCGGCGCGCTCGTCGCTCCTGATATCCGAGCCCGTGCGCTCGGGGCAGCGCATACACGCGCGGGGGTCCGATCTGATCGTCACCGCGACAGTGAACCCCGGCGCCGAGATCATCGCCGACGGCAACATCCACGTCTACGGCACGCTGCGCGGCCGGGCGGTGGCGGGCGCGGCGGACGACGGGGACGCGCGCATCTTCGCCCTGACCTTCGACCCCGAGTTGGTCGCCATCGCCGGCTTCTACGCGGTGCGCGAGAACCTGGGGGAAGCGCCGAAGGGCCGCGCCGTGCAGGTGCGGTTGGAGGGCGAGCAGATGCGCTTCGAGGCGCTCGGCTAAAGGGGGGGACGTTCCGCGTGGCGGCGGCGTCGGGGACAGGGTTTCGCACAGGGGGAACAGCGCGATGGCGCAGGTGATCGTCGTCACATCCGGCAAGGGCGGGGTGGGCAAGACCACGACCAGCGCCGCCTTCGCCACCGGCTTGGCGCAGCGCGGCAAGAAAACGGTGGTGATCGACTTCGACGTGGGGCTCCGCAACCTCGACCTCATCATGGGCGTCGAGCGGCGCGTGGTGTTCGACATCGTCAACGTCATCCAGGGCGAGGCCAAGCTCAACCAGGCCCTGATCCGCGACAAGCGGGTGGACACGCTGTCCATCCTCCCGGCCAGCCAGACGCGGGACAAGGACGCGCTGACGCGCGAGGGCGTGCAAACGATCATCGACGAGTTGTCGGAGGACTTCGACTACATCCTCTGCGACAGCCCGGCCGGGATCGAGAAGGGCGCGCTGCTGGCGCTCTACTTCGCCGACCAGGCGCTGATCGTGACCAACCCCGAGGTGTCGTCGGTGCGCGACTCGGACCGCATCCTCGGCGTGCTGCAATCCAAGTCCAAGCGGGCGGAGGAGAAGCGGGACAAGGTGAAGGAGCACCTCCTCGTCACCCGGTACGACCCTCTGCGCGCCGAGCGGGGCGAGATGCTGAAGCTGGACGACGTGCGCGAAATCCTGGCCATCCCGCTGCTCGGCGTCGTGCCGGAGAGCGAGAGCGTGCTCAAGGCCTCCAACACCGGCACGCCGGTGGTCATGGACCAGGAGAGCACGGCCGGACGGGCGTACAAGGACGCGGTCGGGCGGTTCCTCGGCGAAGAGATCGCGCACCGCTTCCTGGAGCCGGAGCGCCGCGGCGGCCTGTTCAAACGCCTGTTCGGGGGGAGGGCGGCGTGATGAGCTGGCTCGACTTCTTCCGCGCCCGCAAGGCCGAAGAGCCCGGCGCGCTGCCGCCGGCCTCCGCGTCGCAGGCTAAGGAGCGCCTGCAGATCGTGCTCGCGCACGAGCGCATCGGCCGCACGCGCGAAGACTTCCTGCCCAAGCTCCAGCAGGAGCTGGTGGCGGTGGTGGCGCGCTACGTCGCCATCGACCCGGGCAAGGTGAACATCAACCTCGACCGGGGCGGCGACATGTCCACCCTGGCCATCGAGATCGAGCTGCCGGGGCCGAAGCCGGCCGGTGCGGCTATGCAGCGGGC
>CADCTL010000237.1 GCA_902805625.1 uncultured Acetobacteraceae bacterium
CGCCGTAGCGGTCGCCGTAGCCGCGCAGGGCCGCTTCGCCCAGCCCGGACGCGGCGGTGATGCGGAACGGGCCGGCGGCGGGGCCGGCGTGGAGCGTCGCGGCGTTCCCGCCCAGGCCGGCGGCCAAGGCCGCGAGCAGGTCCGGCCAGCGCTCCGGCGCCAGCGCCGCGTCGTAGATGGCGTCGAGCATGGCCGGCGACGGATCGGCGGGAAGGGCGTGCGACGGCGGCGCGTCGCGCGTCCAGCACGCATCGGGTGCCGACAAGGCGATCAGCGCGTTGGCGCCGGGCGGTCCCGCGAAGGCGACTTCGATGCGAGACATGGGCGTTCCTCCGGGTCGCGCCGCGCCCCCGTCCCGGAGGCTCGCCGCTTCGGTAAAGGACGGGGCGCCGACGCGCTGTGCGGCCCCGCACACGCCCGCTCGGCGGCGCGGCCCGGACGCGGCTACACTGGCCGGCCGCGCCGCCGCCGCGCCCAGCCCGGAGGAGCCGAAGGCCCGCCATGCCCAGCACCCCGCTCGACAGCCACCTGTTCCGCGACATGTTCGGCACGCCCGCCATGCGCGCCGTGTTCTCCGACGAGGCCCTGCTCGGCCGCTACGTCGAAGCCGAGGCCGCGCTCGCCCGCGCCGAGGCCAAGGTCGGCGTCATCCCGGCCGGAGCGGCGGAGGCGATCAGCGCCGCCGCGGACCGCGGCCTCTCCTTCGACATGGAGCGCATGAAGCGGGAAACGGAGAACGTCGGCTACCCCATCCTGCCGCTGGTCCACCAGCTCGCCGACGCCGCCGGCGAGGCGGGGCGCTTCGTCCACTGGGGTGCCACCACGCAGGACATCATGGACACGGCCACCGTGTTGCAGCTCCGCGCCGCGCTCAACTTGGTGGCGGAGGACATCGAGGCGCTGCGCGGCATCCTCGCCGGGCTCGCCGCCAAGTACCGCGACACGCCGATGGCCGGCCGCACCCACCTCCAGCAGGCGCTGCCCATCACCTTCGGCTACAAGGCCGCGGTCTGGCTCTCCATGATGGACCGCCACGCGGAGCGGCTGGGGCAGCTCCGCCCGCGCGCGCTGATGGGCCAGTTCGCGGGCGCGGCCGGCACGCTGGCCTCGCTCGGCGACAAGGGGCTGGAGGTGCAGGCGGCGTTCTGCGAGGAGCTTGGCCTCGCTCAGCCGCCCATCACCTGGCACGTGGCGCGCGACGGCTTCGCCGAGGCGGTGGGCTTCCTCGGCCTCGTCACCGGCTCCCTCGCCAAGGTCGCCACGGACGTGATGCTGATGATGTCGACCGAGTTCGGCGGCGAGGCGCAGGAGCCGTTCGTGAAGGGCCGCGGCGGGTCCTCCACCATGCCGCAGAAGCGCAACCCGATCTCGTCGGAGCTGATGCTCGCCACCGCCAAGGCGGTGCGGCAGCAAGCCGGGTTGATGCTCGACGCGATGGTGCAGGACTTCGAGCGCGCCACCGGCCCCTGGCACCTGGAATGGATGGCGGTGCCGGAGAGCTTCATCCTGTCCGCCGCCTGCCTGCACCACGCGAAGTTCATGCTCGGCGGGCTGGTGGTGGACGCGGACCGGATGCGCGCCAACCTCGGCCTCACGGGCGGCCTCATCGTGGCGGAGGCGGTGATGATGGCCGCGGCGCCCAAGCTCGGCCGCGGGCACGCGCACGACGTGGTGTACGACGCTTGCCGCGCCGCCATCGCCTCGGGCCGCAGCCTCGCGGAAGCGCTGGCGGAGGTGCCGGAGGTGGTGGAGGCGCTCGGCGGGCGCGAAGGCGTGGAGCGGCGCTGCGACCCGGCCAACTACCTGGGCTTGGCGCCGCAGATGGTGGACCGCGTCCTGGCGGGCCGTGGCGCGGGGTAGCCGCTGCTTTGTTCCTTACTGCCTTACTGGCTTACCATCTTACATTCTTGCCCGCCGCGCGCCGGCTTTCCGGACAAAAGGCGCGGCTCGGGCGTTGACGGACGCGATCATACTCCGTTCTCACTTGTGAGGCGAAGACTCCGCTATGGGGGGCAGCATGGACTCCGAGGCCGATGGCTGAACGGGCGACGACACCGATCGAGGACTACGCGCTCATCGGCGACTGCGAGACGGCGGCGCTCGTGTCGCGCGACGGCTCGGTGGACTGGCTCTGCTGGCCGCGCTTCGACAGCCCGGCCTGCTTCGCCGCCCTGCTGGGTGCGCCCGAGCACGGCCGCTGGCGCATCGCCCCGCGCGACGTCGTGCCGGAGCGCACGCATCGGCAGTACCGCGGCGACACGCTGGTGCTGGAAACGGTCATGGAAACGGCGGAGGGCGGCGCCGTCGCGCTGATCGACTTCATGCCGCCGCGCGACGGCCGCTCCGATCTGGTGCGGATCGTCCGCGGCCTGCGCGGGCGCGTTCCCATGCGGATGGAGCTGGTGCTGCGCTTCGACTACGGCCGCACCGTGCCCTGGGTGACGCGCAACGACGACGCCGACCTCCGCGCCGTCGCCGGGCCGCACCAAGTGGTGCTGCGGACCGACGTGCCCACCCGCGGCGAGAACCTCCACACCGTGGCCGAATTCGAGGTCGGCGAGGGCGAGGAAGCGGTGTTCGTCCTCACCCACTCGCCCTCGCACCTCCCGCCGCCGGAGCCAGCCGACCCGCGCCGGCAGCTCGGCGAAACGGAGGCGTTCTGGACGGACTGGATCAGCGCCTGCTCCCAATGCGGGCATTGGTCGGCGGCCGTGCGGCGCTCGCTCCTGACCCTGAAGGCGCTCACTTACCGGCCGACGGGCGGCATCGTCGCGGCGCCCACCACTTCGCTGCCGGAGGTTCTGGGCGGTTCGCGCAATTGGGACTACCGCTTCTGCTGGCTGCGCGACAGCGCCTTGCTGCTCACCGCCCTCACCGGCGCCGGCTTCTTGGAAGAAGCGGCCGCTTGGCGCGACTGGCTGGTCCGCGCGGTCGCCGGCAGCCCGGACCAGGTGCAGATCATGTACGGCGTGGCCGGCGAGCGCCTCCTGACGGAGACCGAGCTGCCCTGGCTGCCCGGCTACGCCGGCTCGCGCCCCGTGCGGATCGGCAACGGCGCCGCCGGGCAGCTCCAGCTCGACGTGCTGGGCGAGGTGATCGATTCCCTCTTCCAGGCGCTCCAGCGCGGCCTCGGGCGGTCCGCCACCGGCTGGGCGCTCGCGCGGGCGATCATGGGGCACCTGGAAGGGGCGTGGCGCCAACCGGACCACGGCATCTGGGAGGTGCGCGGCCCGCCGCGGCACTTCACTCACTCCAAGGTCATGGTCTGGGTCGCCTTCGACCGCGTGGTCCGTGCCGTCGAGGCGCTCTCCCTCGACGCGCCGGTGGAGCGCTGGCGTCGCGTGCGCGACGAGGTCCACGCGGAGGTGTGCGAGCGGGGCTTCGACCCCGAACTCGGCGCCTTCACGCAGTCCTACGGCTCGCGCTCGCTCGACGCGAGCCTGCTGCAAATTCCGCTGGTGGGCTTCCTGCCGGCGGACGACCCGCGCGTGCGCGGCACGGTGGCGGCGATCGAGCGCGGCTTGGTGAGCGGCGGCCTAGTCCAGCGCTACGACCCGGCGGCGACGGACGACGGCCTGGAGCGGCAGGACGAGGGCGCCTTCCTGGCCTGCTCCTTCTGGCTGGTGGAGGCCATGCTGCTGGACGGCCGCGGGGCGGAGGCCCGCGCCCTGTTCGAGCGGCTGCTCGCCTTGTCCAACGACGTCGGGCTGCTCGCCGAGGAGTACGACGAGCGCGCGGGGCGCCAGGTTGGGAATTTCCCGCAGGCGTTCAGCCATGTGGCTTTGGTGAACGCGGCCCTGGCCCTGGCCGGGGCGGAGAACCCGGACCGGAGCGCGCCGCCGCCGCAGCAGCGGCAGGGCTGAGTCGGTCCTTCCGCGGCGGAGGAGCGCCCGGCGCGGCGCGCGGCGGTGGAAGCCGCGCGGCCGCCCCGGACCGGTCAGTTCGCCACGCCGGCGAACTCCAGGAAGTCGCGGATGGTCACGACCGGGTCGCCATTGGGCAGGCGCACGGCGTTCACCGGAGCCCTTCCGCGGTCGTTGAGGATGGAGTTCCGGTCGTTCTGGAGCAGGCCGACGATGGTCTCGCACACGATGCGGCTCCCCAGCTCGCCCAGCGAGTTGCCGTTCGCGCGCACTTCGGCCTCCTTCAGCACGTAGTACCAGAGCGGCGTCTTCTCCAGGAATCCGCCCTCGTTGAGCGCGGCGTTGACCTCGGGCGTGTTGCCTCGCTCAAGCTCTTCCTTTTCGAGCTTCGCCACGCCCATCTCGGCGGCCATGGCCTGGCCTGTCGGGATGCTCAGCAGGTACCCGCGCAGCAGGTTGCGCCGGGCGAGGTGCTTGAGGAGGGTCTGCAACGTCGCGTCGAGCCCCGGCTCGTTGCCTTCGTTGACCATGCCCGGATCGGTCAGCGGCGGCACGAGCCGCGTGTCGATCTTCCGCGCGAAGTGCGTGTCGTCGGTGGAAGCCTTGTCCGTGAAGCGGTGCCACTCGATGATCCAGTTGAAGGGCAGCGTCGGCTGCCCCAGGAACGGATTGCGGGTGATCGTCGGCGGGGTGCCCCGGCCCCTCTGGAAACCGTTGCCCGTGAAGAGGAACAACAGGTCGAACGAGGCCTCGTCGGTGACGTTCGCTTCCTTCCCGAAGTTGCGGTTGTGGTCGTAGGCGCGGCGAACCATGGTGTGGCCGAAGCGGAACGCCGCGACGGAGTACTCCAAGGGCATGAAGATCTCGTGCCCGCGCAGCGGCCGGTAGTGCTTCGGGCCGACGGCCAGGACCTTGTCCAGGATGCCGGGGAAGGTGACCGTCCGGAGGTAGTCGTGCAGGCTGATGCGCTGGTAGATCTGGCGCGTCACGTCGCGGGCGCAGTGGAACACCGAGGCCTGGAAACGCCGCCCCTTGCCGGGCCAGAGGCCGAAGTCGCGCGGGTTGGCCTCGATCCTGTCCACCACCGCGTTGTGGAAGCGCAGGAAGGCGAGGTGGATCTGCGCGATGATCAGGTTCTCGTCGTTGCGGAGATCGCCGATGAAGGCCCGTGTTTGTTTGCTGGGATCGTTCTTCAGCCCTTCGGGGAGCACGTCTTCGGTGATGTCGCCGCTTTTCAGGAGCGGCCCGATGCGGGGCAGGTCCCGGTCCAGATCGTCCCGGTTCACGCCCTTGCCGGGCGGGATACGGACCCCCGGGATCGTCGGGGTGGCGGGATTGTCGCTGTTCCGGCCGATCCGGAAGCGCGCCCCGACGTAGAAGCCGGCGTCCTTGCTGTCCTCGTCGATGATGGCCGGCCCGTCGCCGTACACGCTGTCGAGGTCGAGCGTGGGCCGGCGCAGGTTCTTCAGGTCTTTGATGACCGTATCCGGGGGGACCGGCCTGAGGTTCGGGTTCGTGACGTCGCCGGTCACGGCGGCGCGGTCCGTGTTGGCGGTCAGGTCGTGGTCGATGAACTGGCCCCAGTAGGTGTAGACGGCCGGGATGGTGGAGTTCACCTCCACCTTCGGGTCCGTCTGCTCCGCGTCGGCGGCGTCCACCATCGCCTCGCCCAGCTTGTTCAACGCCTTGACCACCGCCGGCGGATCGGCCTCGGGCAGGCGGCTTTCCGGCTTCGCCTTGAGTTGGGGCAGCAGGTAGTCGAACGGCGTCTCCATCTGCCGCAGCTTGTCCACCTCGTCCTTGGGCAGGGCCTGCCCCGCGAGGAGCACGTCCCCCTTCTTGGCGACGCTCTGAGCGCCTTGTGCAGCGTCGTCCAGCACGTGCCCGCCATGCTTCAGAAAAAGCATCTGCTCGCCTCCCGGTGGTTGTCTCGGCTTGGTCGTCGTGGCTGTCGGGCAGGCCGGAGCCCGCCCAGGCGCGTGACGCGCTTCGGAGGAGCGCCACCGGTCCGAGAGTGACGGATTACAAGGCATGGGACTGTGCGCGGGCGCACACCTCGCCCCGAGGGGGCGCAACCACGGCATCGCTGCCTTACCCTTGAAAGCCGACCCGTTTAGCTCCATTTACCATCCCATTGGATGGTTACAGGATGGCTGAAAGATGGTCGGCAGCTTGCACGAGTTGCGCCCCAAGGGGGGCGGCGACTCCGAGAAGATCACCATCAACCTAGGTTACGTGGACCTCGGCCACATAGACCTGTTGGTGCAGGACGGGTTCTACTCCAACCGCACGGACTTCATCCGCACCGCCATCCGCAACCAGATCGAGCGGCACGCCGAGGCGGCCAAGCAGTCCGTGGCGCGCAGGAGCCTCGACCTGGGCCTCCGGCACTACACCCGCGAAGACCTCGAAGCGGTGCGCGCGTCCGGGCGGATGCTCGACATCCGGGTGCTCGGCCTCGCTTCCATCGCCGCGGACGTTTCGCCCGACCTCGCCCGCGCCGCCATCGCGTCCGTGTCCGTGCTCGGCGCTTTGCAGGCCAGCCCGGCGGTGAAGGCCGCCCTTGCCGACCGCACGCGCTGACCGCCGCTGTTCCCTCCTTTTTCCCGAACGCCAAAGGTTTCTGAGCACATGCACGCCATGCCCCCGCCGCCCGACTTCAACGAAGTGGCCCGCCTCACCCGCGAAGGCCGGCTGCCCGAGGCCACCGCGCTGATCCAGCGCCTGCTCCGCGGCGAGCCGGCCGCGCCGCCCGCCGCCGCCCCGCAACGCTCCGCCGCCCCGGCCGGGCGCCGGCCGCGCGTCATCGACGTGGAGCCCGACGCGGCGGCGGCGCGGCCGGCCTCGGCGGGCGCGAGCGGTGCGCAGCCCGCGGCCAACCCCGGCAAGTCGGGCCTGCCGCGGATGCCCGAAGCGCTGCGCGGCCTGCTCGACAAGGTCCGGGGCGGCGTGGAAGGCCTCTCGGCGCAGCCCGTGCAGGCTCGGACTCCGCCGGCGCCGCTGCCCGCGGGCGCGCGCTTCGACACGCACTCCTTCTCCGACCAGGCCGGGAGCCGCGCTTACAAGCTCTACATCCCGAGCACGCTGCGCGGAGGCCAGCCCGCGCCGCTGGTGGTGATGCTGCACGGCTGCACCCAGTCGCCCGACGACTTCGCCGCCGGCACCAAGATGAACGCGCTCGCCGAGGAGCGCGGCTTCCTCGTCGCCTACCCGGCGCAGCCGCCCTCCGCCCACGCCCAGAAGTGCT
>CADCTL010000238.1 GCA_902805625.1 uncultured Acetobacteraceae bacterium
CCGGACGGCAACTCCTCGCGGCCCACGGGCGGCGCCACCGCCGCCCCGCCGGGCGCGGCCGCGACGAGCCAGCGCCGCAGGTTGCGCCGGAGCTGGAACTCGAACTCCACGTTCAGGTCGTCCATGGCCCGCCGCAGCAGGAGGTCGGCGGCCCGGGGGCGCGTCGCTTCCGCGCCGGAAACGCCGAGCCGCGCCGTCGCTTCCATGAAGCCGGGGCCCTCCTCGGCGCCGCCGTCACCAAGGATCTCCAAGCGGCAGCCCAGCGTGCAGCGCAGCGCCCCGCCGCGCTCCCGCACCAAGCTCGCGGCCGTCACCAGGAACACCGCCTGCCCCGAGCCGCCGAGCGCGGAAAGCCGGTCCCGCGCCATGCCCCGCACGGCCTCGGCAGGCGGCGGCGACAGGAGCGGGCCGATGTCTCCCGGCGGCGGCGGCGGCGACGTCGGCACCACCTCCAGCGCCGCCACGTCCAGCGGCAGCGGCGTCAGGTGGGTCCAGGACATGGGGGCGAGCGGCGGCGCCGGCGGCTCCGGCCGCGCGCAGGACGCGGCGGCGCCCGCCAACGCCGGCGGAAGCAGCAGAAAGGACCGACGAGCCGCGAGGCCGCCGAACCGCGATGCCCGGGGAGTCATGCGAGGACCCTAGAACAATCCCGGCGGCGCTGGAAACCGGCCGCGCAGGGAGACCGCGTCCGGGCGAACAGCGCGGACGGAGCGGCCGGCCCGGCCCGGCCCGTTCCGCGGGCGGCGAACGGGGAGCGCCGTTGCGGTCGCCCCGAAAAGCCACCGGGCCGCCGGCCCGGCAGGGTCAGCCGAACGGGTCGAGGTCGGTCGCCCCGCCGTTCTCCAAAAGCACGAACTGGCCGGGGGCGCTCCCCTCCGACCCCGGCCGGATGTCCTCCACCAAGCGCGTGCCGGCTTCGGTGCCGTCTGTGATCCAGACCTCGCGGCCGCGGACGCCGTCGTTCGCGGCGAAGAGGGCCCGCCCGTCGCCGAACGGGGCGAAGCCGAAGGCGTCGCTGGACGCGGCGCCCGGCCTCACGTCCCGCACGAGAACCGTGCCAGCCTCGGTGCCGTCGGTGATCCAGGGCTCGATGCCGAGGGCCCCGTCGAACGCGGGCACCAGAGCCGGCCCACCGCCCAGCGGGACGATGTCGAACGCCCCGTCGCCGCGGCCCGGGTTGATGTCCTTCACCAGCCGGGTGCCGGCCTCCGTGCCGTCGGTGATCCAGATCTCGCTGCCACGGGCGTCGTCGCGCTCGCGCCCGATGAACAGCGCCCGTCCGTCGCCGAGATCGGCGAAGCTCCCTGGGCTGCTGAGGCTGGGGAAGACGTCCTTGAGGAACCGGGTTCCGGTTTCGGTGCCGTCCGTGATCCAGGCCCCGCTCCGGTCGAACCCGCCGAACGCCGAGAACAGCACCAGCCCGTCGCCGAACGCGCGGAAGCCGCTGGGGAAGCTGTCGCCCTCGCCGGGGTTGATGTCCTTCAGCAGCTGGGTGCCGGCTTCCGTGCCGTCGCTGATCCACAGCTCGGCGCCGGCGCCGGCGCCCGCCTCCTCCGCCCGGAACAGCAGCCGCCCGTCCTCGACGGGCGAGAAGCCGAAGGGCGGGGCGTCGGCGAAGCCGAACTCCTTCACGGTGCTGGTGCCCGCTTCGGTGCCGTCGGTGAGGAGGACGCGGTAGCCGGCGTCGAAGGACTCGACCAGCGCCACTCCCGGGCGCAGCACGCCGATGTCGGTTTCCAGGAAGAAGCGGCCGTTGGTGGCCGGCGACACCAGCCGCGTGCCTTCGGCGGAGCCGTCGCTGACCCAAAGCGAACGGCCGAAGTCCGGAGCGTCCGCCGCGAACAGCGCGCGCCCGTCGCCGAGCGGCACGAAGGACCGCGGATCGCTGCCGATCGTGCCGGTCGGAAGCAGGTCCTCCACCAGTCGGGTGCCGGCGGCGGTCCCGTCCGTGATCCAGAGTTCGACGCCCCCGACGCCGTCGCTGGCGCCGAACAGCGCGCGGCCATCACCGAGAGCGCCGAAGGAGCCGGGAAAGGAGAAGGGAAAGGCGTCGCCGGGGCCGGGGTTGATGTCCTTCACCAGGAAGGTGCCCGCTCGGGTGCCGTCGCTGACCCACAACTCGCGGCCGTCGGTGCCGTTCTCGGCGCTGAACACGAAGCGCTCCGCGGCGGACGGGGGAGGGTGCGGGACTGGCAGCGGCCCGTGCTTCTCGCCGAGGAAACGGCGAATCGCGTCCGCCAGGTCGGGCAGCAAGCGTTCCCTCAACTCGCCCCAGTCCACTGGCCCGGACACGGCGCTGAAGGCCGCCGCACCGTGATCGGAAGACCAACCGCCACTGGCGGCGGACTCAACCCGCGCTCTGACCGCGGAGGCGGTCAGCTCCATTTCGGTGCTCATGGCGTTTCTCCCGAGCCCGGCGCGGTTTCGGGTGCCGGTGCCGAATGCATGCTTCGGCACTTGCTCGCGTCCGATGTTCGACATGCGCCGCCGCCGCGCGTCACAAGCCTGCGACGCGGTTTCCGCCGCGGCGTTCCGTACCCGGCGAGGCGCGCACGCCAGCCGGACCTGCCGGCCAACCTTCCGCCAAGTGCGGCGCCGCGCCGCCGGCGCGAAGCGGGAAGCCGGTCCCCCTCGGCCTAGCCGCGGCTCACGCCTTCGCCCCGCCGCCGCTGGCGCCTTGCACCTCCGCGCGCTCGAAGCGGAAATCCACGTTGCAGAACTCGCAGGTCATGGTGATGGCCCCGTCGTCCTGCGCCATGTGGTCGAGGTCGCCGTCCCCGAAGCCCGACAACACGCCCGCGAGCCGCGCCCGCGAGCAGCGGCACCCGTAGGCCAGGGCCCGCGGCCGGTCCACCGCCAGCCCCTCGGCGTGGAACAAGCGCCGCAGCACCTCGGCCGGCGGCAGCCCGTCGTCCAGCATCTCCGCGTCCGTCAGGGTGCCGGCGAGGGCGAGGGCGGTGCGCCACGCGTCCTCCGCGGCCTCGGCGTCCAGCTCCCCGTCGGTGCCGCCCTCGGCCGCCACCCGCTCCAGGATCAGCGCCGCCGCCCGCCAGCCGTGCGGCGTGCGCGCGCAGGCGAGGTGGAGATGGGTGCGGAGCTGCTCCGAGGTGCGGAAGTAGTGGTCCGCCATGGCCGCCAAGCCGCCGCCCTCGATGGCCACGATGCCCTGGTAGCGTTCCATGTCCGGCCCCTGGTCGCAGGAAAAGGCCAGGTAGCCGCCGCCCAGCAGCGCGCCGGCGCCGGGCTCCGGGGCGGCCTCCAGCGCCGCGCCGAATCGCTCGGCGTCCACCCGGGCGTAGCCGCGCAGCGCGCCGGCTTCCGTGCAATCGGCCAGCAGCATCGTCACGGGGCCGTCGCCCTTCGCTTGCACGGAGAAGCTGCCGCGAAACTTCAGCGCCGCCGCCAACCCGGCGGTGAGCGCCAGCGCCTCGCCCAGCAGCCGCGCCACCGCTGGGTGGTTGTCGTGCCGCGTCAGCAGTGCGTCGGCCAGCGGCCCGAGCCGGACCAGCCGGCCGCGCACGGGCCTCGCGTGCAGGTGGAAAGGCTGCACGCCCCGCGGCACCACGATGTCGGGCACCGGCGGCCGGTCGTGCTGGAGGAAGGCGGGCGTGGCGGAAGGCTGTGTCGGATCTGACAAAACGCGGAATGTCCCTGGAAGGCCCGGCAGATAGGGATGCGAAGGCCGGCAGCCAATTGCCCCGCGAACCCGTCGAGGACGCGATGAAGCAACTTCGCGGACGCGCGTGCCGCCGGCATCGCAGACATCGCCGGACTGCACGCCGCCCCCGTGTCCCAACGCCGCCGTCACTCCCGGCAGGAAAGGAGCGGCGACGTGAGGGTGCTCCGGCGCGCGTCTGCTTCCCAAAAAAAGCTCGACCTTCCTGGAATATCGCGCTCGGGTAGATTTTTCTGCGGGAGTATACTAACCGCTTCCCGCCAATCGGCACGGCTCCGTGACCCGCAACAAGTCTGCCCAACACGATGCTGGCGCCAGCCAACGGGCGCCCGGCAACGGCGAAGCGCCCGGTGTCGAGGCACCGGAACACTGAACCCAAGGCGGAGAGCGTCCCCCTGCGCCGAGCCCTCGCAGACCTTTCGCGCGAGCGGGGGGGGGCGCGTGACAGACGCGGCGTCGATCCCAGGCGGGCGCGTGTCCGTCCGCTGCGGCGCCGACCTGCGGAACGGAGCGCCCGTTGTGGAATGGCTGGAACGGGGCGGACCGCCCATCGCGGCAGCGCCGTCCAGGCGGGGTTTCGGCCTGCGGTTGCTCCAGCGCGGGCTGGCGGCGCAGGCGGGGATGGCGACGGGTCTGCGCTTCGAGCCCGAAGGCCTGCGCTGCGCGCTCCGCTTGCCGCCGTCCCGCTGAAGTCTGCCGCGGGCCGGCCGCGAGCCCGGCGCGCGGGCGTTGCGGCCCGCAGACCCCGCTCGCCCGGCAAGGCCGCTGAGGCGTAGGCGCCGCGGCGTCGCGGCCTGCGCGAGGTGTCCCACGGCCGCGTCGTCAGGCGCACTCGGGCGCACCCTGGCGCCCGCGGCTCGCACCGCGCCGCGCTCCGGCATGCCAGGGTCCGCGACAACCCCCGGAGCGCGCCCCACCCGGCCCGAACCGCCACGGCGGAAAAGCCCGCGACTCCGGGCCGCACCGATGCCGGCGCTCCCGCGTTGCCGCCCCGTGCAACGGAGCGACCCCATGGCCCACAGGCGCTTGTCCCATCGTCTCGCCGCCGCCGCGGTCCTCGTCGGCGCCTTCCTCACCGGCGGCGCCCAGGCGCAGCCGCAAACCCAGCAGCGCGCCGCCACCGGCTCCCCCACCCTCGACGCCGTGCGCGAACGCCGCCTCCTGGTGTGCGGCGTGTCGGGCGAGTCCCCCGGCTTCTCGCTGCCGGACAGCCAGGGCGAGATGCGCGGCCTGGACGCCGACACCTGCCGCGCGGTCGCCGCCGCGGCGTTGGGCGACGCCAAGCTCGTGCGCTTCGTGCCCCTGTCGCCGCAGGCCCGCTTCACCGCGCTCCAGTCGGGCGAGGTGGACCTCCTGGTCCGCAACACGAGCTGGACGCTGACCCGCGAAGCCTCGCTCGGCCTCCTGATGGCCTGGATCAACTTCCACGACGGCACCGCCTTCGTGGTGAAGTCCGACGCCGGCGTGTCCTCCGCGCGCCAACTGGACGGCGCCACCATCTGCCTCCTGCAAGGCACCAGCACCGAACTCGACGTCGCCGAGTGGTTCCGCGCGAACAACCTGCGCTTCACGCCGGTGCTGTTCGGCGGCGTGTCCGAGACCCAGGCCGCCTTCTTGGCCAACCGCTGCGATGCCTGGGCCAACGACGCCTCCTACATCGCCGCCTTCCGCGCGAGCCAGCCGAACGCGAGCCTGGCGCTGCTCCCGGAGCGGATCAGCAGCGAGCCGGTGGGCGCCATGGTGCGGAAGGGCGACGACCGCTGGTTTGACCTGGTGCGCTGGACCGGCGCCGCCCTCCTGGCCGCCGAGCAGGCGGGCGTAACGAGCGCCAACGCCGACGAGAAGCGCCGCTCCAACGACCCGGGCTTGCAACGCCTGCTCGGCGCGCAAGGCGACCTGGGACGCGCGCTGGGCGTGGACAACGCCTGGGCGTCGAACGCCGTGAAGCAGGTGGGGAACTACGCGGAGATCTGGGAGCGCAACCTCGCCCCGCTCGGCCTGGAGCGCGGCGCGAACCGGCTCGCCTCCCAAGGCGGCCTCATGTGGGCGCCGCCGCTGCGCTGACGCGCGCCGACCGGGGCGGTCGGACACCCCAACACGCTCGGCCGCGCAAGCTCCGTGACAAGGTGGTTGCGGTGTGGCAAGATCAGCCGGTCAAGCTGGTCGGGGACTGCTCACCGCCAGCCCACCGCATGACGCGATCAGTGCCGCCGATCGCAAGAGTGGGTGGCGCGCTCGCCACGAGCCGCCTGGCGGGCGTGTTCCAGCCCTCCATCACGCCGGTGACAAGCCAGATTGCCCGACCGTGCAGCAAGCCGTTCGGAAGCTTTCCATCGAACGTCGCAGGCTCGACCCCACGATCGCGCCTTTCGGTCCCGAGGCGCCGCGCTGCGGTTTCGACCGCCCCGACACAGCCCGGTGGGAGAGTAAGATCGAAAGGTAGTAAGGTGGTAAGGCAGCCCGAAAGTAAGGCGCCGACGATCCGCCGGGGCGGAACTAAGCCGCCGCCAACCGCCCGCCGCCATCGGCCAGCCCGAACGCCTCCGCCAGCAACCGGTAGCTCCGCCGCCGCGCCGCGGGGTCGTGGCAGGGCGTGAGCACCGCCACCTCCGCCGCGCCGTGCCGCTCCGCCAGCGCTTCCAGCTTCGCCCGCACCTGCTCCGGCGCGCCCACGATCGCCCGCGCCCGCAACCGGTCGAGGTGCGCCCGCTCCGCGTCCGAGTAGGCGTAGGCCTCCGCCTCCGCCACGGAGGGCAGGGGCGGGTAGCGCCCGGTGTCGCGGAACAGCCGCCACAGCTCGCGCGACTTGTAGAGCCGCCAAGCCTCCGCCTCCGTGTCGGCGGTGACCGCGAACACCCCGAGCGCCGCCCGCGGCGCTTCCAGCCGCCCCGGCACGCCTGGGTGCGCCCGGAACGCCTCCCGGTACAGCGCCACCGCGTCCTCGCTGCCGCGGTCGCTGATGAAATGCGCGAAGCAGTAGGGCAGGCCGAAATGCGCGGCCACCTGCGCGCCGTAATCCGACGAGCCGAGTATCCAAACCTCCGGCCGCGTCGGCACGACGGGCGAAGCCGTGACGCTCCGGAACGGGTGCGCCTCCGGCAAGCCGTCGCCGAGCCAGCCCAGCACCTCCTGCACCTGCGCCGGGAAGCGGTCGGCCGCCTCCCTGGCGTTCGGGTTGAGGGCGAAGGCGGTCCGCCCGTCGCTGCCCGGCGCCCGCCCGAGCCCGAGGTCGATCCGCCCCGGCGCGACCGCCTCCGCCACCCGGAACTGCTCCGCCACCTTCAAGGAAGCGTAGTGCGGCAGCATCACCCCCGCCGTGCCCACCCGGATGCGCCGCGTGGTGGCGGCGATGGCGGCCACCAGCATCTCCGGCGCCGAGCCGGCGTGGGACTCGCTGTTGTGGTGCTCCGCCAGCC
>CADCTL010000239.1 GCA_902805625.1 uncultured Acetobacteraceae bacterium
CGCCGCGGGCGGCCGGAACGGCTCGGGCGCCGCCGGCGGCTTCTTCAAGCGCCCTCCCCGCCGCCGCGCTGGCCGCCGCGCTGGTTGCGCAGGGCCGCGGCGACGTAAATGGCGCCGGAGGCCAGGGTGGTGCCGGCCACGGTCCAGACCATCGCCGACACCAGCCCGTCCGCGCGCAGATCGAAGCCCGCGAGCAGCAGCGCGACGGCGGCGAGCGCGATCTGCAACGCGGTGTTGAGTTTGGACAGCATCATCGGCCGGATCGCCGGCGGCTGCCCCAGCACCCACAGCACCAGCACGCCGCCCACGATCACCAGGTCGCGGAACACCACCAGGATCGCCAGCCAGTCCGGCAGCACGCCGATGGCGGCCAGGGTGACGTAGACGCACACCAGCAGCAGCTTGTCCGCCACCGGGTCGAGGATGGCGCCGAGGGCGGAGCGGGCGTCGCGCACCCGCGCCAGCCAGCCGTCCACCGCGTCCGACACGCCGGCGCCCACGAACATCCAGAAGGCGAGGTCGAGCCGGCCGTTCAGGATCAGCCACACGGTGGCCGGCACGGCGCAGAGCCGGGCCATGGTGATGAGGTTGGGCAGGGTGACGAGCGTGTCGCGCACGGCCCCCGCCGCCGCCGGGTCGCGGCGATCGGAATTCCCCACCGTCCCGTTCCCGACCCTGCCGTTCGGAGGCCAGCCGGCGTCACCCCCCTCCGGCAAGGCCCACCCGCCAGGTTTCGCCCGGCGCCGCCCCGCGCACCGGCACCATGGCGATGCCGAGCGCGGCCAAGTCCCCGGCGGCCGCCTGGGCCGGCGCGCGCAGGCCGATCCGCACCCGCGCCGCGTCCACGGCGATGCCCATGACGTCCACGGACGCGACCGGTCCGGCACCGGCCAAGCGCCGCCGCAGCTCGATCCACTCGTTGAGCGAACGGTAGGTGGCCACCGCTTCCACCCAGTTGGAGGCGGCGGGGCCCGGGGACGACGCCGCAGACTGGGAGGTCGGCTCGCGCTCCGCCGGGACCGGTTCGGTCCGCGCGGTGGCGCCGCCGCGGCTGCCGAGGGCGGCGCGGACGCGGTTCGGGTCGAAGTTCACGGTGATGCGCCCGCTGTAGCGGGTGGGCGTCACGCGCTCCTGCTCGATGACGATGGAGGAGACCATGGCCTCGATCCGGCTGTCCGACAGGGCGCCGGGCGACGCGCCCGCTTCGGACGCCAGCCGCTCCCAAGCGAGGCGCCGGCCGGAGGCGAGCGCCCGCTCGCGCGCCAGCACGCCGTTCTCGGCGGTGGCCTCGGCCGGGATGCCGCGCTGGGCCAGATTGGGGCCGGCGGCCGAGGCGGCCGGTTGTTCGGGCGGGAAGAACTGCGCGGAGGCGGGCGCCGCCGCCGCCAGCGACAGCGCGACCGCCGCCGCTGTTGCGGCGGCCCGAAGCGCATGGTTGAATCCGCGTCGGCCGGCCGTCGCGGCCCGTCCGGCGCGCGTGTCGTTGCCCAGCATCGGCGTGTGAAACCCCCGCTCCATGGCCGGCCGGTTCCGGCCGGGCCGCCGCGGCCCCGAACCGGCCGCGCGGCCTGTAGCCTTACCCCATCGGAGGCCGTTCTGACCAGTTCTCCGCCTTCCAGCCTGACCTACCGCGACTCCGGCGTGGACATCGAGGCCGGCGACGCGCTGGTGGAGGCGATCAAGCCGCTCGCGCGGAGCACCGGCCGCGCCGGCGCGGTGGGCGGCCTCGGCGGGTTCGGGGCGCTGTTCGACCTCAAGGCGGCGGGGTTCCGCGACCCCGTGCTGGTGTCGGCCACGGACGGCGTCGGCACCAAGCTGCGGCTGGCCATCGAGGCCGGGCGGCACGACACGGTGGGCATCGACCTCGTCGCCATGTGCGTGAACGACTTGGTGGTGCAGGGGGCGGAGCCGCTGTTCTTCCTCGATTACTTCGCCACCGGGCGGCTGCGGGTGGAGCAGGCGAAGGCGGTGATCGCCGGGATCGCCGAAGGCTGCCGCCGGGCCGGCTGCGCCCTGGTGGGCGGCGAAACGGCGGAGATGCCGGGCATGTACGCCGCCGAGGACTACGACCTCGCCGGCTTCGCGGTGGGCGCGGCGGAGCGCGGCGCGTTGCTGCCGCGCGGCGACGTCGGGCCGGGCGACGCCCTGCTCGGCCTCGCCTCCTCCGGCGTGCATTCCAACGGCTTCTCCCTCGCGCGCCGTGTGGTCGCCGCCGGCGCCACGAACCTGAACTGGGGCGACCCGGCGCCCTTCGCGGCCGGGCGGAGCTTGGCGGAAGCGCTGCTGGAGCCGACCCGCATCTACGTGAAGCCGCTGCTGGCGCTGCACCGCGCAGGGTTGCTGAAGGCCGCGGCGCACGTCACCGGCGGCGGCCTGCCCGGCAACGTGCCGCGCGCGTTGCCGGAAGGCGTGGAGGCGGTGCTCGACGCCGGGGCGTGGCCGGTGCCGCCCGTGTTCCGCTGGCTCGCGCGGGCGGGCAACGTCGCGGCCGACGAGATGCTGCGCGTGTTCAACTGCGGCATCGGCATGGTGCTCGTGGTCGCGCCCGAGGCGGTCGAGGAGGCCGCGGCGGCCCTCACGGCGGCGGGCGAGACCGTGTTCCGCATCGGCCGGCTCGAAGCGCGGGCCGGGGTTGCCGGGTTGCGGATCGAAGGATTGCCGGCGGATTGGCCGGCGGGGTGAGGCGCCGGCCGTGAGGAAGCGCGCCGCCGTCCTGATCTCCGGCCGCGGCTCCAACATGGCGGCGTTGTTAGCCGCGGCGGCGGACCCGGCCTACCCGGTGTCCGTGGCGCTGGTGCTGTCCAACCGCGCGGACGCGGCGGGGCTGGCGCGCGCCGCGGCGGCCGGGGTGCCGACCGCCGTGGTCGAGAGCCGCGCCTTCCGCGGCGACCGCGAGGCCTTCGAGCGGGCGGTGGAGGCCGAGCTGGCGCGGCGCGGCGTGGAACTGGTGGCGCTGGCCGGGTTCATGCGCGTGCTGACGCCCGGCTTTGTTTCTCGCTGGGAGGGGCGGCTGGTCAACGTTCACCCCTCGCTCCTGCCCGCCTTCCCCGGCCTCGACACCCACGCGCGCGCGCTGGCGGCGGGCGTGCGGCTGCACGGTTGCACCGTCCACCTGGTGAGCGCCGGCGTGGACGAGGGGCCGATCCTCGCCCAGGCGGCGGTGCCGGTGCTGGACACGGACACCGCCGACACCCTGGCGGCGCGGGTGCTGGAGCAGGAGCACGCGCTCTACCCGGCGGCGCTGGCTTGGCTCGCCTCGGGCAAGGTGCGGCTGGAAAACGGTCGCGCGCGCGTCGAGGACGCAGGGGCGCCGCGCGGGGCCGCGCTGCTCAACCCCTTGCCGCCGCTCCTGCCCGTCAATAAACCCCCCGCCTGAAAGATCGCAGCGGACAGGAAGGGCAGACCGTGGCCGACCACCAGGACCAATACGACTTCGCCTCCGACGAAGCGAAGGACATGGTGGCGGACCGCGAGCGCAGTTGGTCGAGCTTCACCCAGGCCGTCGTCTGGGGCGTCGGCGTGACCGTGGCGCTGCTGCTCGCGTTGCTGCTGTTCGTGGCTTGAAGGCGGGCCGGGGAGGGCCGCGTCCTCCCCGGGGCCGCCGCGCGCCTTCAGCCGGTGATTTCGATGCCGGCGAAGAAGAAGGCGATCTCGATGGCCGCGTTCTCGGCGCTGTCGGAGCCGTGGACGCTGTTGGCCTCGATGCTCTCGGCGAACTCCTTGCGGATCGTGCCCTCGGCGGCGTTGGCCGGGTTGGTGGCGCCCATCACCTCGCGGTTCTTCGCCACCGCGTTCGGGCCTTCCAGCACCTGCGCCACCACCGGGCCGCTGGTCATGAAGGACACCAGATCCTTGTAGAAGGGCCGCTCCTTGTGGACGGCGTAGAAGGCGCCGGCCTGCGCTTGCGTCAGTTGCAGGCGCTTCTGCGCCACGATCCTGAGGCCCGCTTCCTCGAACTTGGCGTTGATCCGGCCGGTCAGGTTCCGGCGCGTCGCGTCCGGCTTGATGATGGAAAGGGTGCGCTCGGCGGCCATGGGGCGTGGTCCTCGGGGTCGTGGTGCGGCGCCGGATAGGCGACGGGCGGGGACGGGGCAAGCCCTGCCGCGTTGTGTGCCCGCAGAACAACAGGGGTGCGCGACATGGCCGAGGACAAGAACGACGACGCGCCGCCGCGGCAGACCTACATGCCGAAGCCGCCCTCGAAGGAGGAGGTGGACCAGGTGAGCCGCGAGCAGGGGATGATTTCGGACGAATGGACGGGCGAGCCGTCGGCCGAGCCCGCGACGGGCGGCGGGGCCGCGGCGCCGGAGAACGAGCCGCCACCCGCAGAGAAGGGCGGGGCGTAGGCTTCCGGTCCGGCGAGGGATCGGGCGCCGTCCGCCTTACCTCCTTACCATCTTGCCGCCTTACTTTCCCGCGCCGGGTGTCTTCGGACAAAAGGCCCGGTTCGGGCGTCGGCGGGCGGATCGTAGCGCTTCTGTTCCGGTGATGCGAGCGTTGCCGGCCGGGTCGTTCCGGCGCGCACGCGGCGGGGAAGGGGCGGAGGGGGCCGGGCTTCCGTCCGGGCGACTCGATGGCCCAACCCTCCACCGCTCGCTGGGCCGAACCTCTGCTAATCCGCCCCTGGTGTCCGCGCGGCCTTCATCGCCGCCACCAAACGGTCCTCGTCGTCCGGCGGCGGCGCGGCGGCGGCGGCGCGGCGGGTGAGGGCGATGGTGCCCATGAACTGGCGCAGGTAGGTCCGGCAGTTCGGGCAGACGCGGAGGTGCGCCCACACGCCCAGCCGCTCGCGCCGCGGCATGGCCTTCTCCAGGTATTCGGTCGCCTGTTCCGCGACCTCTTGGCAGGTCGGCATGCGCTTTGTTCCCTTGCCGGCCGGGGAGCGGGCGGGCCGCGTCGTCGTCCTGTGTGTCCGGCGCCGGGCCGCCCCGTTACAGCCGGGTCGCGGGAATAGAGCGCTTGGCGGGCGCGGGTTCGATCAGCGCCGCCGCGACGTCCCGGAGCCGGGTCCGGGCGCGGTGGAGCAGCACCCGCATGTTGGCCTCGGTGATGCCGAGCGCCCGGCAGATCGCCGCGGGCTCATGGCCTTCCACGTCGCGCAACAGCACCACGGCGCGCTGGGCCGGCGGCAGGGTTTCCAGCGCGTCGCCGATGCGGGCCAGGAGCTGCCGGTCTCCGGCTTCGCGCTCCGGCGTGGGGGACGGCCAGGCGCTGAACCGTTCGGCCCAGTGGCCGTCGGGCATGAAGCGCCCCGGCTCCAGCGCCGGACCTTCCGCTTCGGAGCGCGCGAGGTCGGCGAAGCTCACGACGCGGCCGTCGCGCGCGGCGCGGTTCCTGGCCTTGTTCATGACGATGCCGGTGATCCAGGCGCCGAGCGGCGCTTCGCCGGAGTAGCCGTCGAGGCCAGTGACCACCACGACCCAGGCGTCCTGCACCGCCTCCTCCGCTCGCGCGCGGGCGCCGGTGAAGACGCCGGCGAGCCGGACGAGGCGTCCGTGGTGCCGCCGCACCAGCTCCCGGAAGGCCGCTTCTTCGCCCGCCCGGAGGCGCGGCAGGAGCGCGGCGTCCTCGTCCAAGGCCACGAGCCGTCCTCCCTCCGCGCCGCCCGGTCGCCGCGCGTCCGGAAAAAACACGCCGCGCGGTGTAACGCCGGCCGCGCCCGGGAGAATAGGTGGTGCGGCGGCGCGACGGCAGCGGCCAGGGCGCTGGAGCAGCGGAGGCTCAGCCCTCCCCGGCCGCGCGACGCCTCGATGACAAAAGGAAGACGACCATGCGCAAGACCCTGATCGCCTTGACACTCGCCTTAGCCGCGCTCGGCGGCGCCCCTGCCTTGGCGCAGAGCAACCCGCCCGCGCTGCCGATGCAGATCGGCCAGCGCGTCCAGCTCGGGAACATGATGGGAGAGCGCATCGTGCGCGAGGTGATGGTCAGCCAGGGCGGCGGCGGCCTCACCGTGGTCTACGACATGGCGGCCGGACAGCCGGAGTCGAAGCGCGTGCTGCGGCTCGAGAACGTCAACGGCATGCTCGAGGTGATCTACGACGAGGCGATGCCTAGCACGATGGGGCTGGGCAGCGGCGGCACCCCGCGCCTCGTCCAGGGCGGCGGCGGCATGTACAGCGTCGAGTACGGCAGCCCGCGCTGATCCTCTCCCGCGTGGCGCTGCCTACGCGGCGCCGCGCCCTTCGCTGATCGTCGGCGGGGCTCAGCGCGTCGGGCGCGGCGGCGTTTCCGAGTAGTCGTAGAAGCCGCGCCCCGACTTCCGCCCTAGCCAGCCGGCCTCCACGTACTTGGCCAGCAGCGGGCAGGGGCGGTACTTCGGGTCGCCCAACCCTTCGTGGAGCACGCGCATTACGCTGAGCAGCGTGTCGAGGCCCACGAAATCGGCCAGCTCCAGCGGGCCCATCGGGTGGTTGGCGCCGAGCTTGAGGCCGGCGTCTATGGAGGCCACGTCGCCCACGCCCTCCATGAGCGCGTAGATCGCCTCATTGAGCATCGGGCAGAGCACGCGGTTGACGATGAAGGCCGGGTAGTCTTGCGCCACCGCCACCGTCTTGCCCATGCGCTCGGCGAGGGCGCGCACGGACTCGAAGGTTTCGTCCTCGGTGGCGAGGCCGCGGATGATCTCCACCAGGCGCATCATCGGCACGGGGTTGAAGAAGTGCATCCCGATGAAGCGGCCCGGCCGGTCGGTGGCAGCGGCCAAGCGGGTGATCGGGATGGAGGAGGTGTTGGAGGCGATCAGCGCGTCCGGCCGCAGCACCGGGCAGAGCGTGCCGAAGATCTTGAGCTTGATCTCCTCCCGCTCCGTCGCCGCCTCGATCACCAGGTCGCAGTCGGAGAAGGCGGCGTAGTCGGTGCCGGTCTTGATGCGGCCCAGCGCCGCGTCGCGGTCGGCGGCCTGGATGCCGCCCTTGGAGACCTGCCGCTCCATGTTCTTCGTGATG
>CADCTL010000240.1 GCA_902805625.1 uncultured Acetobacteraceae bacterium
CCGGCCGCCTCATCGAGGCCGCCTTCCGCACCGGGTTGCTCGACGGAGGCTTGGAGCAGCCTGCCACGCAAGGCTCGCTCCATAGGCGGTGCCCGCGGTGTGGGTTGGGTGGCGTCCTCATGCTACCAGTTTCGCCCAGCCCCGCCCGGCTCGCCAATCAGCCCGGGCGTGGCAATGCAGCCGGAACGCGCCGCAGCCCGCAACCGGCGGGGCGGGCGAGGGGGGTACAACCGCTCAGCCGAGGGCAGCCGCAGCCGAGGCTTGCGCCCGGCGGCGCCATGTTCCTACCGTTCGTCATCGGGACGCGGGAGGCACCTCATGGCGATAGGGCGACGGACCCTCGGGAAGGGCATGGCAGCCGCGGGCTTCGCCTTGCCCGCCATCGCACCGCGGCGCGCCGACGCGCAGCGCAACGCGGACATGCTGCGCGTCGTGTTCCGCGACGCGGTGCCGAACATAGATCCCTACTTCAACAGCCAGCGCACGGGCCTGATCCTCGGCCACCAGGCCTGGGACGGGCTGGTGCATCGGGATCCGGAGAGCTTCCGGATCGTCCCCGCCCTCGCCACCGCGTGGCGCTGGGTGGACACGACGACGCTCGATTTCGAGCTGCGCCGCGGCGTGAAGTTCCACGACGGCAGCGACTTCAGCGCCGACGACGTGGTCTACACCCTGAACACGGTGGCGAACCCCGACACCCGCGTCGCGACCCCGAGCAACTACGCCTGGATGGACCGCGCGGAGAAGACCGGCGACCTCGCGGTACGCCTGCACCTGAAGCGGCCCACGCCCGCGGCGCTGGAGTACCTAGCCCTCGTCACGGGAATCTGGCCGAAAGCCTACCGCGAGCGCGTCGGTCCGGACGGCTACGCGCGGTCGCCCGTCGGCACGGGCCCTTACCGGATCACGCGCGTGGACTCCGCTTCGATAGTCGAATACGAGCGGTTCGACGGCTACTACGCCGGCGGCCCGAAAGGCCGGCCCTCGATCCGCCGCATGACGGCGCGGTTCGTGCCCGATGCGGCGACGGAATTGACGGAGCTGCTGTCCGGGCGCGTGGACTGGATCTGGAACATGAACCCGGACCAGCTCGACAACGTGAACCGATTGCCTAACCTGCAATCGGTGCGGCAGGAGTCGATGCGCATCGGCTTCCTCCAACTGGACGCGTCGGGGCGCAGCGGCGCCGGCAACCCCATGACCAACCTGAAGGTGCGCCAAGCGGTCTGGCACGCCATCGACCGGGAAGCGATCGCGGCGAAGCTCGTCACCGGCGGGTCGCGCGTGCCGCCGGCGCCTTGTTATCCTTCGCAGTTCGGGTGCGACGCGAACGCGGCCGTCCTCTACGACTACAACCCGGCCAAGGCGCGGCAGCTCCTGGCGGAGGCGGGGTTCCCCAACGGCTTCGACATCGAGCTGACAAGCTACGTCCAGCCGCGGCAATGGTCGGAGTCGGTGCAGAACTACCTGCAAGCGGTCGGCATCCGCGCCCGCCTCAACCTGCTCCAGGTGGCCGCCGCCATCCAGCGCGCCTGGCGCGGCGAGCTGCCGATGTACATGGGTAGCTGGGGCAGCTACTCCGTCAACGACGTCTCGGCGGTCCTGCCCAACTGGTTCGCCGGCGGCAACGACGACTACGCGCGCGATCCCGAACTGCACCGGCTGATCGAGGAAGGCGGGTCCACCAACGACGAGGAGACGCGCGTCCGCGCCTACTCGGCCGCGATCCGCCGCGTCACCGAGCAGGCGTACTGGATGCCCCTGCACACCTACGTCAACACCTACGCCTTCTCGAAGCAGCTCAACTTCACGCCCTTCCGGGACGAGCTGCCGCGGTTCTACCTGGCGAGCTGGCGCTGAGACGCCCCGGCGCCGGCCAGTCCGGCGGGCGCCGTCGGCTCCAGCAGGTGGCATTCGGCGAAGCCGCCCGCGGTGGCCCAGGCGGCCGGAGCTTCCCTCGGGCACCGGTCGAAGGCCTGCGGGCAGCGCGGGTGGAAGCGGCAGCCGGGCGGGATGTTCGCCGGGTCGGGCATCGCGTCGCCCAGCCCGACGTCGGGGACGCCGAGGCCGGGTTCCGGCGTCAGCACGCTGGCTAGCAGGGCGCGGGTGTAGGGGTGGCCGGGCGCGCGGAACAGCGCCTCGGCCTCGCTCCGCTCGACGATCCGGCCGAGGTACATGACGGCCACCTCGCTCGCCACGTGCTCGACGACCGCCAGATTGTGGCTGATGAACAGGTAGGTCAGCCCGAGCTCCCGCCGCAGTTCGGCGAGGAGGTTCAGGATCTGCGCCTGCACCGAGACGTCGAGCGCGCTCGTCGGCTCGTCGCAGACCACGATCCGCGGGCGGAGCACGAGGGCGCGCGCGATCGCCACGCGCTGGCGCTGGCCGCCGGAGAGCTGCGCGGGGTAGCGCTCCCCCTGCTCCTCCGACAGGCCGACGCGGGCCAGCATCTCGGCGACGCGGCTGGCCATGGCGGCGGACGGCACATCGCCCTGCGCCGCGAGCGGCATGGCCACGATGTCCTTCACCCGCCGCCGCGGATTCAACGACGCGAAGGGGTCCTGGAACACCGGCTGGATGAGCCGCGCCCGCGCGCGCCGGTCGAGCTCTGCCAGGCGCTTCCCGTCCACCAGCACGTCGCCGGCCGAGGGCGGCAGCAGGCCCAGGATGAGCCGCGCGAGGGTGGACTTGCCGCAGCCGCTCTCCCCCACCACGCCGAGCACGCTGCCGGCGGGCACGCTGAACGACACGTCGTCCACCGCCACCACCTGCCGGGGCTCGGCGAACAAACCCTGGCGCACGCGAAAGACGCGGCGGAGCCCTCGCGCCTCGATGGCCGGCGCCGCGGTCACGCCGCGGCCTCTCGCAGGGTCCAGTCGGCCGGGAGGGTGCAGAGGAACTCGTGCTCCGGCCCCGCCGGGCGGCGCGGCACGGCGCCCGCGCAGTTCGGGGCGGCGTGCTCGCAACGGTCGCGGAAGGCGCAGCCCCGGAAGCCGGGCGGGATGCGGGGCACGACGCCGGGGATGCTGCCCAGCGGCTCTCCGCGGCGCGTCTTGCCCGGGACGGGGACGCAGCGCAGCAGCCCGCGCGTGTAGGGGTGGCGCGGGGCGGCGAACAGCTCGGCGGTCGGCGCGCTCTCCACGACCTCCCCGGCGTACATCACGGAGACCCGGTCGGCGACGCGCGCGACGACGCCGAGGTCGTGCGTGATGAGCAGGATGCCGAGGCCGAGGTCGCGTCGCAGCGTGGCCAGCAGCCGCAGGATTTGCGCCTGCACCGTGACGTCGAGCGCGGTGGTCGGCTCGTCCGCCACCAGCAGCTCCGGGTCGCACATCAGCGCCATGGCGATCATCACCCGCTGGCGCAACCCGCCGGAGAGCTGGTGCGGGTACTGGCCGAGCCGCATCCCCGGCGCGGTGATGCCGACCAAGCCCAGCAGCTCGGCCGCCCGGTCCACCGCCTGGGCCCGCGGCGTGCCGCGGTGGCGGCGCAGCACCTCGGTCATCTGCGAGCCCACGGTGTAGGCGGGGTTCAGGCTGGTCATCGGCTCCTGGAAGATCATCGCCATCCGGTCGCCGCGGAGCCGCGACATGCGGCTGTCCGACAGGCGCAGCAGATCCTGGCCGGCGAAGGACAAGACCTCCGCGTCCCGCTTGGCGCCGCGCGCCAGCAGGTTCATCACGGCGAGGGCGGTCACGGACTTGCCGCAGCCGGACTCGCCCACCAGGCAATGGGTCTCGCCCTTGCTGACGCGGAGCGAGGCGCCGCGGACCGCCGCGGTGCGACCGCCGAACTCGACCCTCAGCCCCCGGACGTCGAGCAAGGGCCCTCCGCCCGACGGCCCGGGCGAGGCGCTCACCGCGCGTCCTGCGTGCCGAGCATCTCGCGCAGCCCGTCGCCCAGCAGGTTGATGCCGAACACCAGCGCGAACAGCGCGACACCGGGCACCATGATCACCCACGGGCTGAAGAACATGTAGTCCTTCGCCTCGGCGATCATCAGGCCCCAGGAGGGCAGGGGCGGCGGCACGCCGAGGCCGAGGAAGCTCAGCGCCGCCTCGAGCAGGATGGCGAGCGCCATCTCCAAGGTCGCGACCACCGCCAAGTGGGTGGCGATGTTCGGCAGCACCTCCCGCACCAGCATGGAGAAGGAGGAGGAGCCGGCGCACCAAGCGGCGCTGACGTAGTCCAGGTTGCGGACCTGCATGGTCGTGGAGCGCGCCACGACGGCGAAGCGGTCCCAGAGCAACAAGCCGAGCACCAGGATGACCAAGGTGAAGCTGTTGCCCATCAGCCCGACCACCGCCAGCGCCACCAGAACCACCGGGATGGACAGGCGGCAGGTGATGGCGAAGAGGACCAGGTCGTCGATCCGACCGCCGAAGAAGCCGCCGAGCACCCCGAGCGTGGTCCCGATCAGCCCGCTGGCGACCACGGTCAGCACGCCGATCACCATGGAGATCCGCGCCCCGTAAATCAAACGGGCCAGGTAGTCCCGCCCGAGCTGGTCGGTGCCCAGCGGGTGCTCCCGGCCGCCCCCTTCCATCCAGAAAGGCACGACCAACCGCTTGCCGAGGTCCTGCGCGAACGGGTCGTGCGGCGTGATCGACGGACCCAGGACGGCGGCCAGCGCGACCACGCCCACGATGAGCGCCCCGAGCAGGAACGCCAGCCTGCGCCCGGTCGCGCCGTCGCCCGGCGCGGTCAGCGCCTCGCTCATGCGGCGCGCAGCCTGGGATCGAGAACCGCGTTCAGCAGGTCGGCCAGCAGGGTCAGGGCGATGTAGATGAGCGCCAGCACCAGCACCACGGCCTGCACCACCGGGAAGTCGTTCTTGCTGATGCTTTCCCAGGCCAGGAAGCCCACGCCGTGCAGCGCGAACACCGTCTCGATCACGATCGATCCGCCGAGCATGAAACCGAGCTGCACCGCCGCGATGGAGACGACCGGGATGGCCGCGTTGCGCAACGCGTGCTTGGCCAGGATGGAGAAGCGCGTCAGCCCCTTGGCCCGCGCCGTGCGGATGTAGTCGGAGGACAGCGCCTCGACCATCCCGCTGCGCGTCAGCCGCATCAGCGCCGGGATGGCCGAGAAGGCCAGAACGATGCCCGGCATCACGTAGTGCTCCCAGGATCCGGTGCCGGAGATCGGCAGCAACTGCAACTGCAGCCCGAGCACGACCATCAGCAGCAGCCCGAGCCAGAAGGACGGCATCGCCTGCCCGACGAGCGCCACCAGCATCACCGTGCGGTCCATCCAGGTGCCCTCCCGCACGGCGGCGGCGATGCCGAGCGGGATGGCGACCGCGAGCGCCATGGCGAGGCCGACGAGGCCGAGGGTGATCGTGACAGGCAGGCGCTGGCCGATCAGGCCCGCCACCCGCTCCCGGAAGAAATAGGAGGTGCCGAAATCGCCCACCACGGCGCGCCCGATCCAGTCGAGGTACTGCACGATCAGAGGCCGATCGAGGCCGTAGGCGCGACGGATGAGCTCGACATCCTGCTGCGTCGCGTTCGGCCCGGCGATGGATATGGCGAGGTCGCCCGACAGCCGCGTGAGCATGAAGCTGAGCGTCAGCACGGTCATCGCGACCAGCAGCGCGACCGCGAGGCGGCGGAGGAGAAACAGGGTCATGCGCCGAGGAGCCTAAAGGGCTCCGGGCTCGGCCCGCAAGAAGCGCCCCGCCCTGCCCCGGGCGCGCCGCACTTGGCGCCACCCCACAGGCGTCGCCGCCCCGGTGCGGGGCTGCCGCCGATCCTGCGGCATTGCCGAGGCGGCATGTCCGATGCCGTGGGCGGCGGTTCGGTTCAGCCCCTCCAGGGGCGCTGCTGCCAGAGCCGCCGGAGATGCGCGTCCACCCCGGCCGCCATCTCGCGGTAGGCCGCGCCGGTCAGCGGGCGCAGCGGCATGGCGCTGCGCTGCGCCTCCCGTTGGAAGCCCTCGTCGGCCATCGCGGCGGAGAAGGCGCGCTCCAGGCGTTCCGCCACCTCCGCCGGGAGGCCGGGCGGGCCGACGATGCCGCGGGAAGCGCCGTGGACGATGTCGAGGCCGAGTTCGCGGAAGGTCGGCACATCGGGCGCCTCCCGTTGCCGCTGCGCCGCGGCCTGGGCGAGGATGCGCAGCTTGCCCTCCCGCGCCATGCCGATGGCGTCGTTCACGTTGATGGCCGCCAAGTCCATGTGCCCGCCCGCGAGCTGCGGGATCAGCGGCGCGGCGCCGGCGTAGGGGACATGCACCATGGGCGGGATGCCGGTCAGGGCCTCGAAGGCCAGCATGAAGATGTGGTCGTCGCTGCCGATGCCCGTGGTGCCGAAGGTGATCCGGCCGGGCCGCGCCTTGGCCTGGTCCACCAGCTCCTGGACCGTGCCGATCGGGCTGTCGGCGCGGACGTAGAAGCAGTTCGCGTCCTCGACGATGTTGGCGAGGAAGGTGAAGTCCATCGCCCGGAAGCGCGCCGGCCGCTCCAGCGGGATGGCGTTGTGCGCGGGGATGGTGGTCGCGCCCAGCGTGTAGCCGTCCGGCGCGGCGTTGAAGGTCGCTTCCAGCCCGATCTGCCCGGCCGCGCCGGCGCGGTTCGTCACGACGTGGCGCATACCGGGGATCTGCGCGGCGACCAGCGGCATGACCAGCCGCGTCATCACGTCCACGCCGCCGCCGGGCGGAAAGGGCACGATGACTTCCACGGGCCGGTCGTTCGGCCAAGCGACCTGGGCGCGCAGAACGGAAGGCGCGACCGACACGGCGGCCGCGCCGACGCAAAGCCGGCGGCGTGTGGGCATGGCGGACCCTCCCCGGGTGTGCTTATCGTTGCGGCCCAGGATGCGCCGCGCGGCCTCGCCGGCGCAAGCGCCGCGGCCGGGCGGCGGCGCGGCGTCGCC
>CADCTL010000241.1 GCA_902805625.1 uncultured Acetobacteraceae bacterium
GCCGACCGCGGCCAAGCGCTGCTCGGCGCCGCGCAGGTTGGTGCCGAGCTCCGCCGTACGGGCCTCCAGCGCGCGCAGGGAGGCCTCGGCCGCCTCGCGCTCGGCCAGGGCGCGCGCCCGTTCGGCCTGGGCCTCCTGCGACGCGGCGCGGCGGGCGGCGAGTTCCGCCTCCGCTTCGGCCACCGCCCCGCGGAGCTGCGCCAAACGCCCTTCGGCGGTGCCGACGGCGCCCGTCAGCTCGGCGGCGCGCCCTTCGAGGCCGCGCACGCGGCCGGTCGTTTCCTCGACGGCGCGGGTCGTCTCAAGCTGGCGCGTCGATGCCCCTTCGAGCGCGGCGGTGCGCTCGGCGAGCTCCCGCTCCGCCGCCACCGCCTGCTCGCGCAGCGTCTGCAACCGCTGCTCCTCCCCGGAAACGCCGGCGGCCAACTCGGTGGCGCGGGCCTCCAAGGTCCGCAAGCGGCTCGCGGCCTCTTCGGCCGCCCGCGTCGTCGCGGTCAGGCCCGCCGAGGCCCCCGTCATGGCCTCGCGGCGGGAGGCGAGCTCGGCCTCGGCCGCGGCGGCCTCCTCGCGCAGCGCCTGCGTCCGGCGCTCGGCGGCGGCCGCCGCTTGGCCGAGTTCGCCGACGCGCCGCTCCGCCGCGGCGATGGCCTCCCGCAGTTCAGCGGAGCGCGCTTCGCCGGCGGCGCGCGCCTGCTCCGCGGCGCCCAACTCGGCCTGCGTCGCCTGCAAGCGGGCGGTGACCGTGGCGAGGTCGCCGGAGGCGCGCCGCTCGGTGGTCAAGGTCGCCTCCGCTTGGCCGACCTGCTGCTCCAGCGTCCGGGTCCGCGCCTCGGCGGCGGTCAAGGCGCCACCGCGGTCGCTGGCCTTGCCGGCCCGTTCGATCCCCCAGCCCCAGCCGAGGACGGCGGCGAGCGAGAGCGCGCCGATCGTGATGAGCGCGGGTCTCGGCCAAGTGCTGATCGGCGTCATGCCACCACTCCAATGCCTGCGGGACGGTCCTGGCCGGATATGTGCCCCGGGCGGGGCGGGGCGCCAGCGCCCGACGTCCCCGCCTGCGGCACTGTGATCGCGGCCGCGCCTCGACGGGTGATCGGGGTCTCCGGCCTTGCACGTCCAAGGGCAGGCGCGCGGTCTCGCGGATCTTGCCCGCCACCGCGGAGCGATGGTGCGCCGGCGCCTCCGGTTCGGAACGCCGGCTTCGCAGAAGCCTTGAGCAAAACCGAGGAGCGTGCCTTCGCCGTCGCCGGGGCGGAGGCGCTGGTCTGCGGCACACGGGCCGACAACGAGACAAAGCGAAAAGCGCCCGTCGCCCCGCGCTGAAATCGGGGGCCCCCTCGCCGCCGAGCAGGAACGGCGAGGTCGCGTCAGCGAGGCTGGCCAGCCGGCGTTGGCGCCTTACCCCCGATCGTCCGAAGCCGCGCCCAGCTCCGCTCGCAGCTCGTCTTCCAGAGTCAGCTCCTCCTCGCGGGCGATCTCCTCGCCGCGGGCTTGCTTCTCCGCCTCTTCCGGGCTGCGCGCCACGTTCACCGTGATCGGCACGTGCACTTCCGGGTGCAGCTCCACGCGGGTGGTGGTGAGGCCGACCGTCTTGATCGGCTGCTCCAACAGCACCTGTTGGCGGCCGATGGAAAGCCCGCTCGCCGTGCAGGCCTCCGCCACGTCGCGCGCCGACACCGAGCCGTACAGCCCGCCCCCCTCGCCCGCCGAGCGGATCAGCACCACAGTAAGGCCGTGGACGCGCTCGCCCACGCGCTCCGCCTCTTCGCGGCGCTTCAGGTTTTGCGCTTCCAGCTTGGCGCGGTCCTGCTCGAAGCGCGCCAGGTTGTCCTTGTTGGCGCGGATCGCCTTGCCCTTCGGCAGGAGGAAGTTGCGGGCGTAGCCGGGCTTGACCTTCACCACCTCGCCCATCTGCCCGAGCTTGTCCACGCGCTGCATCAGGATCACTTCGATCATAGCGTCGGCCCTTCTTCTAAACGGAGGGCGGCGCGGGGGCGCGCCGCCGGAATTGGTCGTAGAGGCCAAGGCCCACCATGGCCGGCCCCATCACTTGCAAGAACATCGCCAGCAGCAGGTAGAACAGCGCCAGCATCGGCACCCGCGCCGGGCGGCCCTTCGCCCGCGCGTGCACCCCGGCGACGCCCAGCAGCAGCAGCGGCACCAGGAGCAACAACAGCGCGGAAAGCGGCACAGCGTCGGCCTCCGCGGGCACGGCCAGGAACGCCCCCGCCGCGAGCGCCGGCAGCAGCGGATACCAGCCCGGCAGCCGCGCCAGCGCCGGGTCCGGCAAGGGCGGAACGGCGAAGCCGCCGCGCCGCAGGAGGAAGCGCCGCGCCGCGAAGCCGTTCGCCAGCAATGCGAGCGCCGACAGGAAGCCGATCGCCGCCGCCTTCACCCGCACGAGCTGGCTCAGCATAGGCTCCGGCACCGCGAAGCCGGCGCGGCCCAGCGTCGTTTCCAGCACCGCGCGCATGGCCGCTTGCAGCTCCTCGCTGCCGCCGAGGAACAGCGTCGCCGCCAGCAGCACCGCCACCGGCCACACGCCGAGCAGCGCCATGGGCAGGCCGGGCCGGAAGGCGCCCCCGCCGCGTAGTCCGGTCGCCATCAGCAGCGCCGCCGGCACGCCGAACAGCGCCAGGAAGGCCAACGCCGCGACGAAGCTGCCGACGAGCGCCAGCAGCGCCGCGGCCACCGCCACCGTCCCCACCGCCACGCCGGGACCGAAGCCGAGGCCGGCGGCGAAGAGGGGAAAGGACGACAACCAGAACAGCGCCGTGCCCAACGGCAGCCCGCGGAAGGCCGAGAGCGCGGCGGCGGCGGCCGCGAAGCCACCGGCGCCCGCGGCCAGCAGCCGCGGGTCCGACAACAGGCTCGGTCCTCCTGGCCGCGTTCCCGACACCGCCTCCACCCTCGACGCTCCCAGGCGGCAAGGCTGCCGGACCGGCCGGCGCCGCGCCGCCCGGACCCGCGCGCCCTAGTCGTTGATGACGTAAGGCAGCAGCGCCAGGAAGCGCGCGCGCTTGATGGCCAGCGCCAGCTCCCGCTGCCGCTTGGCGCTCACCGCGGTGATGCGGCTCGGCACGATCTTGCCGCGCTCCGACAGGAAGCGGGACAGGAGGCGCACGTCCTTGTAGTCGATTTTCGGCGCGTTCGGGCCGGAGAACGGGCAGGACTTGCGGCGCCGGTAGAAGGGCCGGCGGGCGCCCACGGCGGGGCGGCGCGCGGCGGGGCTGAGGTCGGCGCCGCCTTGGATCTCGTCGGACATGCTCGCTTACTCCTCCCCGCCCGGGGCCGGGGTGTCGATCTCCTCGCGCGGGCGGGCGCGGAATTCCTCGCGCTCGTCGCTCCGCTCGCGGCCGCGGCCGGAGCCGAAGCGGCCGGCCGGGCGCGGGCCGCGGAAGCCGCGGTCGCGGTCCCGCTCCTCGCTGCGGCGGGACAGGATCGCCGAGGGCGCCTCGTCGATGGCCTCCACCCGGAGCGTCATCTCGCGCAGCACGTCCTCGTGCAGGCCGAGCTGGCGCCGCGCTTCCTGCACGGCGGCCGGCTGCGCGTCGATGCCGAGGAGCATGTAGTGCGCCTTGCGGTTCTTCTTGATCTTGTAGGCGAGGCCGCGCAGGCCCCAGTACTCGCGCTTGCGGACCTCGCCCCCCTGCTCGCCCACCGTGGCGGCGACCTGGTCGGCGATGGCCTCGACCTGCTGTTGCGTGACGTCGTTGCGCGCGATGAGCACGCATTCGTAGAGCGGCATGGATGTCCCTCTGGCTGGCTCAACCCGGCGCCCGGGATCGGACGCGAAAACGGGCATAGCCGCGCGCGGTGCCTCCGCGGCGGCAGGGAGGCGCGGCTTGAAGCACGGACGAGCGAGGGGGGCAAGGGTCAGGACGCCCTCCCGGCCTGAATAACCCCCCACCAGCGCCTAACCCTTACTAGTAGATTGACTTAGTCCAGCTTAGTCCGTAGAGGTACAAACGTGAAGGTCGTCAACATCCACTCTGCCAAGACGCATCTTTCCCGATGGGTGGACACGGCCGCCGCGGGTGAGGAGGTCATCATCGCCCGCTCCGGGCGGCCGGTCGCCAAACTCGTGCCGCTGGCATCCGTCGCGGCACCAGCCAAGCGCACGTTGGGCGCGTTGGCCGGGAAGTTGCGGGTGCCGGCCGACTTCGACGCGCCTCTCCCCGACGCGGTCCTGGACGACTTCGAAGGGCGCTGATGCGCCTCTTGCTCGACACCCACTTGCTCGTTTGGGCGCTCGCCACACCCAGCCGCCTCGACGCGGCGACGCGGACCCTCATCGAGGACCCGACGACCGAGGTGCTCTTCAGCGCGGCGAGCATCTGGGAAATCGCCATCAAAGCGGCGCTCGGCCGGACGGACTTCGATTTCCGTCCCGATGCCGTCGCCGAAGCGGCGCGCGCGACCGGCTTCATCGAGTTGCCGGTCCGCGCCGCCGCGGCGGCGAGGGTCGCCGATCTGCCGCCGCACCACCGCGACCCGTTCGACCGCTTGCTGGTCGCGCAGGCCCTGACCGAGCCGGCGAGGCTGTACACCGCCGACCCGGCGCTCCCGCCCTATTCCGAACTGGTGACGTTGGTTCCCTGACCCCGGCGCGCCGGGGAGCGCCCGGCCGACCCTACCCCTCGCCTTCCAGCCGCGCGATGTCCGCGTCCGACAAGCCGAAGTGGTGGCCGATCTCGTGGATCAGCACGTTGCGGACCAGGCGGAACAGGTCCTCCCCGGTTTCGATCCACTCCAGCAGCAAGGGCTCCCGGAACAGCACGATGGTGTCGGGCTCCGCCGGCAGGTCGAGCACGCTCTTCTGCGTCAGCGGCGTGCCGCGGTAGAGGCCGGTGAGCTCCCACGGGCTCTCCATGCCCATCTCGGCCAGGATGTCGTCGTCCGGCGCGTCCTCCACCGCCATGACGGTGCCGCCCACCAAGTTTCGCAATTCTTCCGGGATGGCGGAGAGCGCGGTTTCCGCGAGTTCCAATATGTCGTCGAGGCTCGGAGGCGTGCCGTAGCGCATGGGTCGCACGGAGATGGGTTCCGAGGCCCGCGTCAAGAGACAAGGAGGCGAGGGATGGTTGAACGCCTGGACGAAGCCGCGCGGGCCGGGTTGGCGGCGGCGCTGCCCGAGTGGAAGCCGGCCGAAGGGCGCGACGCGATCCGCCGCGAGTTCCGCTTCCGCGACTTCAACGAGGCCTGGGGCTTCATGGCCCGGGTCGCGCTGCTCGCCGAAGCCCAGGACCACCACCCGGAGTGGTCCAACGTCTACAACCGCGTGGACATCCTGCTCACCACGCACGACGCCGGCGGCCTGTCGGAGCGCGATCTGCGGCTCGCCCGCGCGATCGACGGGTTGGCGGGGCGTTGAGGCGGCCCCGTGAGGGGCCGCCCCGAAGCGCCGGCGGGCGTCAGTCCGCGCCGTCCGCGGTCTCCAGCGCGCCCACGTCCTGGGACGCCACCAACTCGGCCAGGGTGGTGCTGGCGAGGTCGCCGAGCAGCGCCGCTTCCGCCGCCTCGAAGCGGGTTCGCAGCATCGCGGGGAGCCGTTGTCCTATCGGACAAGCCGCGTTGGTGCGGGTGTGGACGCGCAGCACCCTTTCCCGCTCCGGGTGGATGGCGCGCCAAACGTCGCGCAGGCTGATGCCGCTGGCGGGGCGGGCGAGGCTGGCGCCGCCCGGCCCGCGCTGCACCGTTATCAGCCCCGCCCGGGCGAGCAGGCCGGACAGCCGGCGAACGACGACGGGGTTGGTGCCGATGCTCCAGGCGAGCCTGGCGCTGGTGGACTGCTCGGTCGGCCCTCGGGCGACCAAGGTCAGGATGTGGAGGGAAACGGCGAAGCGTGTGGCGATCATGAGGGAGCAAAACCCATGCCGAGGAATGAGCAAATGTGACGATGCATGTGTCTTACCACTTTGACTAGAGGTTACATGAACAAAAATCTGACTTGAGATGATATTTTCGCCTTCGTCTGCAACCGAACGCACGGCCCAGGTCTGCCGCGCCGCGACCCGCTTCTGCGCCCTGCGCGGCTGGGCGCCGGTGCACGAGATGCCGCTGCCCAACGGCCGACGCGCCGACATCCTGGCGTTGCAGCCCGACGGCTGCTTCGTCGTGGTGGAGGTGAAGTCCTGCGCGCGCGACTTCCTGACGGACGCCAAGTGGCCGGAATACCGGGACTACTGCGACCGGCTCTTCTTCGCCGTGGACCTGGACTTCCCGCAGGAGTTGCTGCCCGAGGACGCCGGCCTGCTCGTGGCCGACGGCGCGGACGCCGCGATGCTGCGGGACGCGCCGGCGCACCGCTTGGCCCCGGCGCGCCGCAAAGCGTTGCTGCACCGCTACGCCGTGGTCGCCGCCGGGCGCCTCGCCGCCATGTCGGACCCGGCGAGCCACGCCGAGTTGCGGGCGGCGCTGCGGGTGGAATAGGGCCGGACCCGGCCGGGCCGCGGCGGCGCCAACGCTTTCTTCACCCGGCGCGGGCAGGCTGCGGTCCGCATGCCGCACCTCCCCGACACCACCGACCGCAGCCTCGCGCGCTTCCACACCGGCGACCGGTGGCGGCCGGCGCGCTTTTCCGAGCGCGGCGTCGTGCTGCCCTTCACCACGCCCTTCCTGCTCGGCGGCCGGATGCGCCCGGCCGAACGGGGCGGGGCCGAGTTGGTGCTGGCCCACCCCGCGGGGGCCGGGGGCGTCTACATCCTGCCCTGGTCGGCCATGCCGAGCCTTTGCGCCCCGACCCTGCACGACCGCGCCCTGTGGGAGCGCGCGGCGGCGGCGCTGCCGGAGTTCTCCCCGGCCGCGGCCCGGCGGGCGGCCCGCGCCGTAGCGGTCGCGGGCCACGCCGGC
>CADCTL010000242.1 GCA_902805625.1 uncultured Acetobacteraceae bacterium
TTCAACGCCCAGAAGAAGGGCACCATCACCGGCAAGGGCGTGCTGAACAACCGCATCAGCGAATACCTGATGATGCGCTTGAACGAGATCGGCGTGCCCACCCACTTCATCCGCCGCCTCAACATGCGCGAGCAGCTCATCCGCGAGGTGGAGATCGTCCCGCTCGAGATCGTGGTGCGCAACATCGCCGCGGGCAGCCTGTCCACGCGCCTCGGCATCCAGGAAGGCACGCGGCTGCCGCGCTCCATCATCGAGTACTACTACAAGAACGACGGCCTCAACGACCCGCTGGTGTGCGAGGAGCACGTCACCGCCTTCGGCTGGGCCTCGACGCAAGACCTCGACGACATGGTCGCGCTGGCGCTCCGCGTGAACGACTTCCTGACCGGCCTCTTCCTCGGCGTCGGCATCCAGCTCGTGGACTTCAAGCTGGAGTTCGGCCGCTTGTGGGAGAACGAGGAGGTGCGGATCGTCCTCGCCGACGAGATCAGCCCCGACAACTGCCGCTTGTGGGACACCAAGACCGGCGAGAAGATGGACAAGGACCGCTTCCGCCGCGACCTCGGCAACGTCGAAGAGGGCTACCAGGAAGTGGCCCGCCGCCTCGGCATCCTGCCCGAAGCCGGCGTGCGCGACCTCAAGGGCCCAGAGTTGATGCAGTGACCGGGCTGATGCGATGACGGCGCCGACCACGCCCAACGCGCTGATCGGCGGCGCGGTGGAGGCCGCCGTGGTGTTCTGCGCCGTGGTCGGCTTCTTCGCGCTGATGTCCGTGTTCGGCCTGTTCCCGCAGGAAACGGCGCCGCTGCTGCTGGCGGTGCTGGGCGCCTTCGGATGCTACCTCTACGGCCGCCACGGCCGCGTCCGCTTCGGCAGAGGACCCGCCGCATGAAGGTCCGCGTCACGGTGATGCCGAAGACCGGCGTGCTCGACCCGCAAGGCAAGGCCATCGGCCACGCCCTCGGCTCGCTCGGCTTCGACGGCGTGGGCGAGGTGCGCGCCGGCAAGGTGATCGAGCTGGAGCTGGCCGAAACCGACCCGCAGGCCGCAAAGGCCGCCGCGGAGGACATGGCCCGGCGCCTCCTCGCCAACGCGGTGATCGAAAGCTTCCGGGTGGAGATCGCCTAGCATGGTCAAGATGTCCCTGCTGGTCATGGTGGTGTTCACCTTCGTGATCCGCATGGGCCTGCGCTGGCGCGAGGAGCGCATGGCGGCCTTGAGACCGGCGGCCAAAGGCCCGCGCCTCGGCTGGATCGCCACCCAGAAGCGCGAAATCAACGTTTGGGTCACGGCGGCGGCGCTGGGCGTGCTGGCGACGTTGGTGCTGCTCGGCGGGCTGCACTGGATCAGGCAACTGCAAGGGGGCTGGTGAGGATGCGCGCCGCCGTCGTCGTCTTCCCCGGCACCAACCGCGAGCGCGACATGGCGCTCGCCCTCCGGCGCGCCGCCGGCGGCCGCAAGCCGGCCATGCTCTGGCATGGCGACGCCGACCTGCCCGACGGCCTCGACCTCGTGGTCCTGCCCGGCGGCTTCTCCTACGGCGACTACCTCCGCTGCGGCGCCATGGCCGCGCAGTCGCCGATCATGCGCGCGGTGAAGGCGTTCGCGGCGCGCGGCGGCCATGTCCTCGGCGTGTGCAACGGATTCCAGATCCTGTGCGAGGCGGGGATGCTGCCCGGCGCGCTGCTCCGCAACGCCTCCCTCCGCTTCCTGTCCATGGATTGCTGGATGCGCGTGGAGCGGACCGACACGCCCTTCACGAGTCGCTTCCAACGCGGCCAGGTGTTCCGCGCCACCATGGCCCACGGCGACGGCAACTACTTCGCCGACGGGGAAACGCTCGACCGCCTGGAGGGCGAAGGGCTGGTCGCGCTTCGCTACACCACGCCAGAGGGCGAGGCGACGCCGGACGCCAACCGCAACGGCAGTGCCCGCGGCATCGCCGGCGTCTTGTCGCCGAACGGGCGTGTGCTGGGCGTCATGCCGCACCCGGAGAACCAGGTGGACCCGGCGATCGACGGCACGGACGGACTGCCGTTGTTTGAAAGCATCGCCGAGCGTCTCGCCGCCGCCTGACCGCCCGTCGCGCTCCGCTCGACCCGCCCGGGGCGCAAGTCCGGATTCATCGTTAGGAATATATTCTGGTCAGGGCTGCTTGCGATTGCTATGCTCGCGGCCGGACCGTCCGGAACCGCCCGCCGCCATGCACCCACACCCCCGTCGCCACCGCGGCTACACCCCCGTCCGCCGCTGGCAGCCGCTCACGGACGCAGAGTGGGGCGCGCTCCTCCCCTTCGTCCTGGTCCAGAACCGCCCCGGCCGCCCGCTCAAGGACGCGCGCCGGCGCATGGACGCCATCTTCTGGATCGCGGCCGCCGGCTCGCCATGGCGCGAATTGCCGCCCCGTTTCGGCAAGCCCGACACCGCGTCCCGCCATTTCCGCCGCCTCTCGGACGCCGGGCTCTGGGAGCGCCTGTTGCGCGCCCTCGCCCGCCCGGACGCGCCCGCAGCGCTGCGCGCCGTGGAACACTGGGTCTGCTGCGCCTGCCGCCGCGTCGGCTGCCGGCGCGACCTCCGAATCATAACCACCGCCCGGCGCCTCGGCTTCCTCTCCGCCCTGCGCGCCCCGCCCCACATGCTGCCCGACGTGGATTTGTCCGAACGCGTCCACCGCTGGATGTTGCCGGTCCTCCGGGACGTCCGGGAGCGCGGCGCCCGCGCCCTCCCGCCCGGCTTCCTGCGCGAGTGCCGCCGCTGGCTCACCCTCTGCGGCGGCCGCCTCCGCATCCCGCGCTTCCTGCAACCCGCCTGACCGGACCCGAGCGCGCTTGCCACCGCCCCCCGCCCCGCCCAAGAAGCGCGCATGGCCGACGATCCCGCACGCGCCCCGCTCCTCCCCGCCGAACGCGCCGCCGAACTCGCCGCCGAATTCGGCCTCAAGCCGGAGGAGCACGAGCGCGCCCTGGCCATCCTCGGCCGCCAACCCACCCTCACCGAACTCGGCGTGTTCAGCGTGATGTGGTCGGAGCACTGCTCGTACAAATCCTCCCGCGTCTGGCTGCGCGAGCTGCCGACGAAGGCGCCTTGGGTCATCCAAGGCCCCGGCGAGAACGCCGGCGTCATCGACATCGGCGAAGGCCTCGCCGCCGTCTTCAAGATGGAGTCGCACAACCACCCGAGCTTCATCGAGCCCTACCAAGGCGCCGCCACCGGCGTCGGCGGCATCCTGCGCGACGTGTTCACCATGGGCGCCCGCCCCGTAGCCAACCTGAACGCGCTCCGCTTCGGCTCGCCCGACAACCCCCGCACCAAGCGCATAGTGGACGGCGTGGTGCGCGGCATCGGCGGCTACGGCAACTGCGTCGGCGTCCCCACGGTCGGCGGCGAGGTGAACTTCCACCCGGCCTACGACGGCAACCCGCTCGTCAACGCCATGACCGTCGGCATAGCCCGCGCGGACCGCATCTTCACCGCGAAAGCGACCGGCGCCGGCAACCCCGTGGTCTACGTCGGCAGCAAAACCGGCCGCGACGGCATCCACGGCGCCACCATGGCGAGCGCCGAATTCAGCGCCGACTCGGAGGAGAAACGCCCTACGGTCCAGATCGGCGACCCGTTCACCGAGAAGCTCCTGATCGAGGCCTGCCTGGAGCTGATGGAAACCGACGCCATCGTCGCCATCCAGGACATGGGCGCCGCCGGCCTCACCTCCTCCTCCGTCGAGATGGCCGGCAAGGGCGGCATGGGCATCGAACTCGACCTCGACGCCGTGCCCCAGCGCGAAACCGGCATGAACGCTTACGAGATGATGCTCTCGGAGTCGCAGGAGCGCATGCTGATGGTGCTCCACCCCGGCCGCGAGGCCGAAGCGGAGCGCATCTTCCGCAAATGGGAACTGGACTTCGCGGTGATCGGCCACCTCACCGACACCGGCCGCATCGTCCTCCGCCACAAAGGCACGACCGAGGCCGACATTCCCCTCGCGCCCCTCGAATCCGAAGCGCCCCTGTACCGCCGCCCCACCGCCGAAACGCCGAAGCAACCGGCGCTCGACGCCGCCACGGTTTCCGACCCGGCCGGCATCGAGCATGCGCTGCTCCGCTTGGTCGCCAGCCCCGACCTCTGCTCCCGCCGCTGGATCTGGGACCAGTACGACAGCATGGTGGGCGGCCAGACCGCCAGCCGCCCCGGCGCCGCCGACGCAGCCGTGGTCCGCATCGAGGACCACAGCCGCGCACTCGCCCTCACCACCGACGTCACCCCGCGCTACTGCCAGGCCGACCCCGAGACCGGCGGCGCCCAGGCCGTGGCCGAGGCTTGGCGCAACATCACCGCCGTCGGCGCCCGCCCGCTCGCGATCACGGACAACATGAACTTCGGCAACCCCGAGCGCCCGGAGATCATGGGCCAGTTCGCCGCCTGCATCCGCGGCATGGCCGCCGCCTGCACGGCGCTCGACTTCCCCGTCGTGTCCGGCAACGTCTCCCTCTACAACGAGACGCGCGGCCCGGACGGCGCTCCCCGCGCCATTCTCCCCACCCCCGCCATAGGCGGCGTCGGCGTGCTGGAGGACGTGGCGCAAGCGGTCGGCCTCGCCCTGCCCGCCGGCATGGACTTGGTGCTGATCGGCAAGACCGCGGGCTGGCTTGGCCAATCCCTCTGGCTGCGCGAGATCGCCGGCCGGGAAGAAGGCGCCCCGCCGCCCGTGGACCTCGCCGCCGAGCGCCGGAACGGCGATTTTGTCCGAACGCAGATCCTCGCGCGCACCGTCCACGCCTGCCACGACTGCTCCGACGGCGGCCTGCTCGTGGCCTTGGCCGAGATGGCGATGGCGTCCGGCACCGGCGCCACCCTTCTCCCCGCCCCGGAAGGCGTCCCGGAACACGCCCACTGGTTCGGCGAAGACCAAGCCCGCTACATCCTCGCCGCCCCCGACGCCTCGCCCCTGCTCGAAGCCGCCAACGCCGCCGGCATTCCCGCCGCCCGCCTAGGGCGATCCGGCGGAGAGGCCTTGGTTCTGTCCGGCGGCCGGTCCATATCGGTCCGGAGCCTGCGGGACGTCCACGAGGCGACCCTGCCGGCCCTGATGGCGGAGGCGTGACGCGGATGGCGATGCAGCCGGCGGAGATCGAGGCCCTGATAAAAGCGGCCCTGCCCGACGCCCAAGTGACCATCGAGGACTTGGCCGGCGACGGCGACCACTACGCCGCCTCCGTCGTGTCCGAGACCTTCCGCGGCAAGAGCCGCGTGCAGCAGCACCAGATAGTCTACGCCGCGCTGCAAGGCCGCATGGGCGGCGAGTTGCACGCCCTCGCCCTCCAGACCTCAGCCCCTTCGTAGAGGAACAGCTTCGATGACCAACCCCGCCTTCGAACGCATCGAGAGCGACGTGAAGTCCAACCCCGTCGTGCTCTTCATGAAGGGAACGCCGGTCTTCCCCCAGTGCGGCTTCTCCGCCCGGGTGGTGCAGGTCCTGTCCCACCTCGGCGTGCCCTTCAAAGGCGTGAACGTCCTGGAGGACATGGAAATCCGGGACGGCATCAAGGCCTACGCCAACTGGCCGACCATCCCGCAGCTCTACGTCAGCGGCGAGTTCGTGGGCGGCTGCGACATCGTCATGGAGATGTTCCAGGCCGGCGAGCTGCAGACCATGCTCAAGGAGAAGGGCATCCCCGTCTCGGCCGAGGCCTGACGGTCCACCGGCGGCCGGCAAGACACATGCGCCGGCCGCCGCACGCGCCCCGCGCCGGCGCGCGCGCGTGTGACCCCAGGCGGCGCGCATCCCATGGCAATCTCTTCCCGCCATGAGCGACGCCCACCCCCCCGCGCCCGCCGTTTCCATCCTCACGCCGGCCTACGACGTCGCGCGGTTCATCGGCACGACGCTCGACAGCGTGCTCGCCCAAACGACGCCCGACTGGGAAATGGTGGTGGTGGACGACGGCTCGCAGGACGGCACCGCCGCCGTGGTGGCGACCCGCCGCGACCCGCGCATCCGCCTCATCCGGCAAGGAAACGCCGGCGTCTCCGCCGCCCGCAGCCGCGCCATGGAAGCCGCGCGGGGGAGGGCCATTCTCTTCCTCGACGCCGACGACTGGCTCGCCCCCGACGCCCTTGCCCGCCTCTCCACCGCGCTCCGATCCGCGCCGCAAGCGGTCGGCGCCTACGGCGCTTTCGCCTTCGTGGCCGAGGACTCGGAACCGGGCGACCCGCCCCTCCGCCGCAAAACCGGCCCCTTCCCGGCCGGCGACATCCTCGAGCGCCTGGTGATCCAGAACCTGTTCGCCAACGGCGGCCACCTCCTGCTGCGGCGCGAGGCGGTGGACCGCGCCGGCCCGTTCCTGTCCCACGTCCGCTACGGCGAGGACTGGGAATACTGGATCAGGCTCGCCCTCCAGGGGCAGTTCACGGTCGTGCCCGGCGCCGAGCCGCTGCTCTTCGTCCGCCAGCGCACAGGCAGCGCCTACAACCGCATGGCCCGCGACCCGGCGGCGTTCCGCCCGGCCATGCAGGCCATCTTCGAGAACCCCGCCTTGGTGGAGCGGCTCGGCGCGGAACGGGTGGGCGCCCTCCACCGCCGCGCCGAAGCGGAAAACGCCTGGATCGCCGGCCGAGAACTCATCCGCCACGGCCAGCGCAGCATGGGGCTGGCCAGGCTGCGCGCCTCCGTAGCGGCCGCGCCCTCGCCGAAGCGAGTGCTGCTGCTGGCCGCCGCGCACGCGCTGCCGGTGTTGCCGCAACGCCTGCACGGCCCATTCACGGCCTACCCCGCCTGAACCCCACCCCGCCCGGCGCCGTTACACCGGACAGGACGGAACACGGGAGGGACGCGGATGGCGAACGAAACGCAAGCCGAAACCGGCCAAACGGCGCCGGGCGAAGCCAACATGAGGCCGGGCGACGAAGCGCCGCCCGGCACTCCGGGGACCGGCGACAACGTCTGCCCCGAGTGCAACGGCAAGGGGAAGCTACAGAGCGGCGGCCAGTGCCCCAACTGCGGCGGCACCGGGGTAGTAACCACGGGCATCGCCGGCGGCTGACACGGGATTGGGCGGGCCGGGGGAAGCATCCTCCGGCCCGCGCGCCCTCAGCGCGAGTAGAACTCCACCACCAAGTTCGGCTCCATCTGCACCGGATACGGCACGTCGGCCAGCTTCGGCGCGCGCAGGAAGCGCCCGCGCATCGCGCGGTGGTCGATCTCGATGTAGTCCGGCACGTCGCGCTCGCCGCTCTGCGCCGCGTCGAGCACGGCGGTGAGCTGCTTGGAGCGCTCCTTGACCTCGATCTGGTCGTTGTCGCGCACTTGGTAGGACGGGATGTTCAGCCGGCGGCCGTTGACGGTGACGTGGCCGTGGTTGACGAACTGCCGGGCCGCGAAGGGCGTGACCGCCAGCTTCATGCGGTAGATGACGGCGTCCAACCGGCGCTCCAGCAACTCGATCAGGTTCTCAGAAGTGTCGCCTTTCCGGCGCACGGCCTCCTGGTAGTACTTCTGGAACTGCTTCTCGCCGATGTTGCCGTAGTAGCCCTTCAGCTTCTGCTTCGCCATGAGCTGCACGCCGAAGTCCGTGGGCTTCTGCTTGCGCCGGGCGCCGTGCTGGCCGGGGATGGTTTCGCGCTTGTTGATCGGGCTCTTGGCCCGGCCCCAGAGATTGACCCCGAGGCGGCGGTTGATCTTGTACTTGCTCTCGATACGCTTGGTCATGCGGCATGTCCGCCTTGCTGGCGGCCTTCTCTGCTGCGGTGTTGTCCCGGTAGGCCCGGACCCGTAGGCCAGGGCGGGCGCGCGGCGGACCGAGCGGAAAGCTCGGGCCGCGTCCACGTTCCCAGGAATGACGCGCGCTATAGGATCGGGGGAGCGGGCTTGTCAAACCGCAACACGCGCCACATTGCCCCGCCATGGTGACGCGCGAAGAGATCCTGGTTCTCGGCCTGACCGCCGGCACGGTCGGCAGCTTGGTGGGCGGGCTGATGCTGGGGGTGGGCCTCGGCCTCGCGGTGCAAGGCGTCCACATCGGCTGGCTTTTGGTGCTGCCGGCAGCGCCGGTCGCCGGGATGCTCGGCTACGTTCTGGCCCGCAAGCTCGCCCGCAAGCTGCCGCCGACGGTGCTCTGATCAGCTCTCGACCACGATCTGCACCCGCCCGGCCGCGTAACAGCTCCACCCCGCCTCCACCGGCTCGCCCTCGGAATCGGTGTTCACCGTCTCGGTCGCCAGCACCGGGCGCGTGCGGGATTGCTGGAGCAATCCCGCCTCCTCCGGCGTGGGCATACGCGCCGTGACCCGGGTGGTCCGCCGGCGGTAATCGGGCACGCCGCCCGCCGCCAGCGCTCGCGTGACGGACGGGTCGGCCGCCAACTCGGCCGCGATGCGCGGGAAGCGCGCTGCGGAGAAGAAGTGCGTGCCGAGCACCACCGGCCGCCCGTCCACCAGCCCCAGCCGCTCCGCCTTCACCACCGGCCGGCCGCGCGAAAGGCCGAGCGCCGCGGCCACGGCGGCTTCGGCCGGCACTTCCGCGATACGAAGGATGCGCCCGCTGGGCTCGCGGTTCTGCCGGCGGATCACCTCGGTGAAGCGGGTGCGGGCGCCGAGCCGGTAGTCCAGCACGTCCTCGGCCACGAAGGAGCCGCGCCCCTGCTCCACCCGCACCAGCCCGGCGGCCTCAAGTTCCTCCATCGCGCGGCGGATGGTGTGTCGATTAACGGCGAAGCGCGCGGTGAGGACCTGCTCGGTGGGCAGCCGGGCGCCCGGCCGGTGACGGCCGGAGGCGATTTCACGCTCGATCTCGCCGAAGATCTGCCGCCATAGCGCGACGCCGCCGCCGCGGGCCAGAGGCTCGGCGGAGCCTGTCTCCGTCATAGAAGCTTCAACCACGCCGGCCATCCGTGATGCCATCCTGAGATGCGTCACTAGACGGCTAGACTTCTAGTTGTCTAGACCTTATAGCACATGGACATGGGCGAGATCATTGGAACAACCGCCGAAGACGTTGTCGCGCGGCGCCGCTGGATGGGTGTGCTGGCGCGGGCGAGCGGGGCCGAGATCGCGGCCCGCTTGCGGGAAGCGGCGCCTTTGCCGCCGCACACACGGCTCCGTGGGCCGGAGATCGGGCTGGTGATGGCACGCGGACGGCAGGGCGGCGACGGCGCGCCCTTCAACTTGGGCGAGATAACCGTCACCCGCTGCACCGTCGGCCTCGGCAGCGCCGCCGTGGGCCATGCCTACGTCGCTGGCCGCGACGCGCGGAAGGCGGAACTGGCTGCGGTGTTGGACGCGGCCTTGCAGGACCGGGCGCTGCGGCCCGGCTTGTTGGACGCGGTCATCGAGCCGCTGGCAACGGCGCAGGCCGAGCGGGCGGCGCGCACCGCACGCAAGGCGGCGGCGACGCGTGTGGACTTCTCCACTTTGGCGGTGATGCGGTGAGGGCGGCGGCGCTTTCCCCCGGCCTTGCCGATCCCGTGGCGGACGCGCAGGGCTGCTTCCGCGCCGTGTTGGACGCGATGAGCCGGCCCGGCTCGGTGCGCCGCGTCCCTGCGGATGTGCGGCCGCCCGCCCCGCTCGTCCCGGCCGCCGCGGCCGTGCTGCTGACTCTGGCCGACGCGGCGACGCCGGTTTGGACCGATGCCGGCCCCGACGCCGCGGCTTGGCTGGCCTTCCACGCCGGCTGCCCATTGGCGACCTCGCCCGAGGACGCCGCTTTCGTCCTCGCCTGCGGCTCGCCGCCCTCGCTCGGCGTCTTGGTCCAGGGCACGGACGAGGAGCCGCATCGGAGCGCGACGTTGATCGCCCAGGTGGCGGCGCTGGAGGCCGGAAGCGGCGGCTGGCGTTTGCGCGGACCGGGCATCGAGGCGGAGCACCGGCTCCGCGTGTCCGGTTTGCCGAGCGACTTCACCGCGCGGTGGGGCGCCAACCGGGCCGCCTTCCCACGCGGTGTGGACCTCGTGCTCTGCGCCGGGCGCGAGGTCGCCGCGCTGCCCCGCACCACCGCGATCGAGGAGGGCTGAACGCGTGGCCTACGTGGCGGTGAAGGGCGGCGAGCAGGCCATCGGCAATGCCCATGCTTGGCTGGACGAGGCGCGGCGCGGCGACGCGGCGCTGCCCGCCGTGTCCGTCCGGCAGATCGAGGAGCAGTTGTCGCTGGCGGTGGACCGGGTGATGGCGGAGGGTGCCTGCCACGACCGTTCTCTCGCGGCGCTCGCCATCAAGCAGGCGCGCGGGGACCTGATCGAGGCCGCCTTCCTGCTGCGTGCGTACCGCACCACCCTGCCCCGGTTCGGCGCGTCCTTGCCGCTCGACACCGGCGCCATGCGGGTGCGGCGGCGCGTCAGCGCCACCTACAAGGACCTGCCGGGCGGGCAGGTGCTCGGCCCCACCTTCGACTACACGCACCGGCTGCTGGAGTTCGCGCTCGCGGCGGATGAAGGCGAGCCGCCGGTGCCAGCGCCGGAAGTCCCGGCCGACGGGGCGACGGCGCCGCGCGTCACCGGGCTGCTGGCGCAGGAAGGCTTGATGGCGGACGAGCCTCCGTCGGACGCCGAGCCGGGCGACCTGACGCGCGAGCCGTTGGAGATCCCCGCCGACCGGCCGCTCCGCTTGCAGGCGCTGGCGCGGGGCGACGAGGGTTTCCTGCTCGGCCTCGGCTACTCGACGCAGCGCGGCTACGGCAACGCGCACCCCTTCGTGGGCGAGCTTCGCATGGGCGAGGTGGCGGTGGAGATCGCGCCGCCGGAGCTGGGCTTCGCGGTGGAGATCGGCGACATCCTCGTGACCGAATGCCAGATGGTGAACCAGTTCGCCGGCAGCCGGCACGAGCCGCCGCAGTTCACCCGCGGCTACGGCCTCGTCTTCGGGCAGGGCGAGCGGAAGGCGATGGCGATGGCGCTGGTGGACCGGGCGCTGCGCTCGGCGGAGCTGGGCGAGGAGACGGGGGCGCCGGCGCAGGACGCGGAGTTCGTGCTGTACCATTGCGACAACGTGGAGGCGACGGGCTTCGTGGAGCACCTGAAGCTGCCGCACTACGTGGATTTCCAGAGCGAGCTTGAGAAGCTCCGCTCGCTCCGGGCGGCGGTCGCGGCCGGCGCGGAACGGGAAGCGGCGGAATGAGCGCGGCGCCGCAAGACGCGGCCGGCGGCGGGACGCTCGCCGGCTACAACTTCGCCTACCTCGACGAGGACACCAAGCGGATGATCCGCCGCGCGCTGCTCAAGGCGGTGGCTATCCCGGGCCATCAGGTGCCCTTCGGCTCGCGCGAGATGCCGCTGCCCTATGGGTGGGGCACGGGCGGCATCCAGGTGACGGCGAGCGTCATCGGGCCGGACGACACGCTTAAGGTGATCGACCAGGGCGCCGACGACACCACCAACGCCGTGTCCATCCGCCGCTTCTTCGGCCGTGTCGCCGGCGTCGCCACGACGGAGCGCACCGCCGAAGCGACGGTCATCCAAACCCGCCACCGCATCCCTGAAACGCCGCTGCGCGAGGGCCAGATACTCGTCTACCAGGTGCCCATGCCGGAGCCGCTGTTCCGCTTGGAGCCGCGCGTGGCGGAGACGCGGCGTCTCCACGCGCTCGGCGACTACGGGCTGATGCACGTGAAGCTCTACGAGGACATCGCGCGGCGAGGCGAAGTGACGATCTCCTACAATTACCCGGTGATGGTGAACGGGCGTTACCTCATGTCGCCTTCGCCCATTCCCGCCTTCGACAACCCAAAGATGGACCGGATGCCGGCCTTGCAGCTCTTCGGCGCGGGGCGGGAGAAGCGCATCTACGCCGTGCCGCCCTACACCGCTGTGCGATCGCTCGACTTCGAGGACCACCCTTTCCGGCCGAACCGCGCCGACGCCGCCTGCGCGCTCTGCGGCAGCCGCGACAGCTACCTTGACGAGGTCGTGACGGATGACCGCGGCGGGCGCCGCTTCCTCTGCTCCGACACCGACTATTGCGAACGGCGAAGGGCCGAGCAGTGAGCGACGCGCCGATCCTGGAGGCGAGCGGACTCGACCTCCGCTTCGGGGCGGTTCCGGCGCTGGACGGCGTGGCGCTCGGCGTTTGGCCGGGCGAGGTGGTGGCGATCCTGGGTGAGTCCGGCTCCGGCAAGACCAGCCTGCTGCGCGTGCTCTCCGGCGCGCTGGCGGCCGACGCCGGCGAGGTGCTCTACCGCAACGCGGCCGGCGCCCTCGTGCCGGTGCATGCGGCGGGCGAGGCGGCGTTGCGTCGGCTGGCCCGCACCGAATGGGGCTTCGTCCACCAGAACCCGCGCGACGGGCTGCGGCTCGGCGTGTCTGCCGGCGGCAACGTGGGCGAGCGGTTGATGGCCGTGGGGGCGCGGCACTACGGCGGCATCCGCGCCGCGGCCGCGGAGTGGCTGCGCCGGGTGGAAATCGACCCGGCGCGCATGGACGACCTGCCGCGCGACTTCTCCGGCGGGATGCAGCAGCGGCTGCAGATCGCGCGCACCCTGGTGACGCGTCCGCGACTCGTGTTCATGGACGAGCCGACGGGCGGACTCGATGTTTCGGTGCAGGCGCGGCTTCTCGACTTGATCCGGGCGCTGGTGGCGGATCTCGGCCTCGCCGTGCTGCTGGTGACGCACGACATCGCCGTGGCGCGGCTGCTGGCGCACCGGCTGGTGGTGATGCGGCGCGGACGGGTGGTGGAACACGGATTGACCGACCGCGTGCTGGACGATCCGCAGCACGAGTACACGCAGCTCCTCGTTTCGTCGGTGCTCGCGGCATGAACGGCTGGGCGTTGCGGACTGAGGGGCTGGCGAAGACCTTCACTCTGCACCTCCAGGGCGGCGCGCGCTTGCCCGTGCTGCACGGGGTGGACCTGTCCGTGGCGCCGGGCGAATGCGTCGCCCTGGCGGGGCCTTCGGGCGCCGGCAAGTCCACGCTGATGCGCTGCCTGTACGGCAACTACGGCGCGGAGGGCGGGCGCATCCTGCTCCGGCATCGTGGCGAGGCTGTCGATTTGACGGCGGCAGACGCGCGGCTGGTGCGGGAGGTGCGGCGCGAGACGCTGGGCCACGTCAGCCAGTTCCTCCGCGTGATCCCCCGGGTGCCCTCGCTCGACATCGTGGCCGAGCCCTTGGTGGCGCGCGGAATGGCCTTGGACGCGGCGAGGCAGAAAGCGAAGGACCTGCTCTCGCGGCTGAACATGCCCCCTGCCCTGCACGCGCTGCCCCCCGCCACCTTCTCCGGCGGCGAGCAGCAGCGCGTGAACTTGGCGCGGGGCTTCGCGCCGGGCTACCCCGTGCTGCTGCTGGACGAGCCGACCGCGAGCCTGGACGCCGCCAACCGCGACGTGGCCGTGGCGCTGATCCGCGAGGCCAAGGCGGCGGGCGCGGCCGTGGTCGGCATCTTCCACGACACGGACGTGCGCGACCGCGTCGCGGACCGCCTGTTCACCATCGAGCCCAGACCGGAGGCGAGCCGGAGCGCCGCATGACCACCGCTGAGACCGTACTGACGAACGCCCTCCTCGTGCTGCCGGGCGAGGTGGTGCCCGGCACCGTCGTGCTCCGCGGCGGCCTGATCGCCGAGGTCCAACCGGAGCGGAGCGGCGCCGCCTCGGCGGAGGACTTGGACGGCGACCACCTGATCCCCGGCGTGGTGGATCTCCACACGGACAACCTGGAGCGGCAGGTGCAGCCGCGCGCCAACGCCCGCTGGCCAAGCCGGTCCGCCATGCTGGCGCACGACGCGCAGTGCGCGGCGGCCGGCGTGACAACGGTGCTGGACGCGCTGTGCCTCGGCGACCTCGGCTTCGACAACGGGCGCGACCAGACCTTCTGGGACGGCGTGCGCGACCTGGACGCGCTGGCCGACACGGGCCTGCTGCGGAGCGAGCACTTCCTGCATCTGCGCTGCGAGCTGCCGGCGCTCGACATGCCGCCGGCTTTGGAGTCGGTGGCCGACCACCCGCTCGTGCGGATGGTGAGCCTGATGGACCACTCGCCAGGCTACGGGCAGTACCGCGACCTCGACCGCTACCGGAAGATGCGGGTGCGGCAGACGCAGTTGGACGACGCCGGCATCGGGCGGCGCATCTCCGAGCTGCTGGAGCAGCGGGAGCGACTGCGCGAGCCGCAGCGGCGCTGGCTGCTGGAGCGCATCGCCCACCGCGCCCTGCCTCTGGCCAGCCATGATGACGACGACCCGGAGGAGATGGACCGCAACCGGCGCGACGGCGTCACCATAAGCGAGTTCCCTGTGCTGATGGAGGCGGCCCGGCACGCCCGGACGCTCGGGATGGAAGTGATCGCCGGCGCGCCCAACGTGGTCCGCGGCGGCAGCCACTCCGGCAACGTGGCCGCGGCCGACCTGGTGCGGGAAGGCGCGGCGGACGCCTTGGCGAGCGACTACGTGCCGAGCGCCATGGTGGAGGCCGCGTGGCGCTGCGCGGCGCAAACAGGGCTCTCCCTGCCGGAAGCGGTGGCGATGGTCACGGACGCGCCCGCGCGCATGGCGCGGCTCGACGACCGCGGCCGGATCGCGCCGGGGTTGCGCGCCGACCTGGTGCGGGTGCGCGCGCACGACGGCCTGCCGGTGGTGCGGCAGGTCTGGCGCGGGGGCGCCAGGGTGGCATGAGGCCGGTCGCGTGATCGGGGCTCCGGCGCCGGGGGCGCGTCTCGCGCTGTACTGGACGCCGGACCTCGACGATCCGCTGCACCGGGCCGGCTCGTCCTGGCTGGGCCGCGACGCCGAGACCGGCGCGCCGTTGCCGCAGCCGCGCGTGCCGGGCGTCGATCTGTCCGCCATCACCGCCGACCCGCGCGGCTACGGGCTGCACTGCACCCTGAAGGCGCCGTTCCGCCTCCGCGTCAGTTGGGCCGAGGCGCTGGACGCGGCGGCATCGTTGGCGGCGCGGCTCCGGCCGTTCGACCTGCCCCAGCTCGCGGTGCGTGATCTCGAAGGATTCCTCGCGCTGCGTGAAACGGCGCCCTGCCCGCCGCTGCGGGCGCTGGCGGACGCCTGCACGGAGGCGCTGGACGGGTGCCGGGCGCCGCCGGACGAGGCGGAGTTGGCGCGGCGGCGGCGGGCGAAGCTCTCGCCGGAGCAGGAGGCCAATCTGGCCCGCTGGGGCTACCCGCACGTCTTCGACGCTTGGCGGTTCCACGTGACGTTGACGCGGCGGCTCACGCCCGAGGAGAAAGCGGCGATCCTGCCCGCGGCGGAGGCGCATCTGCGCGGGGCGCTGGGTCATCCGAGGCGGGTCTCGTCGCTTTGCTTGTTCACCCAGGCGGGGCCTGGCGCGCCTTTCCTGGTCGCGGAGCGGATGCCCTTGGGTGGTTAGCGTCGCCTTACTTCCTTACTTCCTTACCGCCTTACTTTCGGCCCTGTACGACCTTCGGACAAATCGGTGAGGTTCGGGTGTCGGCAAGTCGATCGTAGCTGTTTTGTTGCGGCGGCACGAGCGTTTCCGACCGGGCGGCGAAGCTCAGTCCGGGTGGTCTCCGCCGGCAGCGGTCTCCAGCAGCGCGGCCGCAACCTCCGCGGCACCGGCTTCCGGGGAGCGGTCGTTCACCACGCGGCGGACGCGCAAACCGGGCGGCAGCGGCGCTTCGCGGGCCAAGCGCGCGGCGATCGTGTCCGGGTCCTCGCGGCCGCGCGCGGCGAGGCGGGCCGCCAGGACGGCAGGCGGGGCGGTGATCTCCAGGACCAGCAGCGGGTAGCGGGAGGCCGCGTCGGCCAGCGCGCCGCGGGACAGGTTGGCGACGACGCAGCGGCCGGCGGCGAGGTCCGGTTCGATGTCGCGCGGGATTCCGTAGAGCAGGCCGTGCGCTTCCCACCACAGGGCGAAGCCGCCGGCGTCCCGGCGCTGGAGGAAGGCGTCGCGGTCCAACGGCTCGTGGTCCTCGCCGCCGGCCGAGGCCGGGCGGGTGATGGTTCGCCGGACGAATTTGAAGCGTCGATCGGGTCCGATACGCATCCGTGCGCCGGCCATCACCGTATCTTTCCCCGCCCCCGAGGGGCCGACAACCGCCACCAGCATGAATCCGCCCCCGATTGACCCCGCGCCTCGCCCTGCGCCAAACCGGGCCGGGATTCAACGCCGGGGCGGCCAGCGGGGCCGGGAGAGAAGCGCGCGATGTTCACCACCCGTCCCGAGATCGCCGGCACCTTCGGCGCCGTCGCCTCCACCCATTGGATCGCCAGCGGGGTGGGGATGGCGGTGCTGGAGCGCGGCGGCAACGCCTTCGACGCGGCGGCGGCGGCGGGGTTCACCTTGCAGATCGTGGAGCCGCACCTGAACGGTCCGGGCGGCGACTGCCCCATCATCCTGCACAGCGAGCGGCTCGGCGCGCAGCAGGTGATCTGCGGCCAAGGGCCGGCGCCGCGCGGGCTGACGGTGGCGAAGCTGAAGGGCGAGTTGGGCCTCGACCTGGTGCCCGGCACCGGCCTGCTCCCCGCCCCCGTGCCGGGCGCCTTCGACGCCTGGGCGCTGATGCTGCGCGACCACGGCACCTGGAGCCTGCGGGACGTGCTCGGCTACGCCATCGGTTACGCGCGGAGCGGGGCTCACATGGTGCCGCGCGTCGCGGCGACGGTGGAAACGGTGCGGCCGCTGTTCGAGAGCGCTTGGCCGACCTCGGCGGCGCTGTGGCTGCGCGGCGGGGGGCCGAAGCCGGGCGAACTCTACGCCAACCCCGTGCTGGCCGACACCTACGAGCGGGTGGTGCGGGAAGCCGAGGCGACGGGCGGTGGCCGGGAGCGGCAGATCGACGCGGCGCGGGACGCTTGGTACCGCGGCTTCGTCGCGGACGCCGTTGACCGCTTCTGCCGGACCACCGAGGCGCTCGACACCTCCGGCCGGCGCAACGCGGGGGTGCTGACCGGCGAAGACATGGCGGGGTGGCGGGCCGGGGTGGAGTCGCCGCTGGCGCGGGGCTACCGCGGCCGCCACACGGTGCTGAAGTGCGGGCCTTGGAGCCAGGGCCCGGCCATGTTGCAGACCCTGGCGTTGCTGGAGGGCTTCGACCTCGGCGCCACGGATCCGGTCGGCACCGACTTCGTCCACTTCGTGACGGAGGCCATGAAGCTCGCCTTCGCCGACCGGGAAGCCTTTTACGGCGATCCGGACTTCGTGGACGTGCCGATGGAGACGCTGCTTTCGCCCGCTTACGCCGAGGCACGGCGCGCCCTGATCGGCGAGCGGGCCAGCTTGGAGTTCCGCCCCGGCAACCCGGACGGGCGGGCGCCGCGCACGGACTACGCCGCCGCCGTCCGCCGGGCCGAGGAGGTGGCGATGGCGGCCGGGACGGGCGAGCCCACCGTGTCGCGGTTGGGCGCTTCGGGCGGGGACACCTGCCACGTGGATGTCATCGATCGCTGGGGCAACATGGTGAGCGCGACGCCCTCCGCGGGGTGGCTGCAATCCTCGCCGGCCATCCCGGAACTCGGCTTCTGCCTCGGTTCGCGCTGCCAGATGTTCTGGCTGGACGAGGATTTGCCGAACGGCCTCAAGCCCGGGAAGCGGCCGCGCACCACCCTTTCGCCTTCCATGGTGCTGCGCGACGACGGCAAGCCTTGGATGAGCTTCGGCACGCCGGGCGGCGAGCAGCAGGACCAGTGGCAGCCCATCATGCTGGCGCGGATGGTGGACCACCGCTTCACGATCCAGCAGGCGATCGACCTGCCGGCCTTCCACAGCGAGCATTGGGTCAGCTCCTTCTGGCCGCGTGGCGCCAAGCCGGGGAAGCTGGTGCTGGAAGGCCGCTTCGCGCCGGAGGTTCTGGAAGCGTTGCAGGGCCGCGGGCACCGGGCGGAGATGGGCGGCGAGTGGTCCGAAGGGCGGCTCACGGGCGCGCGGCGCGAGGCGGACGGGCAGATCTTCGCCGGCGCCAATCCGCGCGGGATGCAAGGCTACGCGGTGGGGCGTTGAGGGTGGCGGTGCTGCGGGTCCTCCCTCTGTTGCTGGTCCTGGCCGTCGCCGCCGGCGGCTGCCAGCGCGAGAAGTCCCCCCTGGTGGTCGCCATGGAGCCGCGGCCGAACCCGCCGGTGTTCAAGCCGCCCGACAACCCGCGCGAGCGGCTGCGGCAGAACCGTTGGCTCGCCCAGTTCTGGGAAGAGTTGACGCCCTCGCAGCGCCGTCGCGTGGAAGCGCGGATGCGGCGCTCGCAGCCGCCCATCGCCTCGAATCAGGAAGGCGCCGGCTTGGCCTGGGACGCGCTCGGGCTCGCCGAACGGGACCGGCTGGTGTTCGGCGGCGCCGGGTCCGTCCGCCCCGCCACCACGGTCGGCGCGGAGGCGGCCGGCCCGCCTCCCTCGCCTTGAGGAACCGCTAGCCGATCGGGCTGGAGTCGGTGATGCCGAAGCCCTGCGGCCCTTCGCGCTCGAAGGTGGCGGTGGCGCCGGCGACCGTCGCGCCGTTGTAGGTGGCGCCCTCCAGGTAGAGATTGCGGTCGGCGGCCGGGGAGCCGCCGTAGGCGTCGTTGAGGAAGTTGATCGAGACGCTGTGGCTGCCCGGGGCGAAATCGCCGCGCACCGTCACCGCGTCCGACGCCCCGCCGCCCCGGAGCGCCTGCGCCGTGAGGACGCCCCCGATCTGCGTGCCGTCCACGCTGACGGTGTACTGCGCGCTGCCTTGGTAGGCGTCCTGCGTGACGCGCAGCACCAGCGCGTCGGAGCCGGCGCCGACCGTCGTGGTCGCGCCGCCGGACGGCGGCGGCGTGCCGGCCTCCGTGAAGCCGAAGCTCTCGGGACCGGAGGATTCGAGCGAGAGCGCCGCCCCGCCCACCGCCGAACCGTTGTAGGTGGCGCCCTCCACATAGAGGTTGCGGTCGGTGGTCGCCGTGCCGCCGTAGGCGTCGTTGAGGAAGTTCACCGTGACGGTGTGGGCGCCGGGCGCGAAGTCGCCGAGGACGTTGACCGTGTCGGTCGCGCCGCTGCCGCGGAGCGCCGCCGCGGTCAGGGTGCCGTTGATCTGCACGCCGTCCACGCTCACCGTGTACTGGGCGCTGCCTTGGTAAGCGTCCTGCGACACGCGCAGCACCAGCGTGTCGGGACCGCTGCCGATGGTGGCGGTGGAGCCGCCCGGCGGCGGGGGCGCGCCGGCCTCCGTGAAGCCGAAGCTCTCGGGACCGGAGGATTCGAGCGAGAGCGCCGCCCCGGCCACCGTCGCACCGTTGTAGGTGGCGCTTTCCACGTACAGGTTGCGGTCCGTCGTCACGGTGCCGCCATAGGCGTCGTTGAGGAAGTTCACCGTCGCGGTGTGGCTGCCGGGCGCGAAGTCGCCCCGCACCGTGACGGTGTCGGTTCCGCCGCTGCCGCGCAGCGCCGACGCGGTCAGCGTGCCGTTGATCTGGACGCCGTCCACGCTGACGGTGAACTGCGCGGAGCCTTGGTAGGCGTCTTGCGAAATCCGCAGCACCAGCCTGTCGGGCCCGGTGCCGATGGTGGTCGAAGTCGGGCCGCCGCCACCCGGCGGCGTCCCGGCCTCGGTGAAACCGAAGCTCACCGGGCCGGCGGACTCCAGCGAGCGCGCCGCGTCGGTGATGGCCGCGCCGTTGTAGGTGGCGCCCTCCAGGTAGAGGTTGCGGTCGGTGGTCGTCGTGCCGCCGTAGGCGTCGTTGAGGAAGTTGACGGTGGCCGTGTGGCTGCTGCCCGGCGCGAAATCGCCGAGCACGGTGACTGTGTCGGCTTCCCCGCTGCCGCGGAGCGCCGACGCGGTCAGCGTCCCGTTGATCTGCACGCCGTCCACGCTGACGGTGAACTGCGCCGGACCGTTGTAGGCGTCTTGCGAAATGCGCAGCACCAGCGCGTCCGGGCCGCTGCCGATGGTGGTCGAGGTCGGGCCCCCGCCGCCCGGAGGCGGCGCGCCGGTGTCCGTGAAGCCGAAGCTGGACGGGCCGGAAGACTCCAAGGAGCGCGGCGCGCCGCCCACCGCGGCGCCGTTGTAGGTGGCGCTTTCCACGTACAGGTTGCGGTCTGCCGCCGGCGAGCCGCCGTAGGCGTCGTTGAGGAAATCGACGGTCGCCGTGTGGCTGCCCGGCCCCCAGTCACCGAGCACGGTGACGGTGTCGGTTCCGCCGCTGCCGCGCAGCGCCGACGCGGTCAGGGTGCCGTTGACCTGCACGCCGTCCACGCTGACGGTGAACAGCGCCGAGCCCTGGTACGCGTCCTGCGACACGCGCAGCACCAGCGCGTCCGGGCCGCTGCCGATGGTGGTCGAGGTCGGGCCGCCTCCGGGCGGCGGCGGGGGCGGCGGGCCTCCGCTGATTTCGAGGCGGCCGATCTGGCCGGCGACGATGTCGGCGTAGTACACGTAACCATTCGGGCCTTGGACGAAGTCGATCGGCACCGCGTCGCCGCCCTGGTACAGGAATTTCAACGAGGTCCGGTCGTTCACATCGACCGTGTAGACCTCGCGCCCGGAGAAATCCGTGAAGAAGAAGTCGTCTCGGAAGGCCGATGGGTACACGCCCCCGGTGTAGATCGCGTCTCCCCCGGTGATCGCCTGCACCTGGAAGCCCGGGTCGGAGCTGTTGTGGGAGAACGCGCGGAACGCCGGCGTGATCTCGATGTCGTCCCTGTCGACCGCGTCGTAGAACGCGCGGGCGGAGTCGAAATCGCGGTAGTTCGGCGTTTCCAGCAGCTCGCCGCCGTCGCCGCCTTCGTAGTAGGGCCAGCCGAAGTTGGCCCCCGGCCCCCCGAGCTTGATCATCTCGTAGGAGTTCCAGCCGGTGTCGGTCATGAACAGCCGGCCTTCCTCGTCGAAGGCCGTCGAGAACGCGTTGCGCAGGCCGTACTGCCACACCTTGGCGCGGTTGGTGTCGAGCGAGGCGCCCGTGCCCGCGAAGGGGTTGTCTGTCAGGCCCCGGCCGGTGATCGGGTCGATCCGGAGGATCTTGCCCGCGAGGCTGTCGAGCGACTGCACGTCCGGCGTCCGCGGGTCGGCGTAGTCGAAGGCCGTGCCGTCTCCAACCGAGACGAAGAGCGCGCCGTCCGGCCCGAAGGTCAGGGCCCCTCCCGCGTGGGAGGCGGAGTCCACCTTGATGTAGTCCTGCTTGAAGCCGTCGATGACGGCCTGCGAGGGCGCGCTCGTGTTGATGTACCGCTCCGACGACGTGTCGCCCGCGAAGGCCGGGCTGGTGAAGTCGTCCCAGCCGCCGCCGCTGATGTCTTCGAGCGAGCGCCCCGCCCTCCCCGCGAGGACGACCTCGCTCCCCGGCACGACGGTGGTGTACCCGGTCGCCGCGTTGGCGGTGAACCGCAGCACCTGGGCGTAGCGGTTGCCGGCGCCGTCCAGGCCCGCGTTCCCGCTGAGATCGGCCGCGCCGCCGGGATCGACGACGACGAAGGCGTAGATGTACGGATTGTTCGTGAAATCCGGGTGCAGGGCGATGTCCATCAGGCCGCGGTCCTGGTGCGAGTTCACCCGGTCGCGGATGTCGAGGACGACGCTGCTCGCGCCGGTGGTGATGTCGGCGACCCGGATGATCCCGACCTTTTCCGCCACGTAGACGCGGGAGGCGTTAACCGGCGAGAATTCGAATTTAATTGGCTGGTCGAGGCCGCCCACGACGGGGACCTGCCTGACATCGTAGTCCGAGGAGAGCGGCGGTTCCGGGTCGGGCGGGACGGCCGGCGTTTCGTTGTCGAGGATGGAGATCCGCGACGTGCGCGGCGCCCAGAGGGTTCCCCCCTCGACGTTGACCAGCGAGAAGACGAAGAGTTCGGTGTCCTCCCCCAGCGTGTCGTCCAGCAATTGGATGGGGACCGACACCTCCGCCGCGCCGGGCGGCATCGTGACCGTGCCGAAGCCCCCCACGAAATCCTGTCCCGCGACCGCGGTGTCGCCCGTGACGCCGTAGGTTATCCTCACGGTGTCGTCCAACGACCCGTTGCGGGTGATGCGCTCCGTCACGGAGCCCGCCCTCTCGTCCACCCGCAACTCGGTGTCGGCAAGGAAGATCGTGCTGTTTACAGCCACGGAATATCTCGCTTGTAACTGTTAATGTCTTTTGCGTGATTGGCATAACAAGCGGGACGGGGACGTGTCTTTTATTTTATCGGTAACATTGATCACAAGTTTCGTTACTTGACATCTAAGCTTCTGTACTTCTGGTTGCAGTAATAGTGCTTGCAATCGCGCCGCAGTGAGCGGCGCACCTCACCAGCATCCGTGGCGTTGCCGCGGCTGGACGCGACCTTGCCGCCGCGAGCGTCACGGACGGCCTTTACCAAACAGTCGGGACTGCACCCGCATGGGTGTCAACCACACCCCAGACAGCTCGTCTCCTGCAACTCCCTGGCGCTTCGTGCGCGCGATGCCGGACGCTCGCGGGCGTTTGGATCAGCGCGGGCGCGGCCCGGTCCGCCGCGGTTCCGGGCTGCGGGCCGGCTGCATCGGCGAAGCCGCTTCCGGAGCGGCGGCGCCCTCCGCCGCGCGCCGCGCTTGTTCGCGCAGCTGCGCGACCGTGGAGCGGTTGGTGATCTGCTCCGGGTCGGTGCGGAGCTCGATCAGCGCCGGCTTGCCGCTGGCGCGGGCGCGCTCGAAGGCGGGCAGGAGGTCGTCCGTGCGCTCCACCACCTCGCCGTGGCCGCCGAAGCTCTCGATGAAGCGCGCGAAGTCCGGGTTGGTCAGGGCGGTGCCGGAGACGCGGCCGGGGAAGGTCTTTTCCTGGTGCATCCGGATGGTGCCGTACATCTGGTTGTTGAACACCAGCACGATGGGCGCGACCGAGTGGTGGAAGGCGGTGGCGATCTCCTGCCCCGTCATCAGCATCCCGCCGTCGCCGACGAAGCACACCACGCAGCGGTCGGGATGCACGATGGCGGCGCCGATCGCGGCCGGCACGCCGTAGCCCATGGCGCCGTTGGTGGGGCCGAGGAAGTCCTGCCGCTCGCCCACGTGCATGAAGCGGGTAGGCCAGGTGGCGAAGTTGCCGGCGTCGGTCGTGAAGATCGTGTCGGGCGGCAGCGCCTTCTCCAGCGCCTGCAACGCGCGGGCGACGTCTAGCGGGCCGCCGACCTCGGGCGCCGCGGCTTGCGCCTCGCGGGCCGCGCGCAGCTCGCGCGTCCAGCCGGACCAGGGCGGGTCGGCGACCGGCGCGGCGGCTCGAGCGGCGGCGGCGAAGGCGTTGAGGTCGGAGGTGATGCCCAACGCCGGGCGGTACACGCGGCCGATCTCGGCCTGGTCCTGGTGGACCTGCACGATCGGCGTGGCGCCGGCCATGTCGAGCAGGGTGTAGCCCTGGCTCACCGGCTCGCCCATGCGGGTGCCGAGCGCGAGGAACAGGTCGCACTCCTTGGCCTTGGACACCAGGGTCGCGTCGGCGCCGACGCCCAAGTCGCCCACGAAGTTCGGCGAGGTGCCGTCGAACAAGCCTTGGCGGCGGAAGGACACGGCGACGGGCAGGTCGTTGGCGAGGAGGAAGTCGCGGATGGCGGCGCGGCCCGCGGCGCTCCAACCGCTGCCGCCGAGCACGGCGAAGGGCCGCTGCGCCCGGCCCAGCATCTCCATCATCGCCGGCACCGCTTCCGGCGCGGGGTGGGGCGGCAGGACGCGCGCCGGGCCGATGTCCGGCACCGAGGCCATCTCGCGCTGCATCTCTTCCGAGATGGCCACGACCACCGGGCCGGGGCGGCCGCTGGTCGCCACGTCGAAGGCGTGCGCCATCAGCTCGGGGATGCGCGCGGCGTCGTCGATCTGCGTCACCCACTTGGCGAGCGGCGCGAACATCTTGCGGTAGTCCACCTCCTGGAAGGACTCGCGGTCGGTTTCCTCGAAGGGGATCTGGCCGATCAGCAGCACCAGCGGCGTCGAGTCCTGGAAGGCGACGTGGACGCCGATGGCCGCGTGGCAGGCGCCGGGGCCCCGCGTGACGATGGCGACGCCGGGCTTGCCCGTCAGCTTGCCGTAGGCCTCCGCCATGTGGACGGCGCCGGCCTCGAAGCGGCAGGTGACGAGCTGGATGCGGTTGCGCTGCGCGTACAGGCCGTCCAGCAGGTCGAGGTAGCTCTCGCCCGGCACGCAGAAGGCGTGGGTCACGCCCTGCGCCACCAGCGCGTCCGCCAGCAGCTTGCCGCCGGGGCGCTGCGGCGCCCGCTTTCCGTCCGTCATCCGCTGCGCTCCTCCGTTCCCGGCAGCGTACCGCGCGGGCGGCGCCGCGTCATCAGAGGTGGCGGCCGCGCTCCATGATCTCCAGCGCGTAAGCGCGGTAGCTCATGCCGAGCGCTTCGGCGCGCGCGAGGCGGCGCAGGGCGATCTCGCGCGGCGGCGTCTTCCAGGCGCGGCGGTGCGCGCGGCGCCAGCACCAGTCGCGCCAGCCGCCGTCGGCCGGCTCCTCGTCGTCCAGCGGCGGCCCGCCGTTGTGGCCGAAGGGCAGCGGCGGCTTCGGCGCGGCGGCGCCCTGCCCGTCCCGGTGCCGCAGCAGGTTGGAGCGCCGGCGCGACGCGCTCATCCCGGCACGTGGATGCAGCGCGCGGCCCGGCCCGGCACGGGCGAGCGCGGCGCGGGCACGGCGGCGGTGCAGGCGGGCTCCTCCACCTCCGGGCAGCGCGGCGCGAAGGGGCAACCGGTGGGCGCGCGCTCCAGCGAGGGCGGCGCGCCGGGGATGGTGGTGAGGCGCTTGCCGCGCATCCCGGCGTGGACCGTGGCGCCGAGCAGGCCGCGCGGGTAGGGGTGGAGCGGGCCGCCCATCAGCGCGCCGACCGGCCCTTCCTCCACCACCTTGCCGGCGTACATCACCGCCACCCGGTCGGCGATCTCGCCGGCCACGCCGAGGTCGTGGGTCACGAAGACCACGCCCATGCCCATCTGCTCTTGGAGCTTCCGCAGCAGCAACAGCACCTGGATTTGCACGGTGGCGTCGAGCGCCGTGGTCGGCTCGTCGGCCAGCAGCAGCTTCGGCCGGCAGGCCAGCGCCACCGCGATCATGGCGCGCTGGCGCAGGCCGCCGGACAGCTCGTGCGGGTAGGCTGCCAAGCGGCGTTTGGCGGAGGGGATCTGGACCAGCTCCAGCAGCTCTAGCGCGCGGGCATCGGCTTCGCGGCGGGACGCCTTCTCGTGGCGGCGAACCGTTTCGCCGATCTGCTGGCCGATCGTGAACACCGGGTCGAGGGCGGTCATCGGCTCCTGGAAGATCATCGCCACGTCGCCGCCGCGGAAATCCTGGAGCGCGCCCTCGTCCATGGCCTGCACGTCGCGCCCGGCGACCTCAATCGTCCCTTCGACGCGGGCGGTGCGGGGCAGCAGGCGCATCAGCGCGCGCAGGGTGACGGACTTGCCGGAGCCGCTCTCGCCCAGGATGCAGAGCACCTCGCCCGTCGCCAGGTCGAGGTCCACGCCGTTCACCGCGTGGACGGTGGAGTCGCGGGACACGAAGCGCACGGAAAGGTCGCGCAGCCGCATCAGCGGGGTCGCGGGGGCGCTCATGCCGCGAGCCTCGCCGCTTGGCTGTGGCCGCTGCCGGGATCGGCCATGTGGCACCTCGCCAAGTGGCCGCCGCCGAGGTCGGCCGCCACCGGGGCGCGCTCGGCGCAGACCGGCTCGGCGTGCGGGCAGCGGGTGCGGAATCGGCAGCCGGAAGGCGGGTTGATGGGATTGGGCGGGTCGCCCGTCAGCGGCGGTTCCGTGCGGCGGCGTGCCGGGTCCATGGAGGGGCGGCTGGCCAGCAGCGCGCGGGTGTAGGGGTGCGCCGGGCGCTCGTAGATGGAGTCCACCGGGCCGATCTCCGCCACCTCGCCGAGGTACATCACCAGCACCCGGTCGCTGATGTACTGCACCACGTTGAGGTCGTGGCTGATGAAGACGTAGGTGAGGCCGAAGCGCTCCTTCAGGTCCACCAGGAGGTTGAGCACCTGCGCTTCCACGCTCTTGTCCAGCGCCGACACCGGCTCGTCCAGCAGCACCAGGCGCGGGCGGAGCGCCAGGGCGCGGGCGATGTTCACGCGCTGGCGCTGGCCGCCGGACAGCTCGTGCGGGTAGCGGCGGGCGAATTGCGCGGGGGCGAGGCCCACCGCCGCCAGCAGCTCCCGCGCCCGTTCCCGCGCCTCGCCGCCGGGGAGGCCGTGGACGCGCGGGGCGAAGGCGATGCTGTCCTCGATCGGCAAGCGCGGGTTGAGCGAGGCGTAGCTGTCCTGGAACACCATCTGGACCTGGCGGCGGTACTCCTTCAAGCCGATGCCGCCCGTTTGGCTGTCCTGCCCCACGCCCTCGCCGTCGAAGACCATGGAGCCGGCATCCAGGTCCAGCAGGCGCATCAGCAGGCGGGCGGTGGTGGATTTGCCGCAGCCGGACTCGCCCACGATGCCCAAGGTCTCGCCCTTCCGCACGGCGAAGGAAACGTCGTCCACCGCGCGCACGGTGGCGACGGTCCGGCCGAACAGGCCGCCTTTGATGGGGAAGTGCTTGCGGAGGCCGGCGAGCGCCAGGAGGGGCTGGCCGGGGCCGCCGCGGTCGAGGATGTCGGTGTCGGGAGGGGTCATAGGGCGTCCAGGCGGCGGTGTTGGATGCTGCGGTCTCAGGCGAGGCGCTGCAATCCGCGTGCCAGCGGCAATCCGCTCGCGGCGTGCTGCCGTGGCACCGTGCCCGTGCTCCCGCCGTGGGCAACGGCCCTTCCCGGCCGCCTGCCTGCCCGCCATGCTGCCGGCGGCACCGGGCCGCGGGGAAGGGGCGATGCGGGCGATATTCGTCATGATCAAGTGCGAGATGGGCCAGGCGTACCGCGTGGCGCGCGACATCGCAGACGGCATCGAGGAGGCATCGGAGATGCATTCCATCTCCGGCCAATACGATCTCATGGGTAAGTTCTACCTTGCCCCCGACCAGGACATCGGCCTCTTCGTCGTAGAGCGGCTGCAAACGGTGCCCGGCGTGAAGGACACCTACACCTTGCAAACCTTCAACGCCTTCACCGCCGCTCAAGGATAAGTTTTCGCCGCCGCGAAAACGCCTCGGATCGGCCAAGCCGCCGCCGTGCGGATCGCGGAGTGTGCTCCTCGAACGCTGGTATGTTGCTGGTTCGCGCACCGAGCCGGGGGTGGACCGTCAACCGGCGCCAGGAGAGACCGGACCATGAGAAGCCTGACCGCCGCCGTCCTATCCGCCGCGCTGCTGGCCGGCTGCACGGATCCCTACGGACGGGTGGATTACGGCCGCACCGCCCTGCTCGGGGTGGGTGTCGGCGCGGCCGCCGCGCTGACGGCGGGCGCGCTGTCCGACAAGCCCCGGCCCTACTACGGCAATCGAGGCGGCTACCGCGGCGGGTATGGCGGCGGCGGATACGGCTACGGCGCGCCGCAGCGCGGTTACGGCTACAGCGGCTACGGTTCGCCGCGGGGCGGCGGTTACTACGGCGGCTGGTAGGCGCCCTCAGCCGAAGCCGAGGAAGCCTTCGTTGCCGCTGATGGGCGCCGCCGCGCGCAGGGCCGCGACGTCCGGCACGGGGCGGCGCAGCGCGGGGTCGGACGCGAAGGCCTCCTCCAGCGCCGCCGCAACACCGAGGACGAAGGCGTCGCCGCCGCGCGGCCCCACGATCTGCAACCCGAAGGGCATGCCCTTGGAGTCGGTGCCGACGGGCAGGCTGATGGCCGGGTGGCCGGTCAGCGTGACGTAGTAGGCCAGCGCGAGCCAGTGGAAGTAGGTGCGGGTCGGCTTGCCGTCGATCTCGGCGGGGTAGAGCTCGCGCCAGGGCCGCGGGCTGATCGTGATGGCCGGGGTGATGAGCACGTCGTGCCGCTCGAAGAAGCGCTGGAAGCCGCGGTAGATGCGGGTCTGGGCGGCCGCGGCGCGGACGTGGTCGTTGAGGTTGTACCGCAGGCCCTCCTCCACGTTGGCGCGGACGTTGGGGCCGACGTCCTCCGGCCGCTTTTGCACCTTCTCCAGGTGGGAGTGCAGGAAGCTGCCGGCGCGCAGCACCTCGAAGGCCGTGTCGCCGTCCGTGCAGTCCGGGTGCGCTTCGGCGGCGTCGCGGAACAGCTTGGAGGAAGCGGCGGCCACCTTGCGGAACGCCTCGCGCACCGTTTCTTCGACCGGGGCCAAGCCGAAGTCTTCGCTGAAGGCGAGGCTCAGGGTGGACAGGTCGATCGCGCGCGCGGGGTGGAACAACGCCTTTTCGCCGCGCACGGGCCGGGCGTGCAGCGTGTAGGCCAGCGGGTCGGCGGCGTCGTCCGAGGCCATGGCGGAGAGCAGCAGCGCCGCGTCCGGCACGTTGCGCGCCATCGGGCCCAGCACGGGCAGGCAGGACCAACCGAGGCCGCGCTTCTCGGACGGCACCAAGCCGGCGCTCGGCCGGAAGCCGACGATGCCGCAAAAGGCCGCCGGGTTGCGGAGCGAGCCGCCGGTGTCGGAGCCGGAGCAGAGCGGCGCCATGCCGGTGGCGAGCGCGACGGCCGAGCCGCCGGAGGAGCCGGCCGCGGAGCGCGCGGGGTCGAAGGGGTTGCCGGTGGCGCCGTAGACGGCGTTGCGGGTGTTGGCGCCGGCGCCGAATTCAGGGGTGTTGGTCTTGCCGAAGACCACGGCGCCCGCGGCGCGGACGCGCGCCACCATGCCGCAGTCGGCGTCCGGCACGAAGTCGCGGAAGATCGGGCTGCCGTAGGTGGTGCGGACGCCCGCGACCTCCTCCAGGTCCTTGATGCCGACCGGGAGGCCGTGCAGCGGTTGGAGGTGGTCGCCGCGCACCACCGCGGCCTCGGCCTCGCGCGCGGCGGCGCGGGCGCGGTCCGTGTCGAGCGCGACCACGGCGTTCACCGCCGGGTTCACCGCTTCGATGCGCGACAGGCAGCTTTCCAGCAGCTCCACCGGCGACAGGGCCTTGCGGCCGATCAGGCGCCGCGCCTCGACGGCGGACAGGTCGCAGGGCTCGGTGGTCATGCGGCGAGTTCCTTCTCGTAGGCGGCGAGCGTCGCGGGGTCGAAGCAGGCGAAGGCGATGTCGAGGTCCGCGCCGACCTCGCGGCAGGTGGCGACAGCGATGCGCGTCGCCTCGGCGACGGGGTAGCCGTAGATGCCGGTGGAGATGGCAGGGAAGGCGATGGAGGTGCCGCCGGCTTCGCGCAGCCGAGCCAGCGAAGCCCGGTAGGCGCCGGCCAGCAGCGCCGCCTCGCCCTGCCCGCCGCCGCGCCACACCGGGCCGACGGCGTGGATCACGTGGCGCGCTCTCAAGCGGAAGCCCGGCGTGGTCCGCGCTTCGCCGGTCGGGCAGCCGCCGATGCGCCGGCAGGCCGCGAGCAGTTCCGGTCCGGCCGCTCGATGCACCGCGCCGTCCACGCCGCCGCCACCGGCCAGCCGATCGTTTGCCGCGGTGACGACCGCGTCCACGTCGAGCGTCGTGATGTCGGCCAGCACCGCGCGCATCGGCATCGGCGTCAGAACCCCAGGGCGCAGCCGTCCTTGCGCGGGTCGCTGCCCGCGACCAGCACGCCGCGCTCGTGGTCTATGCGGATCGCTTGGCCGCCGCCGTGCGGCTTGGCGATGACCTCGCAGCGGTGGCCGAGCTGTTGCAGCCGCTCGACCGCCGCCGCGGGGATGCCGCGCTCCAGCTCCACCACCCCCTTGGCCGGGTTGGGGAAGAGGCGCGGGCAGTCGATGGCTTCCTGCACGTCCAAGCCGAATTCGAAGTGGTTGGACAGGAACAGGGTCTGGCCCATCGGCTGGAAGTGCCCGCCCATGACGCCGTAGGGCATGATGGCCTGGCCGTTCTTCACCACCATGCCGGGGATGATGGTGTGCATGGGCCGCTTGTTGGGCGCGATGCAGTTCGGGTGGCCTTCCTGCAAGCGGAAGCCGTAGCCGCGGTTTTGCAGCATCACGCCCGCGCCCTCGGCCAGGATGCCGCTGCCGAAGCTCTCGAAGAGGGAGTTGATGAAGGAGCAGGCGTTGCCCTCGCCGTCCACCACGCAGAGGTACACCGTGTCGCGGTGGCGCGCGTGGTCGGCGGTGCCGGCCGGCGGCAGGGCGGGCGTGGCGCGCGAGTCGTCGATCAGGCCGCGCAGCTTGGCGAGGTAGGCGGGGTCGGTGAGGCGCGCCACCGGCACGTCGGCCTGCAAGGGGTCGGCGAGGAACGCGTCGCGGTCGCGGTAGGCGAGGCGCGCCGCTTCCACGTGGCGGTGCAGCCGCTCGGGGGAGAGCGGGCCGCCGTCGGGCGGCTCGAACCCTTCCAAGATGCCCAGGATCTGCAACACGTGGAGGCCGACGCCGTTGGGCGGGCACTGGACCACCTCCATGCCGCGCCAGGGCGCGCGGATGGGCTCCACGAATTCCGCGACTTCCAGGCCGGCGGCGAAGTCGGCTTCCGTGTGCAGCCCGCCCGCGTCCCGCAGCGCCGACACCATGGAAGCCGCGATCTGGCCCTCGTAGAAGGCGCGCGGCCCCTCCTCGGCCACGGCGCGGAGGGTTCGGCCCAGTTCGGGTTGGACGAAGCGGTGGCCGACCGCGGGCGCTTCACCGCCGGGCAAGAAGCGGCGGTGGGAGGCGTCGTTCAGGCGCAGCTTCTCGGCGGCGTTGGCCCAGTCGAGGGCGACGCGGGCGTGGACGGGCCAGCCCTCCTCGGCGCAGCGGATGGCGGGGCGGAGCAACTCGGCCAGCTCCTTGCGCCCGTGTGTCCGGTTCAGCAGCGCCCAGGCGGAGATCGCGCCCGGCACGGTGACGGAATGCGGCGAGGCGGGCGTCAGGGCCTCGACTCCCCGCCCACGCAGCGCCTCGGGCGTGGCGGCGGCGGGGGCGCGTCCGGAGCCGTTCAGCGCCACCACCTCCCCCGAGCCGGCCGGCGCGTAAAGGCAGAAGCAGTCGCCGCCGACGCCGGTGCTCTGCGGCTCCACGACGCCCAGCACGGCTACGGCGGCGATCGCGGCGTCCAGCGCGTTGCCGCCGGCGCGCAGCACGTCCAGCGCGGTCAGGGTGGCGATCGGCATGGAAGTGGCGGCCATGCCGCCGGTGGCGTAGACGGCGCTGCGGCCGGGGGCGTGGAAATCGCGCTTCATGCTGTTCCTGTCCCCTCCGGGCTTCCCTCCGCGTCTCGCATGGCCCCGGTCCCGCGGCAACCCGGCGCTTCCCAGGCGCCGCGCCGCCGCGCTATGCCGGAGTCCATGGCGGACGGCATCTCCTACGATGATTTCGAGCGGGTCGAGATCCGGGTCGGCACGGTCATCGACGCGCAGCCCTTCCCCGAAGCGCGCAAGCCCTCCATCAAGCTTTGGGTGGAGTTCGGCGGCGCCGTCGGGGTGCGGAAGACCTCCGCCCAGATCACCAAGCACTACTCCCCGGACCGGCTGATCGGCCGGCAGGTGGTGGCGGTGGTGAACTTCCCGCCCCGGCAGATCGGCCCGTTCATGAGCGAGGTGCTGGTGCTGGGCGTCCCTGATGAGGCCGGCGAGGTCGTGCTGCTGCGCCCGGACCTGAAGGTGCCCGACGGCGGGCGGATGTTCTGAGGGTGGCCGCGCCCCGCTACTACACCGTGAGCTGGGACCAGCTCCACCGCGATTCCAAGGCGCTCGCCTGGCGGCTGGTGGAACGCGGGCCGTTCCGCGGCGTGTGCGCCATCACCCGCGGCGGGCTGATCCCGGCGGCCATCGTGGCGCGGGAGTTGGAGTGCCGCATCATCGAGACGGTGTCGGTCGTCACCTACGACGAGGAGGAGCGGGGCGAACCCAGCGTGGTGAAGCCGCCCGCGGCCGCCGGCGACGGAGAGGGCTGGCTTCTGGTGGACGATCTGGTGGACACTGGCACCACGGCGCGGCTGGTTCGCGGGTTGCTGCCGCGGGCGCACTTCGCCACGGTCTACGCCAAGCCCGCCGGCCGGCCGCTGGTGGACACCTTCGTCACGGAGGTGAGCCAGGACACCTGGATATTGTTCCCCTGGGACACGGAAGCGCAGTTCGTCGCGCCGATCGCCCGCACCGCCGGGGGCGGATAAGTCCCGGTCCGTTCTGCAAGCGGCGCCGAACCCGACCGGTGCTCCGCCGTTGTGGCCGCCATGGCCGCGTCGCGGTCCAACAGCGGGAGACAGCCACCCATGATTCGCCGCACCCTCCTCCTCGCCGGCGCCGCCGGCGCGGGCCTCGCCTCCGCCCTCAGCCTCCCCGCCGCCGCGCAGCAGCGGGCGATGTCCCCCAGCGGCGCGGCGCTCGACAGCACGACGCAGATGGCGCTGGGCGGCATGGCCTTCGCGCTGGCCACCAGCCAGCTGGCGATGCAGCGGGCCGAGAGCCCGCTGGCGAGGACCTTCGCCCAGCTCGAAGCGGAGGAGCAGATGGCCTTCGCCGACGCCCGCCGAATGGGCGGCCTGCCTGTGCCCTCGCCTTCCATGATGGACACGCAGAAGCAGCAGATGGTGCAGCAACTGCAATCCATGAGCGGCGCCCAGTTCGACCGCATGTTCGTGCAGGGCCAGATCATGGGCCACCAGGAGCTGTTGCAGTTGCACCAGACCCTGGCGCAGTCGGGCGCGACGCAGGGGGACCGGATGCTCGCCACGGTCGCGGTGCCGGCCATCAAGAGCCACCTGGCGATGCTGCAAGGCATCCAGCAGATGCGCTCGTAGAGCGCGGCGGGCGGGCCGCCCGGCATCGGCGGTCCGCCCAAGTTCCTCACGCCGCTTCCGCGGTTTCTTCCCGGTTCGCCAAGATCTTGTCCACGCGGCGGCCGTCCATGTCCATGATCTCGAACCGCCAGCCGGCCCAGACGATGCGGTCGCCCTCGCGCGGCACGCGCTGGAGCAGAGCCAGCATCAGACCCGCGACCGTGTGGTAGGTGCCCTGGTAGGGCAGCGGCGGCAGCTCGAGCTGCGCGCGCAACTCGTCGCTCGGCATCATGCCGTCGAGCAACAGGCTGCCGTCGGCGCGGCGCACCGCTTCGCCGGGCTTTTCTTCCCGCACCTCCACGGGGCCGAGTTCGCCGACGATCGCTTCCAGCAGATCGGACGCGGTGACCACCCCCTCGAAGCTGCCGTACTCGTCCAGCACCAGGGCCATGCCGATCGGGTCCTGGCGCATGCGCTCCAGCGCGTCGAGAGCCGAAAGGCTGTCGGGCAGCACCAAGGGCTGACGCAGCGCGCTCGCCAACCGCAGCCGGCCGCCGGACAACGCCTGGTCCAGCAGGTCCTTGGCCGCCACCACGCCGACCACGTTGTCCACCCGGCGGTCGGACACCACGAACCGCGTGACGCTGTGCTCCCGCAGGGTGGCGGCGATCGCCTCCTGCGGCGCGGCGCGGTCGATCCAGGCGACGTCGTTGCGCGGGGTCATCAGCGCCCGCACCGGCTTGTCGGCCAAGCGCAGCACGCGCTCGATCATGTGCCGCTCCTCGCGTTCCAGCGCGCCGGCCTCGACCCCTTCGGCGACCACCGCCTTGACCTCCTCCTCCGTCACGGACTGTTCGCTGGGCCGGGCGGCGCCGAACAGCCTCAGCACGAGGCTCGAAGATTGCGACATCACCCAGATCGCCGGCGACGTCATCCGCGCCAGCCAAGCGAGCGGCCGAGACACGATGACGGCGACGCGCTCCGGGTCGCGGAGCGCGAGCTGCTTCGGCACCAATTCACCGACAATGAGGTTGGCGTAGGTGATGGCGACCACCACCAGCACGAAGGCGGCCTCGCTCGCCACCGACGCTACGCCCGGTATTCCTGCCAGCAGTGATTCCAGCGGCCCGGCGAGACGCGCGCCGCCGAACACGCCGGCCAGGATGCCCACCAGGGTGATGCCCACCTGCACCGTCGGCAGGAAGCGCTGCGGGTCTTCCGCGAGGGCGATCGCCGCGGCGGCGCCGAGGCTGCCGGTCCTCTGCATGGCCAAAAGCCGCCCGCGGCGGGCGGAGACGATGGCCAGTTCGCTCATGGCGAAGGCGCCGTTCAGGAAGACGAGCAGGAACAGGACGACGATTTCTAAGCCGATGGCCATGAAGGGATCCTTGATGGCGGTTATCTATCCCCGCAGCCCTCCGCGAGGTAGCCGCCCTGCGTCGGGCGCCCGCCCCTTCGCCCGCCAATGACGTCTTCGCGCCCCGGCGTTGCGCGGCGGGTCGACGGGCCGAGGTGATGTGGCGATGCAAACGCCGATCGCCCTTCCCTTCCGCCTGCTCGGCTACGCGGGCCTCCTTCCTTTCGCCGCCGCGGCGGCGCTGGCCCTCCTGGGGCCGCTGCCATGGCGCGGCCTGGCGCTGGCTGCGCTGGCCGCCTACGGCGCGGTCATCTTGAGCTTCCTAGGCGCTGTCCACTGGGGCTTGGCCCTGCGCGCTTCCCCGGAGGAAGCGCCGGCTGCCTGGCCGCGACTCGCCCTCGGGGTGCTGCCGGCGCTGATCGGGTGGGTCGCGCTGATGCTGCCCGTGCGACCGGGGCTGGCGCTGCTCGCGGCCGGCGTCCTGGCTGTCGCTCTGGTTGAGACGGCGGCGGCGCGGCGGGGGCTGCTGCCGAAGGATTACCTCGGGCTACGCTGGCAGCTCAGTGCCGGGGCGGGCGCCTGTCTTCTCCTGGGCGCGGTTGTGCCGGGCGCCTGACCGGGGTGAGGCACGGGCCGGACGGACGGCGCCCGGCCACGTCCGATGGCACGGTGTATGCCGCTTTCGAGACACAGGGACGAAATTCAGTTCTTCTTTGCTCGCGAACTCGAAATCACCTTTGCGTAATCAAAGAACCTCTTTATTCTACCAGACCGCGAGATCGGGTGCGCTGACCAAGCGCGCGTCCGGTTCCACTGGAGATTGTGCTCATGAACTCGGCGAAGGTGAAGGCCGCGCTGGACGAGGCGATGGAGATCGAGGGCGCGCTCGGCGTGTGTCTCGTGGACTACCAGAGCGGCATGACCCTCGGCACCGCCGGCGGAGACGGCTTGAACCTCGAAATGGCGGCCGCCGGCACCACGGAAGTGGTGCGGTCCAAGCTGCGGGTGATGGGCGCGCTCGGCCTGGATGACCGGATCGAGGACGTGCTGATCACCTTGGGCACCCAGTACCACCTGATCCGGATGGTGAAGGACACCGATTCCCTCTTCCTCTACATGGCGCTCAACAAGGGGCTCTCGAACCTTGGGATGGCCAAGTTCCAGCTCTCGAGCGTCGAGCGGAAGCTGAGTTGAGCGGGCCACGGAAGGTGAAGAACCTGATCGACATGCCGGCGCGGGCCGCAGCCCCGCGCCACCGCAGCGGCGCTTGAGCGCCGGTGCCCAACGATACGCCCGGGAAAGGCGAAATGGAAAGGCTGCTCTGCTGCCTCCTCGGCTTCACCGAGAAAGACGCCCAGGTTCTCCGGAGCCTGACCAGGCTCTTCCGGCCCAGCCTGAGCGCTGATTGGGCCTTCGAGGTCGGCGTCACGGAGGATTGCGACCTCCTGGTGTGCGACCTGGACGACCCCGGCGGCCAGCACGCGTGGAACAGCCCGGCGCCGCCCGGCCTGTTGCGCGCCGCCGCCAGCGGCAACGACGTGGACGCCGGCGCGCTGCTGCTGCGGAAGCCGGTGCGCGGCCACGGACCGTCCGGCATCGTGCAGGTGCTGAACGCCGCGGCCGCCATCAAGCGCCCGGACATCGCGCCGGCACCGCCTCCGTCACCCGGCCCCGGTCCCGCCGCGCCCGTGGCGGAAGCGGCGCCCGCGCCGTCCGCCTTCTTCAAGCCGGAAGCCGCGCTCAAACCCGCACCGGCGCCGCAAGCCTCCCGGAGCACCACGCCCCAACCGGCGGAGCCGTCACCGCGCGCCGCGGCGCTGGGCGCCGATGAGCAGGCCGTCGCACGGGACGCGGCAGGGTCGGTTTCGGATGATCGTCACAGCGACGTTGCCGAACAGGTCGGCGCGGAGCAGGCCGCCCCCGCGCCCTTGATCGGCGAGGCGACCGAGCCGGCTCCGCCCCCTGCTTGGGCGTCCGAAACCCCGCACGGGGGGGAACCCGCCCAGGACGACGCCGACATCAAGGACATCCTGCGGCGCATGCGCTTCGCCACCCTCGGCAACCCAGCCGAGGCCCGGACGATGCTGGACGCGTTGCGCGACCTCCGCGGTTCGGACAAAGCGGCCGTGCTGGAAGCGCCGGGGCTGAAGTCGGTGTGCGTGATGCCGCAGGCGCGCGCCTGGTTCTCCACGGGGCCTGCGCCGGAAATCTTCGGCTGGCTCGGGGAAGGCAACCGGCCGGTGCGCGTGCTGCCCTTCGCCAACACGGAAGAGGCGCGCGACGCGGCCGGCTGCAAGGACGAGCCGGCCCGCCCCTTCGAGCAGCTCATGTGGCTGGCCTGCGTCCGCACGCCGCCGGAGCGCCTGGAGACATACGAGTCCGCCCTGTTCCGCCTCAAGCGCTGGCCCGACCTCGGCAACCTGCCGCACGAGCCGCACCACATGCACTGGTGCGGCATCCTCACGCGGCAGCAGGCGCCGCTGCACGCCCTGGCGGGCACGGGCGGCGTGACGCCGGCGCAAACGGCGGCCTTCCTCGACGCTTGCGGCGAGCTGGGCATCCTGGAGCGCACCGCGGCCACGCCCGCCGAGATCGCGGCGGTGCAGTTGCCGGTGGTGTCCAAGAAGGGACGCGAGCGGGTCTCGCTCTTCAAGAACATCCTTGGCCGGTTGAGGATCTTCAAGTCTTGAAAGACATCAAGCTCATCATCACCGGCAGCATGGGCGCGGGGAAGACGACGGTCGTCAGCACGATCAGCGACATCCCCCCGATCCGCACCGACGTGCCGGTCAGCGCGGACAAGGTCCGCGGCGACAAGACCACCACCACGGTGGCGCTCGACTACGGGTCGCTGACGCTCGACAAGGAGCGCCGGCTGCTGATCTTCGGCACGCCCGGCCAGCGCCGCTACGACTTCATGTGCAAGATCCTGGCGCGCGGCGCGCTCGGCGTGGTGATCCTGATCGACCACGCGTGCCAGGACCCGGTGGACGACCTCCGCTACTACCTCAACCTGTTCAAGGACACGATCGAGGACTCCACCGCGGTGATCGGGGTGACCCACACGGACGAGAAGCCGGACTCCCCGTTGCAGCCCTACTACGACCTGCTGGAGGAGCGGGAGATGCCCCTCCCCGTGTTCAGCATCGACGCGAGGCGGCACGACCACATCATCATGATGCTCGAGGCGCTGCTCGAGACTACCCGGTGAAGGATTGAGGGACATGGCTATCGACAACAAGCCCGCGCTGGCCGCGGCCGCCAAGCAGGCGCTGAGCCGCCTCGCCCAGAACTGCCCCGGGCTGAAGTGGGCGACGGTGGCCACCAAGGACGGGGCCGAGATCGCCAGCCACGGCTCCAGCGCCGACGAGAAGCTCAGCGTGATGACGGGCACCATGCACGCGCTCGCCGACGGCATCGTCGGCGAAGCGGAGCTGGGCTCCTGCAACGACATCATCCTCGCCGCCGCCAAGGGCCGCATCGTGATCCAAGGCCTCCAGGGCGCCGCGGGCGACCTGGTGCTGGCCGCCATGACGACGCCGCAGACCAGCCTCGGCCTGCTGCTCAACTGCTGCAGCACGGCGGGCAAGGAGATCAGCGCGGCGCTGGAGAAGCAGCCGGCCTAAGCCGCCCTCCCCTTCCGCATCGGGTGCTTGGACCAGGACGCCGCCTTCGGGCGGCGTTTTTCGTCGTTGGCCCGGACGCGGCCGGGGCGCCCACGCGGAGAAAGGCGGGCCGCGCCCGCGGTGTCTGCTC
>CADCTL010000243.1 GCA_902805625.1 uncultured Acetobacteraceae bacterium
GGTTGTCTGCGCGCCGGCGGACCAAGCCACCAATAAGAGAGGCACCGCGGCGAGAGTAGGGAGGGCGAGAACCGTAAGGGCGCGTTCCATGTTCGGCACGTTATAACATAACATTTTGCCCGTCGAGCCAGCACCGCCACCTCGCGCTCAAAGGGCGAAGACCCGCCCCCATTTCGCCAACGGCGCCGCGTCCCCGCCCGCCGCGCGCACCGCGCCCCAGAGCGACACCGCGACGCTGTCGAGCACCGGCAAACCGAGTTCCGCCTCCAGCTCCGGCACCGCCCGGCCGCCCCGGAAATTGGTGCAGTGGACCACCACCGCATCGGGCCGCGCCCCCGCGACCTCCCGCGCCATGCGGCGCACCACCGGCTCGCCGTGCTCGGCGAAGCTGAAGTTGCCGGGGTCGTCCAGGTGGCGCTCCGCCACGCACTCCAACCCGGCCTCCGCCCACCGCCCGATGATCGCCGCCTGCACATCGCCGAGGTAGGGCGTCACCAGCCCGTAGCGTCGGGCGCCGAGGCGGCGGAGCGCCTCCATCAAGGCCAAGGTCGCGGTAGTGGCGGGGATGCCGGTGCGCTCCGTCACGGCCTCGCATAGCGCCCGGTCCAACTCCAGCCCCAGCCACGCGCCGGAGGTTCCGTTCCAGCAGATCGCGTCCACCCGCGCGTCGGCCAGCAACTCGGCCGCGGCGACCACGGGCGCCGGATCGAACTGCCCGCGCGAGCCGGCGCCGAGGTCGATGGCCACCACCCGGAAGCGGGAGAAATGCGCGCTCGCGCCCGGCAGGTCGGCCAGCATCGCCGCCGTCAGCGGCTCCAGGACGGTGTTGGAGGAAGGCGTCAGCATGCCGAGGCGCATCCGCCACCCTGGCCGCGGCGGCGTGGCACGGTCAAACGCCGCCCGAACGCGGCGCCACCCGAGCACCTCCGGCGCGTTGCCGCCCTCGTCGCCCGGCCGCATGCTGCGCCGGAAGAAGGAGACCGCCCATGGCCGGAGTGCCCGACGTCAGTGCCCGGCAGGCTTGGGACGCGCTGCGCGACGACCCCCAAGCGGCGCTGGTGGACGTGCGGACGGACGCGGAGTGGAACTTCGTCGGCCTGCCGGACCTCTCCGCCGCTGGCAAGCAGCCGGTGCTGATCCCCTGGCAGCTCTACCCTTCGATGCAGATGAACGGCGCCTTCGCCGAGCACCTCCGCAAGGCGGGGCTGACGCCGCTGCACAAGCTCTACTTCATCTGCCGCTCCGGCGCCCGCAGCCTGGCGGCGGGGCAGGCGGCCCAGGCGGCGGGCTTCCCGCACGCCTTCAACTTGGCCGATGGCTTCGAAGGCCCGACGGACGCCGAGGGCCACCGCGGCACGGTGGCGGGCTGGAAGGCCGACGGCCTGCCGTGGCGCCAACGCTGAAGGAGGAGACGACGATGGCCGACAACACACCGCTGCCGCTGCGGAGCGAGTTCCTGTTCCGCATGTCGCTCTCCACCGGCGCCCCGCAGAACGTCGGCACGGCGCGGAACGGCGAACTCCGCATCGTCCCCGTCACCGGCGGCGCGGTGGAAGGGCCCAAGCTGCGTGGCGAGGTGCTCCCCGGCACTGCCGCCGACTGGCTGCGCGTGGACCCGGACGGCACCGCGCACATGGATGTGCGCCTGACGGTGCGGACCGGGGAAGGGCACCTCGTCTTCGTCCACTACACCGGCATCCGCACCGGCTCGCCCGACGCGCTGGCGAAGCTCAACCGCGGCGAGGCCGTGCCGCCGGAGGACTACTACTTCCGCACCGCCGTCCGCTTCGAAACGGGCGCGGCGGATCTGGATTGGATGAACAAGGCGATCGCGGTCGGCGTGGGCCAGCGGCCGCCGTCGGGGCCGGTTTACGACGTGTACGCGGTGCGTTGACGCCCGGCGAGCCTCCCTGCGCCGGCGGTGCTGGAACGGCTCGCCGCGGCCTTCGGCGGTTGCCGATGCCTACCCCTCCGCCACGACCGGGCGGCTCCGGTCCGCGGCGGGGACGGCGGCGGCACCCGATCCGGCGCGCGCCTCGTCCACCATGAAGTCGCGCAGGATCGGCACGGCGTCCACCCGGGTCGAGAGCAGCAGTTGGAACACCATCTGGGAGCCGTTGAGAAAGCCGACCTCCACGGCCGCCAGGTAGTATTCCCACATGCGGCAGAACCGCTCGTCGTAGAGCGCCGCCGCGCGCTCCCGGTTGGCGGCGAAACGCTCCCGCCAGTGCCGCAGGGTGTGCGCGTAGTGGAGCCGCAGAACCTCCATGTCGGCCACCCAAAGCCCGGTGCGCTCGGTCGAGGCGAAGACCTCCGACAGGGCGGGGGCGTAGGCGCCGGGGAAGATGTGCTTGCGGATGAAGGGGCTCGTGCTGCCCGGCTGCCCCCTGCGCCCGATGCAGTGGACGAAAGCGTACCCGTCCTCCGCGAGGAGCCCGCGGATCATCCGGAAATAGGCGTCGAAATTGCCGACGCCCACGTGCTCCATCATGCCGACCGAAACCACCCGGTCGAAGCGGCCTTCGAGGGCGCGGTAATCCAGCTCGCGGAACTCCACGAGGTCCGACACGCCGGCCTCCGCGGCCTTCTCGCGCGAGATCCGGATCTGCTCCGGCGAGACGTTGATCGCCACCACGCGCGCGCCGGTGGTCTTGGCGATGTGGATGGCGAAGGAACCCCAGCCCGAACCGATCTCGGCCACCGTCATGCCGGGCCGGAGGCGCAGCTTGGCCGTCGCGCGGACGAGCTTGCGCCGCTGCGCGTCCTCCAGCGTGTCCCGTTCCGGGTCCTCGAAGACGGCGCAGGAGTAGTTCAGCCCGTCGTCGAGGAAGAGGCGGTAGAGATCGGTCGAGAGGTCGTAGTGGTGCCGGGCGTTGGCGGCGGCGGCGCCCATGGGGTTCGCTTGGTGCCAACGCCGGAGGGCGCGCCAGCTCCGCCGCACCAGGCGCTGCGAGGCGTGCCCGCGGAGGCCCGTCCGGTTCAGCGAAAACAACCGCATCAGATCGCCCACGCCCGAGCCGTCCTCGAAGGTGAGCGTCCCGTCCATGTAGGCTTCGCCTGCGCGGAGTTCCGGGTTGGCGAACAGGCCGAGATGGAGCCGGGGGTCGTGCAGGCGGACCGCCACGGACGGGCCGGGGCGCCCGGCCCCGAAGACGTGCACGCGCCCGCCCGCGTCGGTCAGGCGCAGGCTGCCGTTCTGGACGAAGTTGCCGAGCAGATTCGATAGGAGTCGCATAAGCGACATTCTCTCGCGGCCTGCCCGGCAAGTCACGGGGCGGCTGGGCGCCTGTCACCGCCGCCCCGCCAGCTGCCGGTTCTCCAGCCGGCTCAGCAGCCGCACCACCGGCCACAGCAGAACGAAATAGGCCACCGCCGCCGCCATGATCGGCGTCGCGTTGAAGGTCACGCTCTGCGCCTGCCGCGCCTGGAACAGCAGCTCCGGCAGTGCCACCACGCTGGCGATGGAGGTGAGCTTCACCACCTCCAAAGTGTTGCTGATGAGGTCCGGCAGCACGTTCCGCACCGCCTGCGGCAGCACCACCCACGCCATGGCCTGCCCGCGCGAAAGGCCGGTGGAGCGCGCCGCCTCCACCTGCCCGGCCGGCACGCTCTCGATCCCGGCGCGCAGGATTTCGCCGTAGTAGGCGCCGGTGTTGAGGAAGAAGCCGATCGCCACCGCGCCCCAGGGTGAGACTTCCAGCCCCGCGAAGGGCAACCCGGCGTAGACGAACACCAGCAGCACCAGCGGCGGCAAGGAGCGGAACACGTCCACCCACGCCATCAGCGGCCAGCGCACCCAAGGGCTCCGCACGGTGGACAGCAGCGCCAGCAGCACGCCCCCGAGCAGCCCCAGCGGCACCACCATCGCCGAGAGCAGCAGCGTCTGCACCAACCCCGAAAGCAGGATCGGCCAAGCCTGCCGCAGGATGTCGAGCGAGAAGAAGGCGAGCGTGAAGTCGGCCCAGGTCATCCGCGCGTCACCGCTTCCACGCGAAGCGCGTCTCCACCCAGCGGCCGAGCACCACCACCGGCAGGAACAGCACCAGGTAAGCAGCCGCCCCGAGGGTCAGCGGCGTCGGGTTGAAGCCGAAGGACACGCCGGCCTGCGCCGCGCCGAGTATCTCCGGCACCGCCACCACGGACGCCAGCGCCGTGTTCTTGGTGATGGCGATGGTGCGGTTGGTGAGCGGCGGGACGGTGATGCGGAGCGCCTGCGGCAGCACCACCAGCCGCAGGGTGGGCAGGAAGCCGAGGCCGGTGGAGCGCGCCGCTTCCCACTGCCCCTTCGGCACGGCGGTGATGCCGGCCCAAAAGATCTCCTCCGAAAAGGCCATCAGCACCAGCGACAGCGCCAGCCAAGCGGCGGCGAAGCCGGACAAGGAGAGCCCCGCCGCCGGCAGCCCGAAATACAGCAGCGCGATCACCACCAGCGGCGGCAAGGCCCGGAACAGGTCCACCGCGAAGATGATGAGCCAGTTCAACGGCCGCACGCCGAGGCTCCGCAAGACCGCCAGCGCCAGCCCGGCCGTGAGGCCGGCCGCGATGATGCAAAGCGCCAGCACCACCGTCAGCCCGAAGCCCTCGACGATCTTCGGCAAGTACTCCGCCGCGACGCGCGCGTTGAGGAAGCTGTCGGCGAAGCGCTCCCAGCCGGTCACGCGCCGCGACGCCGCCTAGTGCCGGTCGATCTGGCGGATGAAGGCGCGCGTCCGCTCCTCGCGCGGGGCGCCGAAGACCGCCTCCGGCGGCCCTTCCTCCACGACCAAGCCGTGGTCCATGAACACCACGCGGTCGGCGGCGGCGCGGGCGAAGCCCATCTCGTGGCTCACCACCACCATCGTCATGCCGCTCTCGCGCAGCTCCCGCATCGCCTGGAGCACGCCGCCCACCAGCTCCGGGTCGAGGGCGCTGGTCGGCTCGTCGAACAGCATCACCCGCGGCTCCAGCGCGATGGCCCGCGCAATCGCCACCCGCTGCTGCTGCCCGCCGGAGAGCTGGCCGGGGTAGTGCCCCGCCCGGTCCGCCAGGTTCACCCGTTCCAACGCCGCCCGCGCCCGCTCGTCGGCCTCGGCGCGCGGCAGCTTCAGCACCTTGCGAAGCGCAAGCGCAACGTTCCCCAGCGCCGTCATGTGCGGGTAGAGGTTGAAGGACTGGAAGACCATGCCGATGCGCTGCCGCGCCCGGTTGATGTCCGTCCGCCGGTCCAGCATGTCGATGCCGTCCACCTCGATCCGGCCGCCGCTCGGCTCCTCCAAGCGGTTCAGGCAGCGCAGCAGGGTGGACTTGCCGGAGCCGGACGGGCCGATCACGAAGACCAACTCCCGCTCCGCCACCTCCAGGTCCACGCCGCGCAGCACGTGCAGCGCGCCGAAGTGCTTGTGGACGCCGTGCGCCCGGACGATCGCCGCCATCAGCCGCAGCGCGGCTCACTCGGCGTCGGGTCGTGGCCCGGCAGCCCCGGCGGGCCGAAGCCGGGGAAGGACACGCGCTCGGCGTCGTCCTCCTTGGGTGCGGCGCCGAACCAGCGCTCGGACAGGCGCGCCACCGTGCCGTCGCGCTTCATGCACTCGATGACGCCCTCCACCTGGTTCCGCAGGGCGCCGCTGTCCTGGCGGAAGGGCGTGCCCCAGTGCATCCGGGTGCCGGGGATCACGTAGTCGGCCACGTACTGCGGCGCCCGGCTGGCGCTGTACTTCACCACCGTGTTGCCCGAGAGGTTGGCCTGCGCCCGCCCCTGGATGACCGCCTGCACCGCGTCCGGCTGGGTGTCGAAGGCGAGCAGCTTGAGGTCCAGCCGCTCGGCGTTGCGCGTCACCCACTGCTCGTAGGGCGTGCCCTTGTTGACGCTGATCGTCTTGCCGCGCAGGTCATCCTCCGAGCGGATCGGCGGCGAGCCGCGGCGGATGCCGAACTGCAACTCGGTCCAGAGGTAGCCTTCGGTGAAGAGCAGGTTCGCCGCCCGCTCCGGAGTCACGGTGGTGGGCGCGCACAGGAAGTCGTAGCGCCCGGCGTTCAAGGCCGGGATCAGGCCCGAGAAGCTGGCGGAGTCGATGGTGATGGTCCGCCCCATCCGCTTCGCAACCTCCTGGAACAGGTCCACCTGGAAGCCCTGCACCCCGCCCTCCAGCCGCGGAGAGGCGTGGGGGGCGAAGGTGCCGTCCACCGCGCACCGCAGCGGCGCTTGGTTCGCCGTGCCCCCCGGCGCCTGCGCCCGCGCCCCAGCGGCGAGCGGCCCCTGGGCGACGAGCCCGGCCACGAGCAGGAAGAGAACTGCGGGTAAGGGACGCTTCATGGCGGGCACTCTCTCCGGGGCCGGTTCGACACGGACGATCAGCGATCCCGGTGCAGGGCGCAACCGGCCCGGCAACGGCGATGTCGCCCCACGGAGCCGGCATTGCCCGGGTTAGTTGCGCAATCCAAAGCACTTGCCACGAAATCGCCCCAAGCTCGGCTTCAACCCGCCGCCAGCGGGAGATTAAGTGCGTGTCACCGGGCCAGGGTGGTCCGGATGGTGGAAAAGAAAGCCGGGAGCACAGCCATCATGCAACGCCTCGCCTGCACGATGATCGGAAGCGCCCTCTTCGTCGTTTGCTGCCTCGTCGGCCTGCTGCTGACCGACGCGCTGTCGCCGGGTCGCCTGCCGCCGATGCTCGCCTTCTACGCCGCGTGCGGCGCGGGCCTGTCCCTGATCCTTGGCCTGGTCATGCTGGAGCGGCGCGGCGTGCCGCACGGCATCGCGGCCTTCGAGGGGCGCTGAAGCGCGCGCGTCCCGGCCCGGGCCTCAGGCCTTGTCCGGGTACAGCGC
>CADCTL010000244.1 GCA_902805625.1 uncultured Acetobacteraceae bacterium
GGTGGTGCGGTGGACCGCCGCACAGATGCGGCGAGGCCGATCCCGAGTTCGTCCGGCATTCCACGAGCCACGCAGAGGAGATTACGCTTGACACGATAAGCCTCATACAAGGGGGCTGCAGGCCGCCCATCCGGCCACAAGACCGCCTGTTCGGACGCTCCCCCCTTCGCCGCGCGGCCAGCTCAAACGCCGGCGCGGCCTCGAAGCCAAAAAGGCCAACACCTCAGCGGCTTGTCCGCAGCGGACACCCCGACGGGACGAAACCCGCATGCTTCTGGCCCCAGCATGGCCCCAGAGAAAAAAGAAGCCCTGCTAAGTCATTGACCTAGCAGGGCAGTCAACAGGGAGGCTTCACGTCTGGGAGACGAAGGGCCCCGGAGCGTGGCTCCGAAGGACCTTGCCCAACTCGTCGCTGGACAGTTCGAGACTACCGCGGCCGGCGGAGACGGGGTCTGGTGAAATCTCCGGTCCGCCATGCGTGCCATGCATGCTAGCTGGCGGCGGCCGCCAGTTCCGCCACCACGAAGTCGCGGAAGACCGTCACCCGCTTCGAATGGCGCAACTCCTCCGGGTACACGAAGTAGGCGTCCAGCCGCGGCGTCTTCATCTCCGGCAGCACGTGCAGAAGCCCTTCCAGCTCGCGCCCCATGTACTCCGGCAAGGCCGCCAGGCCGAGGCCGCTGCGGACCGCCCGCAGGATGCCGGTCTGGCTGTTGATCTCCACCGCGGCGCGCCGCGGCGCGCCGGGCCGCCGGCCCGCCTCGGTGAGCCAGTTGATCTGGTCCGTGGGCGGCCGGTGGTCGCCCCAACAGATGATCCGGTGCGCGTCCAGGTCTTCAGCGCGCTGCGGGATGCCGGCCGTCTTGAGGTAGGCCGGCGCGCCGCACACCCGCCAGCCGAAGGTGGCGAGGTGCCGCTGGATCAAGTCGGGCTGGCGGGGCGGGTGCATGCGGATGGCGACGTCCGCTTCCCGCATGGCGAGGTCGAGGTCGGTGTCGTCCAGCAGCAAGATCACCGACACCTCGGGGTAGAGGGCGACGAAGCGGTGCAGGCGCGGCGCCAGCCAAGCGTTGCCGAAGCCCGCGGTGCTCGTCACCTTCAGCCGCCCCGCCGGGCGCTCGCGGCTCTCGGTGAGCAGCGCCTCCGTCATGGCCAGCTTGGCGAAGACCTCGCGCACGGTGCGGTTCAGCGTCTCGCCGGGCTCGGTCAGGATCAGGCCGCGGGCGTGCCGGTGGAACAACGGCACTTGCAGCGACTCCTCCAGCGCCTGGATCTGGCGCGACACGGCGGATTGGCTGAGGTTCAGCGTTTCCCCGGCGTGGGTGAAGCTGCCGGCCTCGGCCACCGCGTGGAAGACGCGCAGCTTGTCCCAGTCCAAGGGCACCGTGCCGGCCTAGGTCCAGGCCTCGATGGCGGGCGCGTCGGCCGGCATGTGCGCGAGCCACTTCTCCGCTTCCAGAGCCGCCATGCAGCCGGTGCCGGCCGCGGTGACGGCTTGGCGGTAGATGCGGTCCTGCACGTCGCCGGCGGCGAAGACGCCCTCGACGTCCGTGCGCGTGCTGCCGGGCTCGGTGCGGATGTATCCGTCCTCGTCCATCCCGACATGCCCGCGGAACAGCGCCGTCGCCGGGTCGTGGCCGATGGCGACGAAGACGCCGTCGAACGGCTCTTCGGTGCGCTCGCCGGTGTTGGCGTTCCGGAGCGCGAGGGCGCGGACGGAGCGCAACCTGCCCTCCGTGCCGAGCACCTCCTCCGCCACCGTGTTCCACAGGACGCGGACGTTCCCCTTCGCTTGGAGGCGTTGCTGCAGGATGCGCTCGGCCCGGAAGCGGTCGCGGCGGTGGATAACCGTCACCTGGGCGGCGAGGTTGGAAAGGTAGAGCGCCTCCTCCACCGCGGTGTTGCCGCCGCCGATCACCGCGACGTTCTTCTTCCGGAAGAAAAACCCGTCGCAGGTGGCGCAGGCGGAAACCCCGAAGCCCGACAGCTCACGCTCGCCCGGGATGCCGAGCCAGCGCGCTTGCGCCCCGGTGGCGATGACCAGCGACTCGCCGAGGTAGGTGTCGCCCGAGTCGCCCGCCGCCCGGAAGGGCCGCGCCGCGAGGTCCACCCTGGTCACGACGTCGGGCACCACGGCGGCGCCGACGTGGATCGCCTGCGCGCGGAACTGGTCCATGAGCCAGGGGCCTTGCACCGCGTCGGCGAAGCCGGGGTAATTCTCGACGTCGGTGGTGATGGTGAGCTGCCCGCCCGGCTGCAGCCCCGCCACGACGATCGGTTGCAGGCCCGCGCGCGCGGCGTAGATCGCCGCGGTGTAGCCGGCGGGGCCGGCGCCGATGATCAGGAGGCGCGTGCGGTGCGTGGCGGGCACTGGTTGTTCCCCGGAAAGGCAGCGATCCGTCGAGATATCGGCGGATGGAACCGGAGCCACAAGCCAAACGCTTGCGACCGTCGATTCCTGAAACGATAGTGCGCCCCGGACGGCGCCGCGGCAACGAAAGGTGTGGATGGCACAGGAGCACGACTCCTCCCTGGACGAGGTGGACCTGCGGCTCCTGGCGGAGTTGCAGGCCGACGGGCGCATGACGAACGTCGAGCTGGCGCGCCGGGTCGGCTTGTCGGCCCCGCCCTGCCTGCGCCGCGTCCGCCGGCTGGAGGAGGCGGGCGTCATCCGCGGCTACCACGCGGCGCTCGACCCCGTCGCGCTCGGCTGGGAGATCACCTTCTTCGCGCTGGTCGGGCTGGAAAGCCAGAAGGAGGCCGTGCTCTCCGCCTTCGAGACGATGGTGCTGGAATGGCCCGAGGTGCGGGAATGCCACATGATCCGCGGCGGCGGCGACTTCCTGCTGCGGCTGGTGGCGCGCGACACGGCGCACGAGAACGCCCTGACCCGCCGCCTGACCGCCGCCGGCCCGGTGGCCCGGGTGCAGACGCTGCAGACCATCCGCACGGCGAAGGAGGAGGCCGGGGTGCCGGTGTCGGGATGAGGCAGGCCGGGATGGCCGCGTCGGGCGGGGCCGTGCTAACCACCTGTGGTTGACGCTCTGCCCGACCCGAGGAGCCCCATGGCCGATCCGCCGAGTGCCCCCGCGCCGCGCGCGCCCGGTGCCGAGGCCGCGCTGGATGCCGCGGCGCGCTACGCGGGCGACCCCTGGACGCCGCAGAACCCCTACTTCGCCGCGGCCGAACCCATGATGGAGCGGATCTGGCCCGAGCTGATCCTGCCCTTCATCAAAGGCAGCGACTTCGCTTGCGTGCTGGACCTCGCCACCGGCCATGGCCGCAACGCCGCGATGCTGCGGCCGCTCGCCGGGCGGCTCATCCTGGTGGACATCCAGCCGGGCAACATCGAAATCTGCCGCCGGCGCTTCGGCGACGCGCCCGGCGTCACCTACCTGGTCAACAACGGCTACGACCTGCGGGATGTGCCTTCGGGCGAGGTGACGCTGCTCTACTCCTTCGACGCCATGGTGCATTTCGACAGCGACGTGGTGCGCGCCTACCTGGCCGAGGCCCGGCGCGTGCTGCGGCCGGGCGGCCGCGCCTTCCTCCACCATTCCAACTACCAGGAAGGGCACGACTGGCGCACCGCGCCGCATTCCCGCGCCTTCATGTCGCGGGACCTGATGTGGCACTACGCGCTGAAAGAAGGGCTGAGGGCCGTCCGTCAAATGGTCTTCGACTGGGGCGGGGTGGAGCGCCTGGACTGCCTTTCGCTGTTGGCGAAGCCCTGACGCGTCCGGAGGCGCGGAAGACGCCCTATCCCCGCCGCACCGCGTAGCCGCCCGTTTCCAACGCCGCGACCAGCGCCTCGCCCTGCGGGGCGTCGCGCACCTCGACCATGAGCTCCAGTTCCGCGCTCTGCACTGATGGCGAGGCGAAAAGGCGCTGGTGGAGAACCTCGATGACGTTGCCCCCGGCGGCGGCGACCCGCGCGGCGATGTCGGCCAGCACGCCGGGCCGGTCCGGGATGTCCAAGTGCAGGCGGAGGATGCGCCCGTCCCGCAGCAGGTTGCGGAGCAGGACGTTGGACAGGATGCGCGAGTCGATGTTCCCGCCGCAAACCGCGACGCCGACGGCTCGCTCGCCGGCGAAGCGCTCCGGGAAGGCCAGTATCGCGCCGAGGCCGGTGGCGCCCGCCCCCTCGGCCACCACGCGCGCCCCTTCGGCCAGCAGGGCGATGGCCCGCTCCACGGCGCGCTCCGGGACCACCAGCACCTCGATGCCGAAATCCCGGATCATGGCGAGCGGCACCTCGCCCACGTCGCGCACCGCGATGCCTTCGGCGATGGTGGGTCCGCCGACCGAGACGGGCGCCCCGGCCAAGCGCTGCGCCATGGCCGGGTAGCCCTCGACCTCCGCGCCGAAGACCGGCATCCCCGGCCGCAGGGCGCGCGCCGCGGCGGCGCAACCGGCCAGCAGCCCGCCGCCGCCCACCGGCAGCACCAGCGCGTCGAGTTCCGGCCGGTCCTCCAACATCTCCAACGCCAAGGTGCCCTGGCCGGCGATGACGGCCGGGTCGTCGTAGGGGTGGATGAAGGTGAGGCCGTCGCGCCGCGCCAGTTCGTGCGCGTGCTCAGCCGCCTCGGCCAGGGTTTCGCCGTGCAGCACCACGCGCGCGCCCCAGCTTTCCGTGCGGACCACCTTGGTCGCGGGGGTGAAGCGCGGCATGACGATGACGGCGGCGATGCCGGCCAGCGCTGCGTGGCGCGCCACCGCTTGCGCGTGGTTGCCGGCCGACATGGCGACGACGCCCGCGCCGCCCCCGCGCCCGGAAGCGCGCAACAGCGCGATGCGGTTGGCCGCGCCCCGTTCCTTGAACGCGCCCGTTGCTTGGAGCGTGTCGAGTTTCAGGAAAACGCGGCAACCCGCGGCGCGGGAAACGGCGTCGGAAGGAATGGTCGGCGTCCGCAACACCGCGCCGCGGATGCGCTCCGCCGCGGCCCGCACATCCGCGAGGCCGACCGCCGCCGCCGAAGGCGCGGCGAGGGTGGCCGCGTCAGCGGAACTGGACGTCGGTGATCTCGTAGGCGCGGGCGCCGCCGGGCGCCGGGACCTCCACGCTGTCGCCGATCTTCTTGCCGATCAGCGCCTTGGCCAGCGGCGAGGACAGGGAGATGGTCCCGACCTTCATGTCGGCCTCGTGCGCGCCGACGATGCGGTAGGTCTTCTCCTCATCCGACTCTTCATCGACGATGGTGACGCGGGCGCCGAACTTCACCTGGTCGCCCGAGAGCTTGGCGACGTCGATCACCTCGACCAGCGGAACCACCGTTTCCAGCTCCGCGATGCGGCCTTCGACGAAAGACTGGCGCTCGCGCGCCGCGTGGTACTCGGCGTTCTCCGACAGGTCGCCGTGCGCGCGCGCCTCCGCGATGGCGCGGATCACCGCCGGCCGTTCCTCGGCCTTGAGCTGCTTCAGCTCCTCCTCGAGCTTCGCCAGACCTTCGGCGGTCATGGGGAATTTCTGCACGGCGAGCCTTTCCTCACGTCACATCGGAAGCCCCGGTGCCGAGCGGCCCGGAGGCCGGAACAAGCACGAAAAGCGGAGAGGACGGCGCAACCCCATCCTCGCCGCCGTCAAAACGAAGGGCTAAAGTAGGACTGTAGCGGAGCCACATCAAGTGTCCCGGCCCGCAGGGCGGCGATGGCATGCACCGCGGCGCGGGCACCCGCGGCGGTCGTGTAGTGGGGCACACCCCCCGTCAGGGCCGAGCGGCGGATGTCGAAGCTGTCCGCCACGGACTGCGTGCCGCTGGTTGTATTGATGACGATCTGTATCTCGCCGGACTTGATCGCGTCGACGCAGTGCGGCCGCCCTTCCAGCACCTTGTTCACCACCGCGCAAGCCAGCCCGGCCTCGCGCAGCCGCGCCGCGGTTCCCCGCGTGGCCATCACGGAGAAGCCCATCTCCGTCAACCTGCGCGCGAGCGAAACCGCGGCCCCCTTGTCGGCGTCCCGCACGGAGATGAAGGCGGTGCCCGACGCCGGCAGCTTCACGCCCGCGCCGAGCTGGGACTTGGCGAAGGCGCGCTCGAAAGACACGTCCAGGCCCATCACCTCGCCGGTGGATTTCATTTCCGGGCCGAGGATGACGTCCACGTTGGGGAAGCGGTTGAACGGGAACACCGCCTCTTTCACCGCGACGTGCCGGCTCACCGCGTAGTCGTCCAGCGTGAATTCGGACAAGCGCGCCCCGGCCATGACGCGCGCCCCGATCTTGGCCACCGGCACCCCCGTCGCCTTGGCCACGAAGGGGACGGTGCGCGAGGCGCGGGGGTTGACCTCCAACACGAAGATCTCCCCGTCCTTCACCGCGTACTGCACTGGTCGATGAGGATGGGGTTCTCGCCCGAAACCTTCACAGCTTCCTTCCCGAAGCGCATGAGCTGCTCGCGATTGTGCGCGATCTCCATGGCGCGGCCGCCCAGCACGTAGGACGGCCGCACCACCACGGGGTAGCCGATGCGCTCGGCCTCGTGGGCCGCCTCATCGAGCGTGCGCGCCGTGCCGTTCCGCGGCTGCTTGAGGCCGAGACCGCGCAGGAGGCCTTGGAACCGCTCGCGGTCCTCCGCGACGTCGATCGCCTCCGCGCTGGTGCCGAGGATGGGAATGCCGGCCCGCGCCAGCGCCTGGCTGAGTTTCAGTGGAGTCTGCCCGCCGTACTGCACGATGCAGCCCAGCAGCTCTCCGCGCTCCTGCTCCTTGCGGATGAGCGCGATCACGTCCTCATCGGCCAGCGGCTCGAAGTAGAGCCGGTCGGAGGTGTCGTAGTCCGTG
>CADCTL010000245.1 GCA_902805625.1 uncultured Acetobacteraceae bacterium
CGGGCGCCGGCAAGTCCACCCTGATCCGCATGGTGAACCGCCTCACCGAGCCCACCGCCGGCCGCATCCTGTTCGAGGGCCGGGACGTGACGGCGCTGCGCGGGCGGGCGCTGCGCGACTGGCGCGCTCGCTGCGCTATGGTCTTCCAGCAGTTCAACCTCGTGCAGCGCCTGGACGTGCTGACCAACGTGCTGGTCGGCCGCTTGAACCACCGCCCCACGATGTCGTCGCTGCTCAAGCGCTTCACGGCCGAGGAGCGCGCCATGGCGCTCGCCGCGCTGGACCGCTTCGACCTGGCCGCCGCCGCGCTCCAGCGGGCCGACACGCTCTCCGGCGGGCAGCAGCAGCGCGTGGCGATCGCGCGCGCCCTCCTGCAAGAGCCGCGCGTGGTCCTGGCCGACGAGCCGATCGCCAGCCTCGACCCGCGCAACGCCAAGGTGGTGATGGACGCGCTGCGGCGGATCAACCGGGAGCAAGGCATCACCGTGCTCTGCAACCTCCACCACCTCGACACGGCGCGCGAGTACTGCGACCGCATCGTCGCCATGCAGTCCGGCCGCGTGGTGTTCGACGGCGCGCCCGCCGAGCTGACGGCGGCGCGGGTGCGCGACGTGTACGGCGTGGACGAGGCCGAATTCGAGGAGCAAGCGGCCGCCGCGGTGCGCCGCTCCGCCGCCAACCGCGCGGCGCCCGTCGCCGCCAACGCCGCGTGACGACCCAAGGAGCGCCCGCCCCATGCTGAACCGCCGCCTCTTCGCCGCCGGCCTAGCCGCCGGCGCCCTCGCCGCGCCCGGCCTCGCGCGCGCGCAGAAATCCGACATGCGCCGCACCCTCGACCCGAACGTGGCGATGCCGTCTGCCGGCAAGCGCCCCTGGGCGCAGCAGGTGCCGCAGCTCCGCGTCGGCTTGCTCGGCGGCGAGAACGAGGCCGACCGCCTCGGCCGCTTCGACGGCTACCGCAAGCTGCTCGAAGAGACCTTCGGCGTCCCCACGCGCCTCTTCGCCGCCTCCGACTACGCCGGCGTGCTCCAGGCCTACAGCGCCAAGCAGATCGAGATGGCGAGCCTCGGCGCCTCCGGCTACGCGGGCGCCTGGCTCGACACGGGCGGCGGCATCGAGCCGATCGTGGTGCCGGAGGAGGCGGACGGCTCCGTGTCCTACGTCTCGGTCATGGTGGTGCGCGCCGACAGCGGCATCACCGACCTCGCGGGCACGCGCGGCAAGAGCCTCGCCTGGGCCGACCCGAACTCCACCTCCGGCTACCTGATCCCCCGCTTCGCGCTGCGCCAGCAGGGCATCAACCCGGAGAGCGGCCAGCACTTCTCGCGCACCGGCTTCGGCGGCGGGCACGAACAGGCGGTGGTCGCCGTGCTCCAACGCCAGTACGACGCCGCCGTGACCTGGGCTTCGGGCCAGGGCGACGAGGCGCAGGGCTACACCCGCGGCAACCTGCGCGCGATGGTGGACAAGAAGATGCTAGACATGAAGGACCTCCGCATCATCTGGCGCTCCTCGCCCATCCCGAACGGCCCGACCGCGGTGCGGACCGACCTGCCGGCCGAGTTCAAGGAAGACATGAAGCTCTTCCACCTCGCCCTGCCCAAGGCGCAGCCGAAGATCTACGAGCAAGTCGAGCGCGGCGGCGGCACCGGCTACCGCGAGTCGCGGCACGAGGATTTCCAACTGATCGTGGACCTGCGCCGCACCGAAGCGCAGGAGCGCCGGCGGCGCTGAGCGGCCGGGCCGCGTGGACGCCACGCCCTTCGCCCCGGCGGGCGACCCCGTCCCCGCGTGGTCGCCCGCCGTCGGCAAGGGCGAGGCCGCGTACCAGGCGGCCCGCCGGCAACGGCGCGGCGCGACGCTCGTCGCCCTCGCGGTCCTCACCGCCTGCCTGCTCGTCAGCGCCTGGGTCAGCGAAGCGCATCCAGCGACGCTGCTCGCCGGCCTGCCGCGCATCGGCGAATACCTCTGGCGCATCCTGCCGAGCCTGCGCTGGGACGCCCTCCTCGCCGGCGCGGACACGGAAGGCAGCCTCGCCTTCTGGTTCTACCGCCTCGACTCCTGGGCGTGGCTGCTGTTCGAAACGGCGAACATGGCGGCGCTCGCCACGCTGTTCGGCGCCTCCGCTGCGCTGCTGCTCGCCTTCCCGGCGGCGCGCAACCTGTCGCGCGGCGTCCCCTACCAGCTCGCGCGTCGGTTCTGCGAAGCGATGCGTACCGTCCCCGAGATCGTCTTCGCGCTGATCCTCGTCTGGGCCTTCGGCGTCGGCGCCCTCGCGGGCATCCTGGCGATCACGCTGCACACGGCCGGCGCGCTCGGCAAGCTGTTCGCGGAGGCCATCGAGAACGCCGACATGCGCCCGTGGGACGCCGCGCGCGCCGCGGGCGCGTCCTGGCCCGAGTGCTGCCGCTTCGCCATCCTGCCGCAGGCGCTGCCGAACATCCTCAGCTACGCCCTGCTGCGCTTCGAAACCAACATCCGCTCCGCCAGCGTCATCGGCTTCGTGGGCGCCGGCGGCATCGGCGAGGAACTCTACAAAGTCATCTCCTTCAACTACTACGAGGAGATCAGCGCCATCATCCTGCTCGTCATCCTCGCCGTGGCCGCTGTGGACCTCCTCTCGGAGCGGCTGCGCCACCGCGCCATCGGTGCGCTCGGGGGCGCGAACTGATGGCCGCCGTGGACGTCGCCGCTTGGCGGGAGCGGATGCCCGGGGCCTTCGGCGCGTCGCCCGGCCGGCGCGCGGTGCAGATCGCCGGCGGCGCGGTGTTCGCCGCGTGGCTCGCCGGCGCGCTGTGGTGGTTCGACTTCTCGCCAGCGCGCCTCTGGAACGGGCTCTCGGGCCTCGGCACCATTCTCCGGCTCATGGTGCCGCCCTCGCCGGGCGAGATGTGGCTCGACATCCTGCGCGGCCTGGCCGAGAGCGTCGCCATGGCGTTCCTCGGCACCTTCGTCGCGGCGCTCCTCGCCATCCCGCTCGGCTTCCTCGGCGCCGGGAACGTGGTGACGAACGTGCTGCTCCGCTTCTCGCTGCGGCGGTTCCTCGACGGGATGCGCGGCGTGGACCAGCTCATCTGGGCGCTGACCTACGTGCGCGCGGTGGGCCTCGGCCCGCTGGCGGGCGTCCTCGCCATCGCCACCGCCGACATCGCGGTGCTGGCCAAGCTCTACGCCGAGGCCATCGAGAACGCGGAACGCAAGCAGGTCGAGGGCGTGGTCGCGGCCGGCGGCGGCCGGCTGGCGCGGCTCCGCTTCGGCCTGCTGCCCCAGGTGCTGCCGGTGATGCTCGCCCAGGCGCTCTACTTCTTCGAGAGCAACACCCGCTCCGCCGCCATCCTCGGCGTGGTCGGCGCCGGCGGCATCGGGCTCCAGATCGCCGAGCGCATCCGGGTCCGCTACTGGGACGAGGTGGCCTTCATCATCCTGTTGATGATCGCCACGGTGGCGCTGATAGACTGGATCTCCGGCCGGCTGCGCCGCCGCCTCATCGGCGGGGCCGGGGCGTGAGGGCCGCAGGAGCGGCCCGCGGCGTCAGCCCCGCGCGGCCCTGAGCCCGCGGAGCCACGAAACGAGTTCCCGCCGCCGCGCGCCCTGCCAGACCCGCCCTTCCCAAAGCGCGAGCTTGACCTCCGGCCAGAGCTTGAAGGATTTCACCGGGTGGTAGAGCCGGTTCGGCGTGCTGCCGGGGCGGAACATCGGCGGCTTGGCGATGATGGTGCCCGGCGCCAGCAGATCGCACGCCGCGTTCGGCTTGGCCGCCGTGTAGAAGCGGTGGCGGTTCCCCGGCCGGACGAACTCCCCGTCGCCGCCGATGTCCTCCAGCTTGAGCCCGTGGAAGTCCAGGATGCTGGCCCACGAGGCTTCCAAGTGGCCGCCCCAGCCGGCCCGGTAGGCGGCGTCCATCCGGGCCATGGCGGCTTGGCTGGCGCGGAAGATCGGCGTGAAGGCGGCGACGCGGTGCCGCTCGATCTCCTCCTCCGGAGCGGGGCCCTGCACCGACTCCCAGTTCACCCAGACCGGGTTGTCCCGCCGGCGGCGGACCGAGGTGCTGAGGAAGTCCGAGTCGCTCTCCTCGAAGGCGTCGAAGAACCGGCGCCAGTCGCCGGTGAAGCGCATGTCGTACTCGACGACCCAGTAGCGGTCGAAGTGCGGATGGGCGTTGTAGAAGTGCATCGGCACCAAGTCGCAGTGCCCCCCGCCCCAGAACTCCCACGACCGGCCCGTCCAGTCCCGCGCGGCGTTCTTGCGCGGATAGGGGAGGGCGCGGATCTCGGGCGTGGTGACGAGGTGGTGCGGCACGGCGGCGAGGCGCTGCGGCTTGGGCGTGCCCGCCGGCACGTGGATCAGCACGAAGCACTCGAAATTCGGCGGGCACCGCCGCCGCAGCCGCTCGAAGTGGCGCGCGAGTTCCCGGTCGAAGAAGTGGGTCTGGAACAGCAGGGCGGTCGATGGGGTCACGTTCGGGCGTTCCCGGTCGGTGCGGCCACGCGGGGGTTATTCGGCGGCGACCATGATTCTCGATGTCAGCGCCGGAGGCAACCGCAGCCGTAGCAACGCGGCGGCCGCCGCGACGTAGGCCGCGCCGCCGCAGGCCACGGACGCGATCAACTCCACCCCCGGCCGCATCGGCACGAACGTTTGCAGCGCGACCACGACGGCCGCCATGCAGCCGGTCGCCAGCAGCGCCGGCGCCACTTTCTTCAAGAGCCACCACGGCGAGCGGCCGAGTTCACGCAGCACGAGCCAGGCCGTGATCGGGGGCAGCAGGATCGATTGGCTCGCCCAGCAGACCGCCACGGCCGCCGGCGTGGACGGCCGCAGGGCCAGCAGCAGCGCCAAGGGCACCACGAGCGAGACGACGGCGAGCGCCACGTTCCGCTTCGCCTTGCCGAGCGCGACGAACAGGCTACCGGCATCGCCGGCCAGGAAGCCCACCGCGGTCGCCAACCCGACGACCTGCGCCGCGTTCCCCGCCGCCTGCCACTCCGGCCCGAGGAGGGTGTGGACCATCGCCGGCGCCACCAACGCCGTGCCCACCGTCACCGGCAGGCCGAGGAACGCCTGCACCTGCGCGAGTTCGCCGAAGGCGTCGGCCAACCGCGCGCGGTCCGCCCGTTCGGCGCAGAGGCGGGGCAGGCCTATGCGGGGGATGGTCTGGTAAACAACCATCAAGGCCCCGTCCAGCAGGCGGAACGCGGCGTGCGACAGCGCCACCACGGAGTGCCCGGTGGTGAAGCCGAGGGCGAGGAGGAACAGCCGGTACTTGCCGAAGGTGACGAACACCGCCGCGATCTGCGGCCCGGCCACCGGCCACAGCTCGCGGAGCGCCGCAACGTCGAGGCGCGGCCTCGCCCCCTGCCGCGCCAGCAGCAGGAGCAGCACGAACGTCACCAAGGTCGCGGCCGCCTGGTTGGCGATCATCGCCCACGGCCCGAAGCCCTCCGCCGCCGCCAGGAGGCCGGCGCCGAGCGCGACGGGTTGGCCGAGGAGCGCCCGCGCCGCGAGCAAGCCGAAGCGGTGCTGGCGCAAGGCGACGCCGGCCATGGCGCCGGACCAAGCGGACAGCGGCAGCAAAGGGGCCAGCGCGCAGGTCAGGGCCGCGACGTCCGGCGCGTCCGAAACGGCGGCGAGCAAGGGGCTGACGGCCACCAACGCGACCGCCGCGACCGCCCCGACCAGGGCGCCGGCGGTGGCGGCGCTCCCCGCGTGGTTCGGCCCGAGCCGCGGGTGCTGCACCAACGCGTCTGTGAAGACGGAAGCGGCCAAGACATCGAGCAGGAGGAACGCGGCGAGGGCGATGGTGGCCAGCCCCATCGCCTGCGGCCCGATCTCGCGCCCCACCAGCAGCATGGACAGCATGGCGAAGGAGGCCGCCGTAGCGGATTCCGCCAACACCCAACTCGGCGAGCGGCCATGCGGCAATCTCAGCGCCAAACCCCTGGTCCCCCCGCTGGCCGCCGCCGGCGGAGCCGAGGCGCTTGTGCAGATGCTGCGGCGCAAACTAGCCGGTGCCGCGCTTTTCGGGCTCACACATGCGCGTTAGGGGTGGTGAGGGCGTCGCCGTGTTGCGCTCGGCGCCGCAGGGTGGGCCTCATGCCGGACTGGACGGCGCGCTTCCTTCCGTGCTGCAAGCGCGTGGCCGGACCACGGGGGACCACCTGGACATGCACTTGCCGCGTCGCGCGCTATTTGCCCTGGGCGCCGCGCCCGCCCTGGCACGGGCGCAAAGCGCCTGGCCGGAACGGCCGGTGCGCGTCATCGTGCCGATCCCGCCGGGCTCCACGCCGGACACCGCCGGCCGCGCGGTGGCGACCCACTTCACCACGGCCTTCGGCCAGCCCTTCGTGGTGGAGAACCGGCCGGGCGCGGGCGGCACCATCGGGACCGACGCGGTGGCCAAGGCCACCGACGGGCACACGCTCGGCGTTTCGATCAATGCGCCGCTTTCCACCGCCAAGGCGCTGTACCCGAACCTCCCCTACGACCCATCGCGGGATCTGGCGCCGGTCTCCCTGCTGGTGCGGGGCGCGCAGATGCTGGTCACGCACCCGGGCCTGCCCGTGTCGGACTTGGCGGGCTTCATCGCGCACGTGAAGGCCAACCCCGGCAAGCTCTCATACGGCTCCGTCGGCTCGGGGTCAGGCGCCCACCTGGCGATGGTGGACCTGATGTCCCGCGCCGGGCTCGACATGGTCCACGTGCCCTACCGCGGCTTCCCGCAGGCCACGCTCGACCTCGTCGCCGGCCGGATCGAGGCGATGTTCGTCATCTCCGCCGG
>CADCTL010000246.1 GCA_902805625.1 uncultured Acetobacteraceae bacterium
GAGAAAAGATGCCCCGCTCCGCTCATCAGGCGAATCCCACTGGTAGATGCCGAAGAGCTATCAGCCTTCCCAGCGGGTCCGTTCCTAAACGCCGTCGGCTCACGCGTTGAGCGGCACGTCCTCACATGGTGATGTTGCGTTCGCGGATGACGCGGGTCCAGAAAGCGAGTTGCTCCTCCAGCCAGCGCGCGAAGGCGTCAGGGTCATCCGCCTGCGGCTCTAGCCCGTCCTCGCGGATCAACCGGCGCACACCTTCGCTGCCCGCCACGCCTCGCAAGTCGCCCGCGATGCGCGTGCGCAGCGGCGCCGGCGTCGCGGCCGGGGCGAAGAAGCCGTAGAACGTGCGCGCCATCACGTCGAAGCCGCTTTCCGCCATGGTCGGCACCGACGGCGCCACGGCGGAGCGGGCCGGCTGGGTGATTGCGATCGCCCGCAGCCTGCCCTCCTCCACGAACCGCATCGTGGTCGGGCTGTCGAACAGCGCGTTGATATGGCCGGCGAGCAGGTCGGTGAGCGCGGGTCCGCTGCCGCGGTAGGGCGTGTGCAGCACCTCGATTCCGGCGCGCCAAGCGAAGAGCTCGGCGGAGATGTGCGGGGAGGAACCCATACCGGCGGAACCGAAACGCAATCCGCCGGGGTGCGCCTTCGCCCATCCCACCAGGTCCTGGAGGTTCGTCGCCGGCACGGAGGGATGGACGTAAAGGATGCCGCCGCCCAGCGCGACGCGGCAGAGCGGGGCCAGCGCCCTCGGCTCGTAAGGCAGGTTGCGAAGCATGATCTGGTTGGTGACGATCCCGAAACTCGCCAGCAGCAGCGTGTGGCCGTCCGGCGCCGCTTGCGCGACGGCGGCGGTGCCGATCGCGGAGGCGCCGCCGGGCTTGTTGCTGACGACAACGGATTGCTGCCACAGCTCGGAAAGGCGCGGGGCGAACTCCCGCCCGTAGCGGTCGGTAGGACCGCCAGCGGCGTAGGGCACCACGATCTCCACCGGCCGGCTTGGCCACGCGGGCTGGGCCTTCGCCGGGCGCGCGGCGGCCGCCAGCGCCGCCCCGCCCAGCAGATCCCGTCTGCGCATCCGGTCCTCCCTTTACCGCCCCTTGAACACGGGCTTGCGCTTTTCGAGCGTGGCGCGCCTCGCCTCGGCGGCGTCCTCCGTTTTCGACAGTTCGTGCGTGAAGTTCTGCTCGAACCGGTAGGCGTCCTTCTGCGGCATCAGTTCCACCATGTTGCAGGACGTCTTGGCGCGGGCGATCCCGAGCGGGCTCTTACCGGCGATCTCGGCCGCGATCCTCATCGCTTCCGGCAGAAGCTGCTCGGCCGGCAGGCAGGCTTCGATGACGCCCAAGCGGTACAGTTCCGCCGCCGGCAGCCGCTGGCCCGTGAACATCATGCGCCGCGTCTTGGACTTGCCGAACAGCTCCCGCAGCATGGCGGCCCCGCCGGCCAAGCCGACGTCGATCTCCGGCATGCCGAACACCGCCTCCTCGGCGGCGAGCATGATGTCGCAGGCGGCCATCAGTCCGAAACCGGCCCCCAGCGCCGCCCCGTTCACCGCGGCAACCACCGGCTTCGCGCATTCCTTGATGGCGTTGCCCGTCTCGCGCGTCAGCCGGTTGTGCCACCAAAACTGTCCGGGCTTGTTCGGGTCGGGCCGCTGCTTCAGGTCGGCGCCGGCGCAGAAGACCTTGCCCCGCGCCGTCAGCACGACGACGCGGATGTCCTCGCGGTCGGTTGCCTCGTCGAAGATCTGGATCAGCCGCTCCCGCATCTCCCAGTTCACCGCGTTCACCGGAGGGCGGTTCAATGTGGCGACGGCGACGTGGTCTGCGACTTCGAGGGTGACGGTCTCGGATGCCATGGCGACGCTCCTGTTCCAGCCGAAGCGAGGGGGCTACGCCGTACGGCGGACGACGACCGCATCGACTCCCATCCCGCCCCGCGGCAGGGCCAGGAAAGGATTGATCTCCGCGCTGTCCACGCCGTTCTCTTGGGCCACGGCGAAGCGCGACAAGGCGACCAGCGCGTCGGCCAAGGCGTCCTCATCGACCGCGGGCCGGCCGCGCACGCCCCGGAGCAGCGCGCTTCCCTTGATGGAGCGCAACATGGACACCGCCCCGGCACGGTCCACCGGGGCGAGGCGGAACGCGACGTCGCGGAACGCTTCCACGAAGACGCCGCCCAGGCCGAACATGACCAGCGGCCCGAACACGGGGTCGCGGACCACGCCGAGCACCGTTTCCACCCCGCCAGCCACCATGGGCGAGAGCAACGCACCGGTGACCCGGGCCGCGGGCGCCTTCGCCCGCACCTCCGCGAGCATCGTGCGGTAGGCCGCGGCCGCCTCCGCGGCATCTCGCACGCCGAGGCGCACGCCGCCCACGTCCGATTTGTGCGCGATGTCGGGCGAAAGCACCTTCATGGCCGCCGGGAAGCCCAGCGCCGCGGCGGCGTCCGCGGCCTCGTCGGCGGTGCGCGCGACCCGCGCGGGGACGAAGGGGATGCCGGCCTCCGCCAAGACGCGGCGGGCCCCCGCTTCGTCCAGGTCGCCTGGCGGCAAGGGCGCGCCGGCCGGGATGTCGGCCGGTTCCGTCGGCGCGGTGCGTTCGCCCAACCAAGCGAGCGCGGAGGCGACGCGCATGGCGTCCGCCGGCTCCTCCACCGTCGCGAAACCCTTGTCCAGCAGTTCGGCCCGCAGCGCCCGGGAACACCGCATGGAGAGGACGAAGAGCGTCCGCGGATGCGCCGCCCGCAGCGCCTCCAGCTCCGGCATCAGCTCCGCGATCCGCGCCGGATGCTCGCCGGTGAAGCCCAGGAAGGCGATCAGCACGTCGAAGCGGCCGGCTTTGAGCATGATGCGCAGCATGCGGCTCAGCAGCGTGCGGTCGTTGGCGATCTGCGCCGTGGAATCGACCGGGTTGCGCGGGCCGGCGAAGGGCACCAGGGCGCGGATCGCGGCCTGCGCTTCCTCCGGAAGGGGCGGCAACTCCATCCCCTCGGTGGCCGCCGCGTCGGCGAGGAAGGCGCCGGCGCCGCCGGAGACGGTGATGACGCCCACCCGCCGGCCGCGCGGGACAGGTCCGGCGGCGGCCGCCACCGCCACGTCCGCCGCCTCGCTGAGGGAAGCGGCGCGCCAAACGCCGGCCTCCTCGAAAGCGGCTTGGTAGCCGGCGTCCGAGCCCGCCAGGGTGCCGGTGTGCGAGACGGTGGCGGCGCCGCCTATCTCCGAGACGCCGACCTTCATCGCCACCACCCGCTTGCCGCGCGCCGCCGCGTGGCGGAGCGCCGCCCGCAGCCGCCTGCCATCGCGGCAACCTTCCAGGTAGGCCAGGATCACCGCCGTGGCCGGGTCGTCGGCCAGCCACGCGATGCAGGCGGCGACGTCGATGTCCGCCTCGTTGCCCGTCGTGACCAGGTGGCTGATGCCGGAGCCGCGGTCGGCCAGCAGCGTGTAGCAGTAGGTGCCGACCGCGCCCGACTGGCTGGCGACCGCGACGCGCCCGGGTCGCGGCCAGTGCGGGCCGACCGAGGAGCTGAAGGTCACCAAGACGCCGTCGGCGGGGTTCATCACCCCGAGCGCGTTGGGGCCGAGCATGCGTACGCCCGCCTCCCGGCAGCGCGCGGCCGCCGCCTCTTGCATCGTGCGGCCCGCTTCGTTCACCTCGCCGAAGCCGGCGCTGAAGGCGATCACGGCGCGCACGCCCTTGCGCACGCACGCTTCGATCGCGCCCGGCACCATGGCGGCGGGCACGGCGATGACGGCCTGATCTACGATGCCGGGCACGGCGTCGAGCGAGGCGTAGGCGGGCAGGCCCTGCACCTCTGTCTGATTCGGGTTCACGGGCAGGATGCGGCCGCGGAAGCCGCCTCGCTTCAGGTAATCCACTGGACGCCCGCCGATCTTCGTCGGATCCGACGAGGCGCCGATGATCGCGACGTGCTGCGGGCGGAAAATGCACTCCAGTCCCGCCGCCATCTCTGCCGGCGTGGGCTGCGCCGACCGGCCGGGGCCTTCGGGCGACCTCATGCAGCCCATAGCTGGTCCAACCGTTCGACAAGGGCGCCGCGCGCCGCCACGGCGTCCAGCGCCAGCGCCGCCGCTTTCACCCGGCGCAAGTGGCGGTGCAGGCCGAGATCCCAGGTGAAGCCCATGCCGCCGTGCAGTTGTATCGCGCCCTCCACGATCGCCGGCGCGGCCTCGGCGACGGTGACGCGGGCGACCAGTCGCGCGACGTCCTGGCCGCACGGGTCCTGCCCTGCGACCGAGAGCGCATGCCCCAGCGTGCCGCGCGCGCCCTCCAACGCCAGCTTGTGGCGCGCCAACTCGAACCGCAGCCCTTGGAAGGAGACCAGGGCGCGGCCGAACTGCTTGCGGTCCGTGATGTGCGCGATGGCGCGCTGCATGCAGTGCTCGGCGGCGCCCAGGGCGCCGGCGGCGCGCAGCAGCAACGCATCCGCCTGGAAGGTCGTCCAGGCCGCGCCGTCCAGCATCAATGCCGCGGGCGCGTCCTGCAACGCGACATGCGCGAGCGGACGTTCGAGTTCAAGCCCCGGTTCCTCCACCACCGAGACGCCGTTCGCATGCAAGTCGAGCAGCGCCGCGCCGCCGCCATCGACCGCCGCGAACAACCAACGCGCGGCGGTGCCGAGCGGCGCGTGGCCCACGGTTCCGCTCAGCCGGCCGCCCTCGGACCGCAGCGCGCCTGCAGGCGCGGCGGTGCAGATGGCCTCCCCGGCGACGATGGCGGCGGCGAGATCGTCCTGCCGTCCGGCCAGCAACCGGGCGCCGAGCAGGGCTTCGACCAAGGGGAAGGGCAGCAGCGCCGCCTCCGCCGCCGCGACCACCGGCGCCGCGACGGACAGCGGCAGCGCCAGCCCGCCCACCGCCTCGGGCGCCAGCACGCCGAGCAGACCGTCCCCGCCCAGGCGTCGTGCCGTCGCGGCGGCGTCGAGTCCAGCGCAGGCTTCGGCCGCGCGCCGCGCCGTGCGGGCGATCTCGGCGGCCGCTTCGAAACCATCGCTCATGGTCAGGCCCCGCGCGGCAGCTTGAGGATCCTGTCGGCGATGATGCCGAGCTGGATCTGGGTGGTGCCGGCGTAGATCGTCTCCGCCCGCGCTTGCAGGTACAGCTTGCGGAAGCGCCTCTGCGCCGCCGCGACCTCGGGCGAGGGCGGATAGGATGCCTGCTCCACCATCTCCAGCGCCAAGGCGGCGAAGCGTTGGTGCGCCTCGCTCCAGTGCTGCTTGCTCAGGCTGCCGCGGCCGCCGATCGGCTGGCCTCCGACGAGGTCATCGACCACCTGCTCGACCATCCGCTTCAGCACCTCCACGTCCACTTGGACCTGGGCGATGCGCTGGCGGTAATGGCCGTCCTCCAGCAGCCGGGCCAGCGCCGGTTCGTTGCGGCACGCGGTCACCAGGTGGCGCAACTCCTGCTCGAAGCGCCAGGCGCGGTACATGCGGTTGGTGCCGCGCTCCACCTCCAGCACGCGCACGGCCGCCTGCCAGCCGGCCTCCGGCTCACCCAACGCGTCCTCCGGCTCGACCAGCGCGTCGTCGAAGAACACCTCGCAGTACTCGGCCTCGCCGGTGATCTGGCGCAGCGGCCGGACCGTGACGCCCGGCTGGTCCATCCTCAGCGCGAAGAGCGAAAGGCCGCCATGCCGCGCCTCCATGCTCCCGGTGCGCGCCAGCAGGAGGCACCGCTGCGCCCGGTGCGCGCCGCTGGTCCACACCTTCTGCCCGTTGACGCGCCAAGCGGCGCCGTCGCGCGTGGCGCGCGTGCGCAGGCCCGCGAGGTCGGAGCCGGCCTCAGGCTCGGAAAAGCCCTGGCACCAGATCTCGCGCATCTCGAGGATCGCCGGCAAGTAGCGGCGCTTCTGCTCCTCGGTGGCGATGGCCAGGATGATGGGTCCGGCCAGCTCCTTGCCGATGGAGTTCTGGCTTTCCGGCATCGGCAAGCGGCCGATCTCCTGGTTGGCGATCAGGTGCTCGCGCAGCGACAGCCCATGGCCGCCGTACTCGCGCGGCCAAGCGATGCCCCACAATCCCTGGCGGTGCAGTTCCGCTTCCCAGGCCTTCGCTTCGTCGAGCGAGGGCGGACGGTAATCGACGGCATCGGCGCGCCAGTGCGGCGGCAGGTTGGCGGCGAGCCAAGTGCGGTGGCGTGTCCGGTAATCCGGGGTGCCGACGACCGCGACGCTCTCGGCCGCGCTCACCCGTGGCGCTCGTCGTTGCGGCGCATGGCTTCCTCCCGCGCAGGCCGGCTCGAATGGCTGACCCGCACTTGCGAAAAATCACTGTTTCTCAGTGCTGCGCCGAAGGCAAGCCGCCGGGCTGCGCACGCCGCATCCACAACGATTCCGTTATGAAGCCGCGCCCAGATCGCAACCGCCGCGCTGACGGCTGGCGGCCTCGGTTGCCGCGCTGCCGATTGCGCGCGAGTCCTCACCCTCCGATTTCAGCACGCGGTTCTCGGCGCCGGGCGCGGGAGGCCTCGGCGCGGACCCGCCAGCTAGTCCGGCACGATGCCCGCACGCCCGATCACCTCCCGCCACTTGCCGATCTCCCCGCGGATGGTCGCGGCGAAGGCCGCCGGTTCGCTCTCCGCCACCGCGTAGCCCAGTTCCGCGAGACGTGCCGTCACCTCCGGACGGCGCGCCGGTGCCACCAGCAGGGCATGCAGACGCTCCAGCCTCTCCGGTGGCGTGCCGGCCGGGGCGACCACACCGAAAAGCGGAACCGCGTCCACCGCGGGCAGCCCGGCTTCC
>CADCTL010000247.1 GCA_902805625.1 uncultured Acetobacteraceae bacterium
GGTCACGGCCCGCCATCCCGGCGCGGCCGTCGCCGTGTCGCCGCGCTCGAGCGCGGTGCCGAGCGACACCGCCGAGACCGCGCCGACGCAGCGGGACGCGCATCCGCAATGCACCGCGGAGCGCGGCAGTGCGGGCTGGCAGCGCGTCGGGCTACGGCTGGCGCGCCCTGGCGGAGTCCGACGTGTCGCGCTGGAAGCGGGTCATCGGCGTTGGGCTCCGCTTCCGGAGGATGGGCGGCGGGAACCGAGGTGGCGGTCGCGGCCGACGTGCTGAACCGCATGCTCGAGCTCGGACGCCCGGAGCACGCCCGCATCGCGTGAGCGCGGAAGAGGGCGGGGCGCACCGCGCCCGCAACCCTGATCCATGCACCACGGTGCCCACCACGCCCTGCCCGTGGCTTCCGCCTGGGGCGACGGCACCACCTCGTCCTCGGACCGGCAGTTCTTCCGCTCGGCCCGGCGGGGCGACGCCGCCGGCAAGGTCAACGCCCGCTACGGCCCGGCCCCCGGCCTCGGCTTCTACACCCACGTCTCCGACCAGCATGGCCCCTACAGCGCGCGGGTCTTGTCGGCGACCGGCCACGAAGCCCCGTACGTGCTCGACGGCCTGCTGCACCACGGCACGGCGCTCCGTACCGGCACGCATTTTACCCCCCGGCGCGGAGCCGCCGGTCCGGGACTGGATGCGGCCTTCGGCATGCGATGCAGGCTGCCGCCGCCGTGACCGCCCCGTCAAAGCCGGCACGCTCGATCCGCGTGGAGACGGACCGTAGTTCGCGCCTTGGCCGGGCGCGCAAGCTCGTTCAGGGCGCGTCGCGCGCCCGCGGAGAACCACACCCCGAAAACCGTGTTGGATGTGTGCCGGCGAGGTTGCCGTTCACCGCCCCGCGGCTCTGACCCGAGAAGACGCTTGATTGGACTATGCTGGCGGTATTCTGGGTGATCGGTGCCGGGATGAGGTGGTCCGGAACACGGGCCAACCGCGGCGACGCGCGCCCTCGGCGGGCGCACAACGACGGAGGAACACGATGAACCGGGTTTTCTGGGGCGCGGCTTGCGCCTTTCTTTTCGTGGCCGGCTGCGCGCAGACGCAGCGGGCAGCCGACACCACCGTTGCCGCGGCGAGGGCGCAGGTGAACCCCACGCTGTCCACGAGCGACGCCGCCTTCATGACCACGGCCGCGCGCGGCGGCCTGGCGGAGGTCGAGATGGGCCGACTCGCCCAGCGCAACGGGCGCTCCGCGGCGGTGAAGCGCTTCGGCCAGCAGATGGTCAGCCACCACGGCCAGTCCAACCAAGAGATGATGGCGCTGGCGCAGCAGAAGCAGCTGACGCCCCCGAGCACCATGGGCGCCGAGCAGCAGCGGATCTACGACGACCTCGCTAAGCTGCGCGGGAGCGCCTTCGACCGCGCCTACGCCCAAGCCATGGTGCGGGACCACCAGGAAGATCTGCGAGCGTACCAAACCGAGGCGCAGAACGGCACCGACCCCGACGTGAGGGCCTTCGCCGCGCGCCACGTGCCGATCCTGCAGGACCACTTGCGCATGGCGCAGCGGCTGCCGCAGCGTTAGGCGGCCACGGGGCGCAGCGCCTCGCGTGATCCGCGCTGAGGCATGTGTCTCCTGCGGGCCCTGCGAAACCCGTGCAAGGGCTTCGGGCGAGCGCGGCATCCCCCCGGGAGCGCCGGATTCGTCGGGATCACCCTCTGCGACCCGCGCAGGTGACGAACCCGTATCCAGGGTCAACGGGCCCGAGTCGGGAAAACGAAGCTGCGATCCCGCTTTTCGGCGCGGCCGTGCCCAAGACGGCGGGCACCTCCGCCGGAGCATACGGATCGGAGCAACGATGGGGCACGTGATCCTGCTCGGGGACTCGGTTTTCGACAACAGCGCCTACGTCGGGCGCGGCGAGCCCGATGTCGTGCGGCAGCTGCGCGGGCGCCTCCCCGCCGGCTGGGGCGCGACGCTGGCCGCGGTGGACGGCGCGGTGACCGGCAGCGTGCCGCGCCAGCTCGAGCGCATCCCGCCCGGCGCCACTCACCTCGTGGTCAGCGTGGGCGGCAACGACGCCCTGCGGCGCCAAGACGTCCTCGGCGCGCCGGCGCGCTCGGTGTCCGAGGCCCTGCTCGCCCTGGCCGAGGTGCGTGACGGCTTCGCGCGCGCCTACCGCGCGATGCTCGAGGCGCTGCTCGCGCGCGGGCTGCCCACCGCGATCTGCACGATCTACGACCCGCGCTTCCCCGACCCGGCGCGGCAACGCGTCGCGGTGGCGGCGCTGGCGCTGTTCAACGACATCATCGCCCGCGAGGCGTTCGCCCGCGGCCTGCCGCTGGTCGACCTGCGCCTGGTCTGCAGTGAGGACGCGGACTACGCCAACCCGATCGAGCCCTCCGCCCGCGGCGGGGCCAAGATCGCCGGGGCCATAGCCGGGCTCGTCACGGGGCACGACTTCGCGCGCCGCCGCTCCGGAGTCTTCGCGCAGGGGTGAGCCGGACCGGGGCGGCCGAGCGCACGCCGGCGGGAGCGGCCGGTCGGCGGCCGGCCGTTGACCGCAGGGCGCAGCCGCTGCTGGTCGGCGTGGCTGTCGGCCTCGTCGGAGGTCTCTGGCCACCTGGCCGACCGACCTCGCGCAGGAGCCGCTACTCCCGGCGTTTGGCGCTGTCTGGTGGAGGACCGGCGGCTCGGGCCGGTGGCCAAGGCGGTGCACCACGGCTTCGGCATGGCTCGGGGCCCGATCTACTGCCTGCGGCCTAGCTCAGGCGCAAGCAGGCGGCGCACAGTGGAAGCCTGCAGAAGTTTGCACCGTGCATCTCGGCTTCCGCTGCGTGTACCCAAATTGGGGTCATGTGGGTCGCACACCTCGCGCTGGGCCTAGCGGCCCTCTACGCCGCCGCGGTCGCGGCGATGTTCCTCGCCCAGACTTGGCTCCTGTTCCCGACGGCGCTCGCCGGGGCCGTGCGAGTCCACCTTCCCGCCTCGGCGCAGCGCCTGGAGGCCAGGACGCCGGACGGCGAGGTCCTGGTGGGCGTGCGGATACCGGCGGCCGCGGGGGAAGGGGCCGACGGGCGCGCGCCGCCGACGCTGCTGGGCTTCGGCGGCAACGCTTGGAACGCCGACGCCGTGGCGCTGCACCTGCACGGGCTCTTCCCCGGCCGCGAGGTGGCGGCGTTCCACTACCGCGGCTACGCGCCGAGCACCGGCGGGCCGAGCGCGGCGGCTCTGCTGGCGGACTCGGTCCTGGTCTTCGACCGCCTCCAGCAGGCGCATGCATCCGAGCGTGTCGTCGCGGTGGGATTCAGCATCGGCTCCGGGGTGGCGGCCCACCTGGCCCGGCATCGGCCCGCCGCCGGGCTGATCCTGGTCACGCCCTTCGACTCCCTGGAGGCCTTAGTCCGGGACCTCTACTGGTGGGCCCCTGTCGGGCCGCTCCTGCGCCACCGCATGCCGACCGTCGATTTCGTCCGCGGCTCGCCGGTGCCCACCGCCCTCATCACGGCGGGGCGGGACGCCATCGTGCCGGCGCGGCGCGGCATGGCCCTGCGCCAAGCGGTCGGGAACCTGGTCTTCGAGGCCGCCGTCGACGCCGGGCACAACGACCTGTACGGCCGCCCCGCCTTCGCCGCGGCGATGCGCGAAGCGGTGGCCAGGATCGAGGCGGCCTCTGATGCGGCGTCCGGGCGGTAGCGCGTGCGCGCGGGTTCCACGGGATGGCTGCAAGGCGCGCGGCGTGGGCGGCCGGTGTGCCACGGCCCTATCCGTTGACGTCGGTTGCCCGCGCGGCACGGCTTGGCACGGCCCTTGGCCCGCTCAGCCGAACCCGGGCGGGGGGCGGCCAGCCCAAGGCCGCGCCTGCTCGAGCTGGCCCGCGAGCGAGAGGAGCACCGCCTCCTCCCCGAAGCGCCCGACGGCCTGCACGCCGATGGGCAAGCCCTCCGCCGTCCAGCGCAGCGGCAGGCTGGCGGCGGGCTGGCCCGTCACGTTCCACACCGGCGTGAAAGGCATGAAGGCGAAGGTGCGCTCGGCCGCCCGCTCCAGCAGCGGGCCGCGCCGCAGCAGGCCCCCGAGGCCGAGCCGGGCGGCCAGGGCCTGCAGCGCCGCTTCCAGGCCCTTGGGTCGGAGCTCGCCGTGCTTCACGGGCGGCCGGGCCAGGGTCGGCGTCAGCAGCACGTCGTAGGTCTCGAAGAAGGGCGCGATCGACCGGGTGGCCCTGTGGAGCCGGTCCAGCGCGACCGACAGCTCCGCCGCCGAAAGCGCATGGCCCAACCGGCGGCACAGCCACGTGGCGTCTTCCACCTCCCCCCTCCGCGCCTTCACGCCCGTGGTCTCCTGCGCCACCGCGAACTCCTGGGCCACGGCGGCCAGGAACACCGTCAGGTACCACGCGAAGTACCCGGCGGGGACCGGAGGCGCCGCTTCGGCGACCTCGTGCCCCAACTCGCCGCAGAGCTCCGCCGCGTCCTCCACCGCCCGCCGGCATTCGGCGTGCACGGCCGCGCCGTTCGGGGCGGCGGCGCTGAAGGCGACGCGCAGCCGCCGGGCTGGCGGGGCCGCCGCCGCCTCGGCGAAGGGCCGCGCCGGCGCGGGGAGGGCGAAGGGCGAGCCCGGGTCCGGCCCGGCTATGGCGTCCAGCAAGCGGGCGCTGTCGCGGACGCTGCGCGTCAGCGCATGGCCGACCGCGAAGCCGTGCCAGCCCTCGCCGATGAAGGGCCCGTTCGGGGTCCTGCCGCGCGTGGGCTTCAGGCCGAAGAGGCCGCAGCAGGAGGCCGGGATGCGGATGGAGCCGCCGCCGTCGGTGCCGTGGGCCATGGGCACGGTGCGCGCGGCCACGTGCGCCGCCGAGCCGCCCGAGGAGCCCCCGGCGGTCCGGTCGGGGGCCCAGGGGTTGTGCGCCCGGCCGAAGCTCCCCGGCTCCGTGACGGGCATGAGCGAGAGTTCCGGCACCTTGGTGGTGCCGAGCACGACCAGCCCGGCCGCCCGGAAGCGCCGGACCATCTCGCTGTCGCACGGGGGCGCCCAGCCGCGCCAGATGCGGCTGCCGTTGTGGTAGGGGATGCCGGAGGCGACGTGCATGTTGTCCTTGAGCAGGAAGGGCACCCCGGCGAAGGGCCCGTTCAGGGGCCTGGAGGCTTCGTCCCGGGCCCTGTCGAGGGCCCGTTCCATCATGGCGGCGAGCTTCGGCTCCGCACGCTCCAGCCGGGATGCGGCCATGTCCACCAACTCGGCGGGGGCGACCTCCCGGCGCCGGACCAGGTCGGCGAGGCCCGTGGCGTCGAGCCGGGGATAGTCTGCGTCGGCGTTCATCCCTCGTCTCCTCCGCCAGAGAGGTACACGTTGGCTCCAGACGCATCACCCACCCGGCGGGGTCCTCCGGCAACGATGGCTGCCCGCGGGCGTGAACGTGGCGCAGCGCCCATCGAAGACAGTTCGACGGTTGATGTCGCGCGTGCCGCCGGATTTCGGATCCGCCGTCCCGGTCCGTGCCGGGCGGGAAGCGCGGGTTTGCCACCGGTGCGCGCGCGTGGCAGCGTCGTCGATCGCTTTCTGATGCGGAGCGGCCGATGGACGCGACGGCTCACCGGGTCGTGCCGAGCACCTGCTGGGAATGCTCGGCCTATTGCGGCTCCCTCGTCACCGTGGACGCGGCCGGCAAGGCGGTGAAGGTCGCGCCCAACCCGGCGAGCCCGGTGTCCCGCGGCGCGTTTTGCGTGAAAGGCATCCGTGCCCTCCCGGAGATGACCTACCAGCCGGCGCGCCTCACCCACCCGTTGCGTCGCGTGGGCGCGCGCGGCTCGGGGCGGTGGGAGCGGGTGGGCTGGGACGCCGCCCTCGACGAGATGGCGGAGAACCTGGCGGCGGTGCGCGCCCGCCACGGCGGCCCGGCCCTGGTCGGCGCGGTGAGCGGCGCCGCCTTCAGCCGCGGGCCGGTGATGGCGCTGCTGATGCGCTCCCTCGGCTCGCCGAACTGGATGATCAACCAGGACCTCTGCGGCGGTTGCCGCGCGGTAAGCGACCGGATCACCGGCACCGCCATCACCGGCGGCGAAGACGTGGCGAACGCCGCCTGCCTGCTGCTCGTCGGCCGCAATCCGGCGGCAGCGGACCCGCCGCAATGGATGGAGATGAAGCGCGCCAAGGAGCGGGGCTGCAAGGTGGTCGTCATCGACCCGTTCCGCACCCAGGCGGCCGAGTTGGCCGATCTCTGGTTGCGGCCGCGGCCCGGCACCGACGCCGCCATCGCCTTGGCGATGATCCGCCACCTGGTCGTCGCGGGCGCCTGGGACCGCGGCTTCGTGGCCCGCCACTGCCACGGCTTCGACGCGTTGGCGGAGCGGGCTGCGCGCTACACCCCCGAAACAGCCGCCGCCATCACCGGCGTGCCCGCTTCCGACATCGCCCGCGCGTCGGAGCTCTACGCGGCGGGGCCGTCCTGCTTCGTTTCCGGCCACGGCATCGACGCGGCCAGCAACGGGGTGCAGACCTTCCGCGCCTTCCACGCCCTGGTGGCGATCAGCGGCAACCTGGACCGGGTGGGCGGCAACCGGCGCGCCAAGCGGCCGCCGGGCTTCCGCACCTGGATGGACCTGCTGCACGACCCGCGCTTCCGCCTGCCCGAGGAGGTGGAGAGGCGCACCATCGGCGCGGACCGCTACCCGCTCTGGGCCGGCCCGCTGGGCTGGCAGACCGCCTGCCACAACAGCTCGGTGCTGGAAGCGATGCTGACCGGCGAGCCCTACCCGGTGCGGGCGCTGTACGCGAGCGGCGTGAACATCGCCGTCATGTACCCGGACACCCGGCGCACGCTCGCGGCGCTGCGCTCGCTCGATTTCCTGTGCGTCGCCGCGCACACCATGACGCCGACCGCGGCGGTGGCCGACCTCGTGCTGCCCAAGACGACGGGGCTGGAAGAGGAGGAGGTGGCGCTGACGCCCAAGGTGCCGTGCGTCACCTACACCGCCGCTGTCGGGCCGCCGCAGGGCGAGGCCCGCAGCGACCTCGACATCGCGGTGGGGCTGCTGGACCGCATGCGCGCCCTCGGCGCCGTGGAGGCGGAGCTGTTGCCGTGGCGCAGCCGCGAGGAGTTCAACCGCTTCCTCATCGGCGCTTCGGGCATCTCGATGGAGGCGCTGCGGCGGGACGGCTTCGCGCGGTTCCCCTACGAGCTGGGCGATTTCGAGAACCAGGTCTTCGCCACGCCCACGGGCAAGGTGGAACTCCACTCGACGCAGCTCGAGAAGCTCGGGCTCGACCCCTTGCCGGACTACGTGGCGCCCCTGGATCGGCAGGCCGCGCCGAGTGTACGGGAGGCCTACCCGCTCCTGCTGCAGACCGGGATCCGGGAGAGGACGTACCACCACTCCCGTTTCCGCGAGCAGGCCTGGGCTCGCAAGGTCTCGCCGGACCCGAAGGTGCACGTCCACCCCGACACCGCGGCGGCCCACGGCCTGCGCGACGGCGCCTGGGTCGCGGTCGAAGCCGCCGGGGGGAGCGGGGCCGTGCGGCTGCGGGCCGCCGTGTCGGACCGGACGCAGCCCGGCGTGCTGACCACCGGCGTCGGCTGGTGGCTGCCCGAGCGGCCAGGGCCGGAGTTCGGCGCCCTGGACGTGAACGTCAACGCGGCGCTGTCCTACACGGGGCGGATGGACCCGGTCACCGGCTCCGTGGACACGGGCGCGATCCCGTGCCGCGTCCGGCTCGTCGCCGAGGCGCAGTAGCCGACGGCCTGGATGGGGCAGCGGGCCGGCCGCTGGCGTAAGTGGCGAGGGTGGCCGTCGCTCAGGCCGACGGTGTCGTGGACAGCGCCGGGCGCGCTGGCCAGCACGCCCACGCCGGGTTGGAGTTGGAACGGGGAGGCGGCACGGCGCTCGGTCACGACGGGCCGTCCGCGCCGGCCCAGATGGCGCCCGCGACCTCTGCATCCACCGAAACCGGCCGCGTCCCTTGCGCCGCTCCCGAATCCGACGAGCCGTGCGTGTCGGTCCTCCGAGACCGGCCGGGAACGCGGGCGCTGTAGCGAAGATGTCGGGTGCGTGCTGGATCACGACGCAGGCACGGCGACGGGCGGCGAAGCCTTTGAACCGGACGATCGAGGCGAGAGTGTCCGCGCGGTCGGCGTTCTCCGGCGGCACGAGCGGTGTGGGCGTGGTCACGCGGCAGAGCCTTGCCGAGCGTGCGCGGAGCGTGTCGCGGCGTCGCTCCTGCCGGCGCGGTGCTTGCGCTGTGTGGACGCTTGGCCGACGGTGGCGGCCTCCCTGAAGGAGGGCGCCGCGCGCGTTCCCGACGGGGGACGCGAAGGCGACCGACCGGCCGCGTTCGGTGGAAGGCTCGCCGCGCGGCGCGGGGAGCGACGCGTTCGGGAGGCGATGGCGATGCGCGGATGGATGCTGGCCGGGTTGGGTTTGGCGCTGGGATGGGCGACGGGGGCGCTCGCCGGGCCGACGCTGGACGCGGTGCGGGCGCGGGGCGGCGTCGCTTGCGGCGTGAACCAGGGCGTGGCGGGCTTCTCCGCCCCGGACAGCCGCGGCGAGTTCCGCGGGTTGGACGCCGACCTGTGCCGCGCCATCGCCGCCGCGGTGCTGGGCGATCCGGGCAAGGTGCGCTTCGTCGCGACGTCCTCGCAGAACCGGTTCACCCTGCTGCAATCGGGCGAGATCGACGTGCTGGCGCGCAACGCCACGCAGACCCTCACGCGCGACACGGCGCTCGGGCTGAACATGGCGGGGGTGAACTTCTACGACGGGCAGGGTTTCATGGTGCGGAAAGCCGCGAACATCGCGTCCGCCAAGGGGCTGGACGGCGCGACCGTGTGCGCCCAGCCCGGCACCACGAGCGAGCTGAACTTGGCCGACTATTTCCGCTCGAACAACCTGCGGATGACGCCGGTGCTGATCGAGCGGCCGGACGAATTCGTCGCCGCCTACAGCGCCGGCCGCTGCGACGCGATGACCCAGGACGCGAGCCAGCTCGCCTCCTACCGCGCGACGGCGCTCGCCAACCCGGACGACCACGTCGTGCTGCCCGAGCGCATCAGCAAGGAGCCGCTCGGCCCAATGGTGCGGCACGGCGACGACCAGTGGCTGGACATCGTGAAGTGGGTGCTGGCCGGGCTGGTGGAGGCGGAGGAGCAGGGGATCACCCAGGCCAACGTGGAGGAGCGGCTCCGCGACCCGAACCCGGCGGTGCAGCGGATGCTGGGTGTGACGCCGGGCTTCGGGCGGGCGCTCGGGCTCGATGAGCGCTGGCTGTTCAACGCCGTCCGCGCGGTCGGCAACTACGGGGAAAGCTTCGAGCGCCACCTCGGCCGCGGCAGCGCCATCGGCCTGCCGCGCGGCATGAACGACCTGTGGACCCGCGGCGGGTTGATGTACGCGCTGCCGTTGCGGTAACGGCGGCCGCGGGGCGCCTCGCGGGCGGTGGGCGGGAACGCCCGCCCCCCGCTCACCGCCGCCGGCGGCCGACGCTCCATCCCGTGCTGCCTCGCGCCGCCATGAGCCCCTCCAACAACCGCCTCGCAGCGCCGAACCCCGACGTCTTGGCGCGGCGCCTGCCCGCGGTCGCTCATGGACCCGAGCATGTCCGCGAGGCGGCCGCCCAGGCCGGCCTCCAATGACCGGTCCTTCAAGAACAAGCCGACGATGCCGCACGTGGCCGAGATTCCCGAACCGGCGCCACGACGTTCGGCGCTTGCTGTCGAACGATCGCCACGGCCTGAAAGGCAGTCAACCGAGCTGAAGAAGGTTTCTCAACGAGAAACCGCGCGGGCAGCGAGTGGACGAAGGACCACGTCCGTTTCAGCGGCGATAGTCGGCGCCCTTGCGGTCCACCGCGCGCACCAAGCCCTGGAACTCGAGCAGCCCGTACTCGGGCGAGCCGCGGAGCTTTTTCATCCGCGCCGCCGCCTTCCGCACGACATCGTCGGCGATCATCACCGGCGGCTCATCCAGGCTGCGGGCCATCAGCTCCACCTCGCAAGCGCGTTCCAGCATGTACAGCCGCATGAGCGCGCCGTGGACGGTTTGGCCTAGCGTCAGCAGGCCGTGGTTGAGCAGCACCACGCAACTGCCGTTGGCGCAGGTCGCCCCGAGCGCGTCGCATTCCTCCTGTGAGGCCGGGACGCCGTACTCGTGGTAGGCGACATCGTCCAGCACATGCAGGGCGTCCTGGCTGATCGGCCGCAGCCCATTGCGCAGGAGCGACAGCCCGGCCCCGGCTCGGGTGTGGGTGTGCAGCACGCACATCGCGTCCGGGCGCGCCTTGTAGACGCCGCTGTGGATGGTGAACCCCGCCGCGTTGAACCTGCCTTGGTCACCGACGACGTTGCCGTCGAGGTCCATCTTGACCAGGCTGGAAGCGGTGATCTCGTCGAACATCTCGCCGTAGCGGTTTATGAGGAAGGTGTTCGGCTCACCGGGTACGCGCGCCGACATGTGCGTGTTGATGAGGTCGGTCCAGCCGAGGTGGTGGACCACGTGGTACAGCGCGGCGAGCTCGCAGCGCGTCCCCCACTCGGCGTCCGTCGCTCCGGGGCGGCTTTCTTTCAGGGCTGCTGACATCGCTCTCTCCTCGCGCTGCGCTTGCGTCGGCGGGTTAGCACTTGCTGGCAGCCTGTCGCGACGCCGTGGCACGCCAGGACGCTTGTCCGCCGTCGGAGCGTTCGGGGCCGATGGCGGCCCGGTTCAAACGAAGCCCCGCGCGGCCGGTGGACCGATGCTAAGCGCCTCCGCCGCGGTGGAGCAATCGTCGCTGTCGGCTGGGCCAGGAACGGCTCGCCCCGTGCTGTCCCGGCAGCGAGGCGAGAGGGCGCGTGCGGGGCTGTCGCACGGTGCCCCCGGGTCAAAGGCCGCCGCTGAGCCTGTCGTCCATGCGCTGTCGTTCCGGCCTTCGCCATGATGGGGCATGGCTTGTGTTCCTGCCCGCTGGTCCTGCCGAGCGGTGCGCTCGGCCGCCGCCGTCCAGGATCGTCAGTTCCCGTATGCCAAGCGCGGCAACCAGAGCGCCATCTCGGGGAAGGCAATCATCAACCCCGTCATCGCCACCATCGCCAGGAAGAAGGGGACCGTGCCTTGGAACACCTCGGCGATGGTCCCTTCCCGGCGCACCGCCTGGATCACGTAGAGGGTCATGCCAACGGGCGGCGAGATCAGCGAGATCTCGCACATCAGCACGATGAACACGCCAAACCACACCGGATCGACGCCGGCCGCGACCACCACGGGGAACACCACCGGCACGGTGCCGACCAGCATCGGCAAGGTTTCGAAGAAGACGCCGAGCAGCAGGTAGAACACCGTCAGCGCCAGGACGAGTTCCAGCGGCGAGGCGCCGATCGCTGTGACGAAGGCGCCGAGCGCCGGCGTGACGCCGAGCAGGCCGAGCACGAAGTTGAGATAGAACGCCACCGCTAGGATCAGCAGGCTCATCGCCGTCAGGTTCGCGGTGGCGATGAAGCACTCGTGCAGCATCCGCACGCCGAGCCTGCCGTAGAACGCCGCGACCGGCAGCGCCGCCACCACGGCGAGCGCCGCGGACTCGGTCACGGTCGCCCAGCCCGTGTAGATCGAGCCCATGATGATGCCGAAGATGGCCAGGGGCGGCAGCAGGTCCGCCGCGCGCCGCAGCCGCACCGGGAACGGATCGAGCGCCTCCTTTTCCCGCACAAGGTCGGGCCGGACCAGCGCGATCAGCACGATGGTGCCCATGAACAGCGCCGTCATCACCACGCCCGGCACGACCGCGGCGGCGTAGAGCCGGCCGACCGAGGTGTTGGTCATGGCGCCGTAGACGATCAGCGCCACGCCCGGCGGGATCAGGTTCCCGAGCGACGCGCCGGCGGCGATGGAACCCAGCACCAGCCGCGTGTCGTAGCGCCGCCGGCGGAAGGAGGGCAGGGCGACGGTGGACACCGTGGCCGCGGTGGCGACGGAGGAGCCGGACACGGCCGAGAACACGGCGGAAGCGCCGATGTTGGTGTGCAGCAGCCCCCCGGGCAGCGGGTTCAGCCAATCCGCCAAGCTGCGGTACAATCGGTCGGTCGAGCCGCTGCGCACCAGGATCTCGCCCAGCAGGATGTAGAGCGGGATGGACAGCAGGACGTAGTCCTCCATCGCGCCCCAGAGCTGGGTGCCGAAAGCCTCCACCAGCGCCGGGCCGAGATAGAACGCGGCGCCCAGCAGGGCCACGAGGAACATCGCTGTGGCGACGTGGAGCCCAAGAAAGAGCAAGGCGATCAGCAGCAGGAAGCCGACCGCGGACTCCACCACGCCGATCACGGCCGCGCATCCCCGGCCGCGCCGCCGCGGGCCAGGACGGCGCCGACCTCGACATCCACCTCCTCCTCGACCGTCAACGGCCCGTAGAGACTGTTCACGCGGCGCCAGTCCGTGAGGAGCAACAGCAACGCGTGCGCCGCCATCGCTCCGGCGGCCGCGGCGAACACGGCCAGTCCGGCGAGCCAGGCCGACTGCGGGAGCCACAGGGGCGTTTGCAACGGCGAATTGGCGCGGCTCTGGAATTCGAGGCTTTCGGACAGCACCGCCCAGCCGCGCCAAGCGGCGAAGGCGGCGAGGCAGGCGAGCAGCGCGTAGGCGAGGGCGTTCAGCGCGGCGCGCGCCCGGCCAGGCAGCCGGCCGAGCAGGAAGTCCACCCGCGTGTGCCCTTTCGCCAGCAGCGTGTTGGCGAAGCCGAAGGCGGAAACGACCGCCAGCGTGTACCCGCCGATCTCGTCCACGCCCTGGATCGAGACGCCCAGCAGCTTGCGCAACAGGATCTCGGCGACGGTGAGGAAGGACAGGCCGAGCAGCCACCAGCCCGACAGGATGGCAAGCAGCCGTGCCGGTGGCCCGAACAGGCGGGCGACGGGGTTATTGGCGACTGCCACGCGCGGCGGGTCGCTGGGGGCGGAACTCAATGCCTTGTTCCAGGTGGCGGCGGCAGCCGTGGACGCACCCAGTCGGCTATGTCGATGCGGCGCGCCACCCACACCTTCGGGCCGAGTTCGGCGAGGCGCGCGAGGATCGCCTCCACCGCGCGGAAGCGGGCGGGGCGGCCGCAGATGCGCAGGTGGAAGCCGATGTTGAGCAGCTTCGGGGCGCCGCGCTCGCCCTCCTCCAACAACTGCTCCAGGGCCGCGTCCACGTAGGCCGCGAAGTCGCCCGGCTGCACGAAGCCGTTCGGGTGGAAGAATTTCATGTCGTTGGTGTCGAGCGCGTAGGGCAGGATGAGCATGGGGCCGCCAGGGACCGCCGCGTCCCAGTAGGGCAGGTCGTCGTCGAAGGCGTTGCTGTCGTAAGCGAAGCCCAGCTCGGCCAGCAACGCCCGGGTGTGGACGGATGGGCTGCCGCGGCAGAAGAAGCCGCGGGGGCGCTCGCCGGTCGCAGCCTCGATCGCCTGGACGGAGCGCAGCAGGTCGGCCTTCTCGCTTTCCCGGTCCGGGTAGTCCGCGTGCGGGCGCCAGCGCCAGCCGTGGCAGGCGGGCTCGTGCCCGCGGCGTGCCACCTCCCGCGCCAGCGCCGGCGTGCGCGCCGCCGCGCGTCCGCACATGAAGAAGGTGGACCTCATGCCGTGCCGGTCGAAGGCGTCGAGGAAGCGGAGCAGGCCGGCGCGCAGGCCGTAGGCGAAGATTTGCTCCTGCCCGATGTCGCGCTGGCCCGGTCGGACGACGCTGACCACCTCGCCCAGCCGCTCGGTCTCGCCGTCGCCGGCTTCGAGCGAGAGCTCGGCGCCTTCCTCGTAGTTGACCACGAGGGACACCGCCACCTGGGCTCCGCCGGGCCAAACGAGGGGCGGCGGCGTCAGGCCGTAGCCGATGAGGTCGCGTTGCATGCTCTTCCCGGTCGCGGCATCGTTCTTGCACGTCCGGCGATCCTGGCACAGGACGAACCGGGATAGGAGACCACGATGCGCTTTCTCCGCCGCGCCGCGACATTGGCGCTCGGCGCCGCCGCTTGCCTCGCCTCGCCGGTCGTGGCGCAGCAATCGCCCGTTCCGCTGCGCGTGGCGGGCCATTTCACGGCGAACACCAAGCACGTGGACGGGGTCGAGCGGCCCTTCTTCGCCGGCCTGGGGCGCGAAACGGGCATCAACCTGGCCGTTACTTACAACCCGATGGACCAAGTGGGCGTGCAGGCCGCGGACGCGCTGCGGCACCTGCGCAACGGCACCTTCGACGTGATGTCAGTGCTCATCGGGCAGACCGCGCGCGACGAGCCTTTCATCGACAGCCTCGACCTGATCGGCGTCAGCACCACGCTGGACGAGACACGGGCGGCCGTGGACGCCGGGCGCGAGGCGCTGGATCGCCGGTTGGGGGAGAGGTTCAACGCCAAGGTCCTGACGCTCTGGCCGTTCGGGCCGCAGGTGTTCTTCTGCAACCGGCCCGTGCGGAGCATGGCGGACCTGCGCGGGCTCAAGGTGCGGAGCTACACGCCTTCCATGTCCGCCCTGGTGCAGACCTTGGGCGCCACGCCGGTCACGCTGCAGTTGAGCGAGGTGTACCAGGCCCTCCAGCGCGGCACGGTGGAGTGTGGCATCACCTCTGCGACCTCGGCCCACACCGCCAACTGGGGCGAGGTGGTCCGCTCCGTCCTACCCGTGAGCCTCGCCAGTGGCGTCCAGGGCCACTTCATCGGCTTGAACGCCTGGCGCCGTTTCAACCCCGAGCAGCAAGCCGCGCTGACTCGGGCCTTCGGGCGCATGGAACAAGAGTTGTGGGACCTCGCGCGCCGCAGCCACGACGAGGCGCTCGCCTGCCTCTCCGGCGCGGAGGCCTGCCGCGAGGGGCGGCGCTTCGATGTCGCGGTCGCGACGGTGCCGCCCGAGGACGAAGCGCGGGTGCGCCAAGCGGTGGGCGCCGTGGTGCTGCCGGCGTTCCGCGACAGTTGCAACCGCGTTTGGGGCGAGTGCGCGGCCGTGTGGAACCGCACGGTGGGCGCGGCGCGCGGCTACACCATCCCTTGACGCCGGAGGCCGCGGGCGAGCCGCGGCCGCCACCTGCCGGCTCACACGCGAGAGCTCGGGCGGTAGAAGGGCTCGTGGCGCGCGGGGTCCATGTAGCCTTCGTAGAAGCGCTTGGCGTGCGGCAGCAGGGCTTTGGAGAGGCGGCGCCGCTCGACCTCGTCGTCGGACAAGGCGCGGGACAGGTCGTCGTGCAGCGCCTTCAAGGCCGCGTCGCGGTCCACGCGGGTGAAGCGCCCGTCCGCGTAGATCACCTCGCCGTCGCACATCACCGTCCGCACGGCCGAGGCCTTGGCGCGCTGGATCACGGCGTCCAGCAGCGGCGTTTCCTCGTCCAGGTAGGGGTAGGAAACGCTGTCCCAATCCACCAGCGACAGGTCGGCGCCCTTGCCGGGCTCGATGGTGCCGAGCGTTTCGCCGTAGGGCGTGGTGCGGGCACCGCCCAGGGTCGCCATCCGCAGCACCTGCGCCATGGCCGGCACCTCGTCGTCCCCCATGCCGGGCACGCGGTGGGCGCGCAGCACCAAGCGCATCTCCTGGAGCATGTCGCGGTCGTCGTTGATGCCCGCCTCGTCCAGTCCGATCGCGGTGTTGATGCCCGCCGCCTCGAAGCGGTTCAGCGCGGCTACCCCGGAGCGCAGGCGGAAGTTGGAGGAGCAGTTGTGGCAGATGCAGGTGCCGGTCTCCGCCACCCGCTCGATGTCGCGCTCGTTCAGCCAGACGCCGTGGCCGAGCGTGAGGCGAGGGCCGAGCATCCCGAAGCGGTCCAGGTACTCCAATGCCGTGCCCTCGCCGCCGCCGCGGCGACGCGCGTACTCCTTCTGGTAGGCGGTCTCGACCAGGTGCATGTGCATGGGCGCGCCTGTGGTGGCCGAAAGGTCCGACAGCGCCCCCAATGCCGCGTCCGAGCACCAGTGGAGGTTGGCGGGGGCGAGCTGGACCTTCACCCGGCGCTTGCCGTTGTGCGCCGCGTGCAGGTTGCGGAACATGTCGAGGCTGTCTTCCAGGCCCATTTGGAAGCGGTCGAACCAGCGTTGCATGGGGCCGCGCAGCTCAGACGGCAGGCTCGCCACGAAATCCTGGTCGGCTTGGTAAACGAGGCGGTTCTGGTCGCGCAGGGCGAAGCAGTAGGAGACCCGCATCCCGACCTCTTCGTAGGCGCGGATCACCTCGTTCGAGCGCGCCTCCACCTCGGCAAGCTTGCCCGGCAGCCAGCCGTGGATGTGCTGCACCGTCGTGGTGCCGGAAGCGATCATCTCGAACGCGGAGTAGAGCGTGTCGAGGTGGAGGTTGAGGTTACGCGCCACCATGCGCGTGACGAACCAGAGTTCCAGCGGCATGTCCGGGGAGCCGAGCTGCACCGGCGTCAGCCCGACGTGGTGGTGGCCGTTGACGAAACCCGGCAGCATCACCTCGCGCCCGGTGCCGACCACGGGCACGGTCCGGTGGCGGCGGTGCAGGTCGTCGTAGGCGCCGGTTTCGACGACGATCCCGTCCTCCTGGAGGACGGCGCCGTCGGGCACCTCCTCCCACTCGGTGCGGGACAGGGTCTTGGTGATCATGGCGCGGCTGCGCACCAGGGAAACGGCCATGGGCCTTCGCTCCTTGTTGGGTCGAGGCGGTCATGCGGCGCCGGCGAGCGCTTCCTGCTCGGCGAAGGCGCGGTCCACCTCGCCCCGCAGTTCGCCGGTCAGGCGGGCGCGGAGGTGGGCGCATTCGGGCGAGAAGGGGTCGCGCGGCCGCGGCAGGTCTACCGGGACGATGCTCTTGATGCGGCCGGGGCGGGCGGTGAAGACCACCACGCGGTCGGCCAGCGCCACGGCCTCGTCTATGTGGTGGGTGACGAACAGCACCGAGGCGCCGCTGTCGCGCCAGACGTCCAGCAGGAAGTCCTGCATCTTGGCGCGCGTCTGCACGTCGAGCGCGGCGAAGGGCTCGTCCATCAGCAGGACCTTGGGGCGCATGGCCAGCGCGCGGGCCACCGCCACGCGCTGGCGCATCCCGCCCGAGAGCTCGTCCGGGCGCTTGTGCATCGCCTCGGCCAGGCCGACGCGGGCCAGGGCTTCGCGCGCCACGTTGCGGCGCTCCTCCTCCGGCGCGCCGCGGATGGACAGGCCGAAGGCTACGTTCTGCCAGACGGAGAGCCAAGGGAAGAGCGAGGTCTCCTGGAAGATCAGGCTGCGGTCGGGCGAGGGCCGGTCCACCGCGTCGCGGAAGGATCGGATGGCGCCGCCCGTCGCCTCCTCCAACCCGGCGATCAGGTAGAGCAGCGTCGATTTGCCGCAGCCGGACGGCCCGAGTAGCACCACGAACTCGCCCGGCGCCACGTCGAGGTCCACGTCTCGCAGCGCTTCGTGCGCGCGGGCGGTGCCGGCCGCCCAGGTCTTGGACACGCCGCGGCACACCACGGCGCTCTCCGAAGAGGACGGCGAGACGGGTTCAAAGGCCACGCAGCACCCCCGTCGTCTGCGGCACCCAGTAGAGGATGCGCCGCTGCACTTGGCGGAGCAGCCAGTCGGTCAGGAAGCCCAGCAGCCCGATCAGCGCGATGGTGAAGAAGACCAGCGACGGGTTGAAGGTGTTGCGGGCCAGCATGATGACCTGCCCCAGCCCGAAGCCGACGCCGGTGGACTCCGCCACCAGCACCACCATCCACGCGCCGAAGAGGTTGAGGCGCAGGACGATGAGCATCTGTGGCAGGATGGCCGGGATGATGACGCGCGCGTAGATCTGCCGCTTGGTGGCGCCCATGGTGCGCCCCACGTTGATGAAGTTGCGGTTCACGCCGTCTATCTGGCTGACGGTGGACAGCACCATGTGGAAAAACAGCGCGACCACCACCATGAAGATCGCGGGCGCGTTGCCGATGCCGAAGATGAAGATCGCCACCGGCAGCCAGGCGATGGGCGAGACGGGCGACAGCAGGGTGATGGTGGGCAGCGTCAGCTTCTCGAACAACGCGAAGTAGCGGACCAGCACGCCCACCGTGACGGAGAGCACCGCCGCGATGGCGAGGCCGGCGAAGACGCGTCCGGCCGTGGCGGCGACCGTGATGCCCACCGCCTCGTAGGGGGAGGGGCCGGCCGCCGCGTCCACCCCGATTTGCCAGCGCGTCGCTGTGTTGAAGAAGCGCGCCTGATCCGGGATGTTTCCGAGGAAGATGTGCGGCGGCGGCAGCAGCCGCGCGTCCGCGATCCCCAGCAGCCAAGCAAGCTCCCAAAGGCCGACGAAGAGGCCGACCGAAACAACTGTCCAGCCGAGGCGCGACAGCGCTTGGCGCACATTAGGGGGCAGCGCCGACGGGCGCGACGCGAGGGCGGAGGAACCGGCCCGGCGCAGGCGCCCGGCCGTTCCGGCGAGGTTGCCGCTCATCGCGCGCTCAGGCCGAACGGTGCTTGAGCTGGCGGTAGAGGTCCCCGTTCTCGGCGATGACTTGTTCCAGCAGCGTCCAATCGATGGCGTCGCGGCCCGGCTTGTTCTTGATGTAGCCCATTTCCACCAGGCTGTCGGTGCGCTGGAGGATGAAGTCCGTCTGGTTGCGCGCGTCCACCACGGCGGGTTGCTTCTCCATCGCCAGCCGGGCGTTCTCCATCGAGGTCTTGTAGTAGGTGCCGACCAAGCGTTGCAGCGCCTCCTGCTGCTTGGTTTCGGCCATGAGCTGGGCGCGCATCATGCCCTTGATGACGGCCTTCAGCGCGGCCGGGCTCTCCTTGATGAGGTTGGCGCGGCAGGCCAGCACGCAGTCCGTGTAGCCGGCGCCGTAGATGTCGCGCCCGTCGGAGAGGCGGACGGCGCCGGGCACGTCGTTCACCAGGGCGGTGGCGTAGGGCTCGATGGTGCAGATCCAGTCGATGGCGCCGGCTTTAAAGGCCTCCACAGCCTCTGGCGTGTTGCCCATGTAGCGGACTGTGACGTCGCGGAAGCTGACGCCGTGCTTCTTGAGGTAGTCATACGGCATCACCTCTAGCGTATCGAGCTGGAAGGTGCCGAGGGTCTTGCCGCGCAGCTTCTGCGGCGTGTCGAGGCCCGGGCGCGCGACGATGCTGCACCCCTCCACGCCGCCGCCGGCGATGATGCGCACCGGCGCGCCGGCGTTGAAGAGGGCGATGAAGCTCGTGTAGGGCATCAGCCCCACGTCCACCTGCCCCATCCCGAGGAACGTCACCTGCTCGGCGAAGGTGGGCGTGTTGATGAACTGGATCTCCGTCCCGTCGTCGCGCGCGAGTTGCAGCGATTGGGCGAGGAAGAGGTTGAGATTGCAGAAGCCGGTGCCGTGGGTGGAGCGCAGCCGGCCGCGCCCTTGGGCTCGGGCGCCGTCGTCGCCGAAGCCCGGCCCGACGGCGAAGGTCAGCACGGCGGCCGCGGTCGCCTTCAGCGCGCCGCGGCGGTTGGGGGCGGGGGCCGTGGCCATGCCCGAGAGGTTTGGCAGGACGGCCGATCCGTAGCGGTCACACATGGCTTTTCCCCTCCGCGAAGGGGCGATGCCGTGGAGGCGCCGCCCGTCCCGCTCACCGACGATGGCACGCCAACCGGAGCTGCCGCGGGTGCGGCGCTGCGCTGGAAGGAAAGGCAGCAAGAGGCGTGCCAACCGGACCGGGCCGGTTGGGCGGCCGGTGTTCGCCGGATGCACAAGGCGCAGTCACATCGGGATCAAGTCTTGGCCCTTTGCCTCTTGTCCGGTCCCCGCGCGTAGACGCCGGCGCGGCTCCGCTCCCTTCGCGCCGGCGTCCCGGCCTACCGCAAGTCCACCGAGGTGAGGTCAACGAACCAGGACTGCGGGCTGACGAAGCCTTGCACCCGCCGCGTCATGGCGCGCGGGTTCAGGTCGTGGACGATGAAGAGCCAGGGCGGGTTGTCCACCAGCCGCGCGTGGGCCTTGGCGTAGGCCGCTTGCGCCGCGGCGTCGTCGCGCGCCCCTTCCAGGTCGGCGATGGCCGCGTCGAAGCCTTCGTCCGTCCACTGGCCCCAGTTGGAGCCGGTGGGCGCGAAGCCCCCGCGCGAGAAGTAGCGCACCATCACGCTGGGGTCGGAGCTGGGGGAGGACGGATTCATGGACACCGCGCCCCCCAGCGTCGGGCTGCCGGGCGGGCTGCGCAGCGCGACCAGCATCGTGTTCCACTCCGTCACCTCGAACGAGACGTTGACCCCGCAGGCCTCGCGCAGGTTCTGCTGCATGTACTCGTTCATCGGCAGCGACAGCATCTGCCCCGAGCCGGAGGTGGAGATCAGCACCTTGAAGGACAGCGGCCGCTGCGGCGTGAAGCCCGCTTCCGCCAGCAGCGCCTTGCCGCGCGCCGGATCGAAGGCGTAGCGGTTGGCGGGCTGGCCGAAGGCGGGATCCGTCGGCTTGAGCCAGCCGACCGAGGGCTCGGCCGTCTCGTTCAGCAGCCCGACCAGCCCCGCGCGATCGACGCAGTAGTTCAGCCCTTGACGGGCGCGGACGTCGCGGAACGGCGTGTCGCCGCCCATCTGGAAGAACCAGGGCCACACGTGCGGGTAGCTGCCGGTGGTCACGGTGAAACCGCCTTGGCGCAGGCTGGGGAGGCCGTCGGGCGGCGGCACCTCGATCCAATCGACTTGGCCGCTGCGAAGGGCGGCGAGGCGGGTGTTGGCTTCCGGCATCGGCAGCAGCAGGACGCGGTCGAGCTTGGCCTTACGCGCCGCGTCCCAGTAGTTGTCGTTGCGCGAGAGCTCCGCGCTTTGCCGCGGCACGAAGCGGGACAGGCGGAAAGGCCCGGTGCCGGCGGCGTTCAGCGCCGCCTTGCCCCAGTCGCGCCCGGCGCCTTCCCAGGACTGCGGCGAGGTGAGGAGCACGTAGACCAGCATGTAAGGAAAGTAGCTGGCCGGCCGCGTGGAGGTTATGGCGACCGTGCGGTCGTCGATCTTGCGGTAGCTCTGCATGATGGTCACGCGGGCGCGGGTGATGCCGCTGCCGGCCGGTTCGAACTGCGGGCTGTCGTTCTTGAAGAAGCGGTCCAGGTTCCAGATGACCGCGTCGGCGTTGAAGGGCGTGCCGTCGTGGAACGTGACGCCTTGGCGGAGGTGGAAGATCCAGGTCTTCGGGTCGTTTGGATCCTGTTCCCAACTCTCGGCCAAGCCGGGGCGCAAGGTGGCCGGCCGGTCGGAGCTCGACAGCTCCCAAAGCGCCAGCCCCTCGAAGATCGGGAAGCCGAGGAAGCGCATGCCTTCGAAGCCGTTGTTCGGCATGCCGGTGGTGGTCGGCACGTCGGCCGCGGTCATGGCGATGCGCAGCGTTTTCTGTTGCGCGAAGGCCGGCGTGGGCGCGTTCAGCAGAACGGCGAGGGCCAGAGCCCCGGCGCGGCGTGCAAGGCTCATCGTGGAGCATCCCTTTTGTTCGACCCGTTTCGGGCGGGACAGGCGATGCAAGCCGCGTGCTAGCCGCAGGCCCCCAGCGGCACCGGGCCGGTGCAGACCCGGAGGGCACGGGGGCGGCGCCCTCGATCGGGGCGCTCGGGGCCTTTCGACTTGGCTTCGTGGTGGCACATGGATTGCAAGCTCGGGGCTGGAGCGGGCGCTGTGCGGCGGCTATGGCTGGGCGGTGGGCACCGCCGCCGTGCGGTGCGCGCGTTGCAGACGAGGGAGGAAAAGGATGCCCAAGGAAATCCTCTGCGCCTTCAGCGTCCACTGCGACGCGGTGGCGGGCTGGCTCGGCAGCTACAAGGGGGAGGACAGCCCCGGCGACATCAGCCGCGGCGTTTTCGCCGCCGAGGTGGGGATGCCGCGCCTGCTCCGGCTCTTCGACCGCTTCGGCCTGAAGCAGTCGTGGTTCATACCCGGCCACACGGTCGAAAGCTTCCCGCGCGAGACCGACATGGTCGCCGCCGCCGGCCACGAGATCGGCCTGCACGGGTACAGCCACGAGAACCCGCTCGCCCTGTCCCGCCAGCAGGAGGAGGCGATCTTCGACAAGTGCATCGGCCTGATTGAGAAGCACTGGGGGCGCCGGCCGGTGGGCTACGTCGCGCCGTGGTGGGAGGTCTCGGCGACCTCGATCGAGATACTGGTGGAGCGGGGCGTCGCCTACGACCACAGCCTGATGCACCACGACTGCCTGCCCTACTACGTCCGCACCGGCGACGCCTGGACGCCGATCGACTACGGCCAGCCGGCGGAGAGCTGGATGAAGCCGTTCACAAAAGGGCGCGAAACCGATCTCGTCGAGATTCCCGCGTCGTGGTACCTCGACGACCTGCCGCCGATGATGTTCGTGAAGGGCTTCCCGAACAGCCACGGCTACGTTTCGCCGCACCAGCTAGAGCAGATCTGGCGCGACCACTTCGACTTCGTCTACCGCGAGTACGACCACGCCGTGGTGCCGATGACGATCCACCCGGACGTCTCCGGCCGCCCGCAGGTGCTGCTGATGCTGGAGCGGCTGATCGCCCACATGCTGCGGCACCCGGGCGTGCGCTTCGTGACGCTTGAGGAGATGGCGCGGGACTTCCGGCGGCGTTCCCCGCGCGGCGGGGCCAGCCCGGAGAGGGCGACGCCGTGATCCTCGTCGGCGTGGACGTCGGGGGCACCTTCACCGACCTCGTCCTGGCCGAGCCCGAAGCCGGCCGCACCGCGATCCACAAGGTCTCCTCCACGCCGGAGGACCCCTCGGTCGGGGTGGTCGAGGGCATCCTCGGCCTGTGCCGCTCGGCCGACGTGGCGCCGAGCGGGGTGGCGCACGTGCTGCACGGCACCACCATCGCGACCAACGCCGCGCTGCAGCACCGCGGCGCGGAATGCGGCATGATCACCACGCGCGGCTACCGCGACGTGCTGCACATCGGCCGCCACCAGCGCCCGCAGCACTACTCCATCCAGCAGCGCATCCCCTGGCAGGACACGCCGCTGGTGAAGCGCCGGCACCGCCTCGTGGTGGGCGAGCGGCTGGTCCCGCCGCGCGGCGAGGTCCTGGTGCCGCTCGCCGAGGAGGAGGTGCGCGAGGCGGCGCGGGCGCTGCGCGCCGCCGGCGTCGAGTCGATCGCGGTTTGCTTCTTGTTCTCCTACCTCAACCCCGCGCACGAGCGGCGCGCGCGGGAGATCGTGCTGGAGGAGCACCCGGACGCCTTCGTCACGCTGTCCTCCGAGATCGCGCCGCAGTTCCGCGAGTTCGAGCGCTTCACCACGGCCGCCATGAACGCCTTCGTCGGCCCCGAGGTGCGGGGCTACGTCCGCCGCCTGGAAGGGCGGATGCGCGAGGCCGGCCTCCTCGCCGATTTGCACATCATGGCCTCCAACGGCGGGGTGGCGACGGCTCAGGGCGTGGCGGAGCGGCCGGTGGCGACCATGCTCTCCGGCCCGGCGGCGGGCGTGCTCGGCGGCACCTGGGCCGGAGCGCTGTCCGGCCGCGGGGACCTGATCACGCTGGACATCGGCGGCACCTCCGCCGACATCGGCATCGTCACCGGCGGCCGCTTCGCGGAGGCGACCGCGCGCGACACCTGGATCGCCGGCTTCCCGCTGCTGACGCCGATGATCGACATCCACACCATCGGCGCGGGCGGCGGGTCCATCGCGCGGGTGGACGCTGGGGGCGCCTTCCGCGTGGGGCCGCAATCGGCCGGCGCCGTCCCGGGGCCGGCCGGCTACGGGCGCGGCGGCGTCAGGCCCACGGTGACGGACGCGAACATCGTGCTCGGCCGGTTGGACCCGGGCAACTTCCTCGGCGGCGCGATGGCGCTGGACCCGGCGGCGTCCGGGCGCGTCGTCGGGGAACTCGCTGCGGAACTGCGCTTGACGATCGAGGAGGCCGCGCTCGGCGTGCTGACCATCGTCAACGCCAACATGGCCAACGCCATCCGCGGCCGCACGGTGCAGAAGGGCATAGACCCGAGGGGATACGCGCTGGTGGCCTTCGGCGGCGCCGGGCCGCTGCACGCGGTGGATGTGGCCCGGGGCTTGGGCGTGCGCGAGGTGCTGGTGCCGCCGCACCCGGGCATCACCTCCGCCATGGGCCTGCTGACGACGGACCTGAAGTACGACGCCGTCCGCACGCTGTTCCAGACCTCGGGTGCGCTGGACCTTTCGCGCATGTCCGCCGATTTCGCCGCCATGGAGGCCGAGATCGCCGCCCAGTTCGCGCTCGACGGCGTGGACCCCGCCCGCGCGGCCTTCGAGCGCGCCGGCGACCTGCGCTACGCCGGCCAGGGATACGAGCTGCGCGTGGCGTTCAGCGCGGGCGCGGTGGACGAAGCCCTGGTCGCCGCCGCGCTCGACCGCTTCCACGCCCAGCACCGCGCGGAGTACGGCCACGCCTTCCCGGCGAGCCCGGTGGAGATCGTGAACCTGCGCGTCACCGGCCTCGGCCCGCGCCCGAAGCTCGGCCGGCCAGAGCCTCGGCACGGCGGCACCCTGGTCGAGGCCACCCTGCGCCGCGCGCCCGTGGTCTTCGCCGGCGCCGACAACCGGCCGGTGCGCGCCGAAACCGCCTTCCTCGCGCGCGACCGCCTGCCGGTCGGCGAGTCGATCCCCGGCCCGGCCATCGTGCTGCAAACGGACAGCACCACCGTGGTGCCGCCCGGCTGCACCCTGATCGCCGAGGCCGGCGGCAACCTCCTCATCGCGCTTTGAGCGGAACACCGCGCATGGACCCCGTGACCGTCAGCGTCATCCAAGGCGCGCTGGAGAACATCGCCGTCGAGATCGGCTACAAGCTGATGCGGATGTCGTACTCCTCGATCATCCGGGAAAGCGAGGATTTCGGCGCCGCCCTGGTGGACGCGGAGGGGAGGGGCCTCGCCGAGTCGGCGCAGTCCACGCCGCTCCAATCCGGCCCGATCCCCGGCTATGTCAAGAACGTCCTCGCCACGCTGCGCGCCCGCGGCGACGCGATCCGCCCCGGCGACGTCATCATGCACAACGACCCCTACGGCGGGGCGAGCCACGGGCCGGACGTGGCCTTCATCGTGCCCGTTTTCCACGGGGAAGAACTGGTCGGCTTCGCCGCGACCACCGCGCACCACCTCGACATCGGCGCGCTCACCCCCGGCTCCTGCGGCATCGTGGACGCTATCGACGCCTATGCGGAGGGGCTCCAGTTCAAAGCGATCAAAGTCCACGACGCCGGCCGCCGAAACGAAGCGGTGTGGCAGATCCTGCGCGACAACCTCCGCGCCTCCGACCTAGTGGTGGGCGACATGGAGGCGCAGGTGGCCGCGAGCCGCATCGGCGCCGAGCGCATGGCGGCGCTGGTCGGGCAGTGGGGCCTGCCCGCCTTCCGCGCCGCCTGCGAGGCGCTGATGGACCACGCCGAGCGGCTGATGCGCCAGGCCATCGCCCGCCTGCCCGAAGGCTCCTGGCGCGCCGAAACGCGCATCGACGGCTTCCTCGACGACCCCGACCCGGCGCGGCGTGAGCTGCCGTTGGTGGCCACGATCACCAAGCGCGGCGACGGGCTGGTGGTGGACCTCACCGGCACCGCGCCGCAGGTGCCCGACCGGCCGATCAACATGCCCTTCGCCGGCACGGTGGACGTGGCGGTTTGGTTGACGGTTCGCTCCGTGCTGCTGGACACGGCGGTCCACGGCCACATCCCGGTCAACGAGGGCCTGACGCGGCCCATCGAGATCGTCGCCCCGCGCGGCTGCCTCGCCAACCCGGAATTCCCGGCGCCCACCATCGCGCGCTTCGCGCCCGGCAACCAACTCGCCGACACGGTGATGAAGGCGCTGGCGCAGGCGGTGCCGGGGCAGGTCTCGGCCGGCATAGGCAACCTGAAGGTCATCGCCTTCTCGGGCCTGCGCGGCGGCTCGCACTGGGTCCACATGGAGATCTTCGAGGGCAGCTACGGCGGCCGCCCGGACGCGGACGGCATGGACGCGGTGGACACGCTCTACGCCAACACGCGCAACAACCCAGTCGAGGACATCGAGAGCCACCTCCCGCTCCGCGTGGAGCGCTACGAGTTGCGCGAAGGCGTGGCCGGACCGGGTCGGTTCCGCGGCGGCCTCGGCAGTGTGCGCGAGTTCCGCTTCCTGGAGGACGGCGGCGCCTCGGTGGAGGGCGAAGGGCACCGCTTCCGCCCGTGGGGCTTCGCCGGCGGCGGGGACGGCGCGCCGGCCGCCCTCACGCTCCGCCGCGCGGACGGGACGGAGCGCGCGCTGCCTTCCAAGGCGCCGCACATGCCGGTCCGCGCCGGCGACCTGTTCGTCTGCGTCGGCCCCGCCGGCGGCGGCTACGGCGACCCGTTCGAACGCGACCCGGAAGCGGTGCGCGCCGACGTGCTGGACGGCCTGCTCCCGGCCGAGGCCGCGCGGCGCGACTACGGCGTGGTCCTCGCCGCCGACGGCGCCGTAGACGTGCCGGCGACCGCGCGGGCCAGGGCCGGGTGACGCGCACCGTCGCGGGGCGGGTCGGCGGGCGCGCAATCCGCCCGCGCCTCCACACAACAGAGTTTCCCCTGGAGCGCGAACGGCTATAACCTCGGGTCGCATCGAAATCGGAACAAGGCAGATGAACGGCCCGAACCGCCTCCATGACGGCGCCCGCAGTTCTCGGCCGATCGTCCTCACCTCGCACCCCGCCGCCGGCGGCATCGCGTCCCCGGTCCTGTGGGGGGCGCCCGATCCCGCCGTCCGTGGCCCCATCGTGGCGACGCTGAACAATCCCGGCGGCCGCAACGCCATCGGAACCCACTCCGGCGCCTACTCGCTGTACCGGGCGTTGGCGGTCGCCGCCGGCCAGCTCCGCGCCGACCACCGCCCCGACTTCAGCGACACGAAGCCAGCCGTCCCGATCGGCCCGTTCCCGCGGTGGGCGGACCCGCGCCGGATCGTCTCGCTCGACCCCTGGGGCCATGTCACCTCGGAAGCCTTCGCCGCCCGGATCGCCTCCGGCTGGGACATCCGCCCCACCATCGCCGTCACCCGCGCGCGCATGAACATGCCGGAGGTGGGCCTGGCGATGCGCTCCGGCCGCCTAGCCGCCGACGGCGAGGTTCTGACCGAAGCCGGCGACGTGCGCGTCACCAAGATAGCCATCGAGCCCGTCTGGTGGCTCCCCGGCGTCGCCGAGCGCTTCGGCATCGCTGAAGCGGCGCTGCGCCGCGCCCTCTTCGAGCAGACCGGCGGCATGTTCCCCGAACTGGTCACGCGGCCCGACCTCCGCGTGTTCCTGCCGCCCATCGGCGGCACCTCGGTCTACCTGTTCGGCGACGCCGGCCTGCTCGGCCGCCCGGAGACGCGCATCGCCTGCCGCGTCCATGACGAGTGCAACGGCTCGGATGTGTTCGGCTCGGACATCTGCACCTGCCGCCCCTACCTCGCGCACGGCGTCGAGGTCTGCATCGCCATGGCGCAGCGCGGCGGCGTGGGCGTCATGGTCTACAACCGCAAGGAGGGCAGGGCGCTCGGCGAGGTGACCAAGTTCCTCGTCTACAACGCCCGCAAGCGGCAAGAGGGCGGCGACCGCGCCGAGAGCTACTTCCAGCGCACCGAATGCGTCGCGGGCGTCCCCGACATGCGCTTCCAGGAGCTGATGCCGGACGTGCTGCACTGGCTCGGCGTGTCGCGCATCGACGAGCTGGTCTCGATGAGCAACATGAAGTTCAACCCGATCGTGGACAGCGGCATCGAGGTGGTGGCGCGCGTCCCGATCCCCGAGGGGCTGATCCCCGCCGACGCCCAGGTGGAGATGGACGCGAAAAAGGCCGCCGGTTACTTCACCGACCGCGTCCCCGACGCCGAGGAGCTGGCGCGCGCCAAGGGCCGTGACCTCCTCGGCTGAAGCGGCGGCGGCCGTCGCGCTGCTGCGCCGCCCCGAGACGATCCGCGCGCGGTGCCACGCGCTGCTCGCGCTCGCCGAGGCGGACCGGCTGCAGCACTTCGCGTTGCGGGCGGAGCGGCTGGGCGCGGCGGCGGACTGCGTCGTGGACACAATCCGCGAGCGCCATCCGGACGGCGCCATCCCCTACCACGCGCGCTGGCGCCACTTCGCGGCGGGCGGGCGCGACCGTTGGGGAGCCCTCTCCGCCGACCTGGGTGGCCTGGGGCTGGCGGAGACCGCGCGGCTGCGCGTCGAGCTCTGCGTCGTCAGCGTGCTGCTCGACGCCGGCGCGGGCGCGGCGTGGCTCTACACGGAGCCCAGCACCGGCGCCGTCCTCCGCCGTTCGGAGGGCCTCGCGGTGGCGAGCCTCGACGCGTTCCGCACCGGCCTGTTCTCCGGCGACTCCGCGCGGCGTCCGCTGCGGGCCGACGCCGACGGCCTTTCGCGCCTCGACGCGGCGGCGCTCGGCCGCGCCTTCCAGGCCGGACCCGACAACCCGCTTGAAGGGCTGGAGGGCCGGGCGGCGCTGATGCGCAATCTCGGCGCGGCGCTCGGTGCCCGTCCCGACCTGTTCGGCGCCGACCCGCCGCGGATAGGGGGCCTGTACGACCGCTTGCTCGGCCGAGCGACTGCCGAGGGGCTGCCGGCGCGCGTCATCCTGGCGGCCGTGCTCGACGCCTTCGGCCCGATCTGGCCGGGGCGGCTCGCGCTCGGCGCCGTCGGCCTCGGCGACGTTTGGCGGCATCCGCTCGCCGCGCCCGGCGGACCGGCGCCGGGTCTCGTGCCCTTCCACAAGCTGTCGCAGTGGCTCGCCTACTCGCTCGTCGAGGTGTTCGAGGATGCGGGCGTTCCCGTCCACAGCCTCGACGAGCTCACCGGCTTGCCCGAGTACCGCAACGGCGGCCTCTTCCTCGACCTCGGCGTCCTGGCCTTGCGCGACCCCGCGCTGGCCGAGGCGTCGCTTCCCGTTTCCCACGAAGCCGTCGTCGAGTGGCGCGCCCTCACCGTCGCCCTGCTGGACCGCGTGGCCGAGGGTGTCCGCATGCGCCTCGGTCGCCCCGACATGCCCTTGGCGCGCATTTTGGAGGGCGGCACCTGGGCCGCCGGCCGCCGCGTCGCCGCCGCGCTCCGCCCCAACGGCGGTCCGCCGCTCCGCGTCGTCAGCGACGGCACCGTGTTTTGAGGAGTCCGCGCCGATGACCGCGAACCCGCCGCACCCGCGCCTCAATTTCGTCAGCCATCCGCTGGTGCAGCACAAGATGACGCTGCTCCGCCAGCGCCAAACCTCCACCGGCGAGTTCCGCCGCTTGGCCCGCGAGATCAGCCTTCTGATGGCCTACGAGGTCACGCGCGACCTGCCGTTGGAAACCAAGCGCATCGAAACGCCGCTGGAGGCGATGGACGCGCCAATCCTGTCCGGCAAGAAGCTGTGTTTCGTTTCGATCCTGCGCGCGGGCGACGGCATCCTGGAAGGGATGCTCGACCTCGTGCCCTCCGCCCGCGTCGGGCATGTCGGCCTGTACCGTGACCCTTCGGCGCTGGTGCCGGTCGAGTACTACCTGAAGTTGCCCGAAGACGTGCGCCACCGAGCGGTGATCGTGGTGGACCCTATGCTGGCCACCGGCCACTCCGCCGCCGCGGCCGTGGAGCGCGTCAAGCAGGCCGGCGCCGAGCAGATCAGCTTCGCCTGCCTGCTCGCCGCGCCGGAGGGCCTCGGCGTGATGGCCGAGGCGCACCCGGAGGTGCCGGTCTTCACCTGCGCCGTGGACCGCGGCTTGGACGACCACGCCTACATCCGCCCCGGCCTCGGCGACGCCGGGGACCGGCTGTACGGCACGAAGTAGCGGCCGCGCCCAAAAAACGGCCGCTCGCTGCCCCCTAGGGTGGCAGGCCGCCGCGCCACCAGGGCCGCTCCACCCTTGCCGGGGCGTCTTCGCCGAGCTGGCATGCTTCGTGCAGTCATGCTTCGTGCAGTATTGCACACGCTAGTCGGCGTGGGCGCGCCTTCAGGCGGGGAGGGATGAACACCGGTCCAGTGATGCACCTCGTGACGAAGAACGAACGGCGCGGTGCCGTGGAAGCGGCGCCGGCGCGCGGACTCGGTGCAGGCGCGCCGACCACCGGCTCCCAGCCGCCCGCGCCCGTCGCCGGCGGCGGCCTCCGCCGCCGCGGGGCGATCGAGTTCGCTGCCGTCACCAAGCGCTTCGGCGCGGCGGCCGCGGCGGTGGACGCGCTCGACCTGCGCATCCCCGCCGGCTCCTACTGCTGCCTGCTCGGCCCGTCCGGCTGCGGCAAGACCACCACGCTGCGCATGCTCGCCGGCCACGAGGAGCCCACGGAGGGCGACGTCATCCTGGACGGCGCCAACGTCACCGGGTTGCCGCCGGCCCGCCGCGGCACGGCGATGATGTTCCAGTCCTACGCGCTGTTCCCGCACCTGTCCGCGCTCGACAACGCGGCCTTCGGCCTCCGAATGCGCGGTGTTTCCAAGGCCGAACGCCACGCCCACGCGCGGGAGGTGCTGGAACTGGTGGACATGGGCGCCTTCGCCAACCGCCTCCCGGCGCAGCTCTCGGGCGGACAGCAGCAGCGGGTGGCGCTGGCCCGCGCGCTCGTCACCAATCCATCGGCGTTGTTGCTGGACGAGCCGCTCTCGGCGCTCGACCCGTTCCTCCGCGGCCGCGTCCGCGCCGAACTCAAGCGCCTCAACCGCGAACTCGGCATCACCTTCGTCCACGTCACCCATTCGCAGGACGAAGCGCTGGCGCTCGCCGATCTAGTGGTGCTGATGCGCGCCGGACGGGTCGAGCAGCAGGGCACGCCCGAGGACCTGTTCGACCGTCCCCGCACCGTCTTCGCCGCGCGCTTCATGGGCGGGCACAACGTCGTGGCGGGGCTTGGCGGTCCGATCGCCGTGCGCTCCGACCGCACGCGCCTCGCGCCGTTCGGCGCCCCGGGCGCGTTGGACGCCGTCGTGCGCGCGGTGGAGTACACCGGGACCGGCTTCGCGCTGACCCTCTCGGACGCGGACGCCGGACCGGATCACCTGACGGCGCTGCTGGACGAGGCGGAGTACCGCGCGCGGGGCGTCGCGCCGGGCGACCGCGTCGGGTTGACCTGGGACAGCGCTGACGCGCGCCCGCTCGCGGCCGAATAGGAATGGGACGGAGAGGCACATGACGAATAGCGAAGGGGCCAGGACGGTCGGGGCCACGGCGCCGCGGCGCGCGTTGCTGTTCGGCGGCGCCGCGGCCGCCGCGGGAACGTTGGCGGCGCCGGCGGTGCATGCGCAAGGACCGGTCACGCTGCGCTTTCTCGGGACGGCCGTGAACCAGCACCGGGCCATCAAGGACAAGGTCCACGAGGAACTCGGCATCGTCGTAGAGTACATCGCCGTCACCTCGGACGACGTGGTCCGCCGTGCGGTGACGCAGCCCAACAGCTTCGACGTGATGGACCTCGAGGTCTGGATGGCGCGGCGCATCCTGCCGACCGGCAACATCATCGGCCTCGACGCCAAGCGGCTGCCGTTGGCGAGCGAGATGACGCCGGTGCTGACGCGGGGCGAAGTCGGCGGGCGCAAGCTCGGCAGCCAGGGCTTGGCGCCGTGGAAGATCCTCTATCTGGAGGGGCGCGAGGCCAAGACCTTCGCCGGCGCTCCGACCGAGTGGCTGACCCTGATTCCAACAGTGTACAACGCCGACACCCTGGGCATCCGGCCGGACCGCGTCAGCCGGCCGATCGAGTCCTGGGCCGAATTGCTGAACCCGGAGTTCCGCGGCCGCGCCTCCATCCTGAACGTGCCCGCCATCGGCATCATGGACGCGGCGATGGCCGTGGAGGCTTCGGGCCGCCACCGCTACGCCGACAAGGGAAACATGACCCGCGCCGAGATCGACCTGACCATGGCGGCGCTCACCGAGGCCAAGCGTGCCGGCCAGTTCCGCGCCTTCTGGCGCGACTTCAACGAGAGCGTGAACCTGATGGCTTCGGGCGAGGTGGTCATCCAGTCCATGTGGTCGCCCGCCGTCACCAAGGTCCGGTCCATGGGCGTGCCCTGCGTGTACCAGCCCTTGAAGGAGGGCTACCGGGCCTGGGCGCAGGGCATAGGCATACCGCGCACCACCACCGGCCGCCGGCAGGACGCGGCCTACGAGTTCATCAACTGGTTCCTGTCCGGCTGGGCCGGCGCATTCCTCAACCGCCAGGGCTACTACTCGGCGGTGCTCTCCACGGCGCAGAAGCACATGGAGCCCTACGAGTGGGCCTTCTGGATGGAGGGCAAGCCGGCCGAGCGGGACATCCGCGCGCCGGACGGCACCGTGATGGAGAAGGCCGGCGCGGTGCGCGACGGCGGCAGCTTCGAGCAACGCATGGGCTCGGTCGCCTGCTGGAACGCGGTCATGGACGAGAACGACTACATGGTGAGGAAATGGAATGAGTTCATCGCGGCCTGACGCGGCCGGCGCGGCGGTGCTGGACGCCGCCGCGCCGCTGTCGCCCGAGGCCGGGATCGCCGCGCGGTCCCGGCGGCCCGCCGTCGGCCCGGGCGCGGCGCCGTTCCTCCAGGCCGCCCCGCTCGCCCTTGTGCTGTTGCTCTTTCTCGTGCTCCCGTTGCTCGTCACTGCGGCTGTCAGCCTGTGGGACTACACCGAGTTCACCCTTGTCCCCGACGTGACGCTGCGGAATTACCGCGAGATGTTCGAGGGCTGCCTGTCCGGCGGCGCTTGTTCGACGCTCCGCACCTACGTCTCGACGTTCAAGCTCTGCGCGCTCACCCTCGCGGTCACGCTGCCGCTCGGCTTCGCGGTCGCCTTCTTCCTCGCCTTCCACGTCCGCTCGGACAGCGCGCGCACCGCGCTTTTCCTGCTCTGCACCGCGCCTTTCCTCACCTCCAACGTGATCCGCATGATCTCGTGGATACCGCTGCTCGGCCGCGAAGGCGTGGTTAACCGGGCGCTGCTCGGCTCCGGCGCGGTGGACCGGCCCTTGGATTGGCTGCTCTACTCCGAATTCGCGGTGGTGCTGGCCTTCGTCCACCTTTACACGCTGTTCGTCGTCGTGCCCGTGTTCAACAGCTTGATGCGCATAGACCGGCGCTTGATCGAGGCGGCGCGCGACGCCGGGGCCACCGGCCGGCAAACCCTCGTCCATGTGGTCCTGCCGTTGTCCAAGCCCGGCTTGGCCATCGGCGCGATCTTCGTGGCGACGCTGGTGATGGGCGACTTCGTGACCGTGGGCGTCATGGGCGGCCAGCAGATCGCCTCCGTCGGGAAGGCGATCCAGACCCACGCCGCGTACCTCCAGTTCCCGGCGGCCGCGGCGCAGTCCGTTGTGCTTTTGGCCGTGGTGCTGCTGATGATCGCGGCGCTCACGCGCCTCGTGGATGTGCGGCGCGAGTTGTGACGGGGGCCGCCGCCTCCCGCTGGTGGCTCGGCGCCGTGTTCGCGGCGTTCGTCGCCTTCCTCTACGGCCCGACGCTGACCATCCTGGTCCTGTCTTTCCAGGGGCCGGAGGGCGGGCTGACCTTCCCGATGAACGGCCTCTCGCTCCACTGGTACGCGCGGCTGTTCGAAGGCGCGGGCGTGGTGGACATCTGGTCCGCCTTCGGCCGCTCGCTCCGGCTCGGGCTGGCGGTGATGGTGCTCACCACCGTGGTGGCGCTGCTCGGCGGCTACGCCTTCCGGCGCCGCTTCCGGGGAGAAGCGGCGTTGTTCCAGCTCGTGGTGGCGAGCCTCATCGTGCCCTCCATCGCCGTCTCGCTCGGCATCGCATTGCAGTTCCGCATCCTGGACGACGCGGTGCGCGCGCTGGCGGAAGTCGGCCGCCTGCCCGCTTGGCTGGGCGCGGAGGACCACACGACGGCCATGGGGCTGTTCACCTCGGGCCTGGGCGCCCACCTCACCTGGACGCTGCCCTTCGGCATCCTGATCATGTTCGCCGTCTTCAACCGCTTTCCCACTGAGGTGGAAGAGGCGGCGCGCGACCTCGGCGCCTCGCCCTGGGGCGTGTTCCGGCACGCCGTGCTGCCGCTGGTCGCGCCGAGCCTCGTGGGCGTCGCGCTGTTCGGCTTCACCCTGTCCTGGGACGAGATCGCGCGCTCCTCCCAGGCGATGGGCGAGGCCAACACGCTGCCGCTGGAGTTGCAAGGCTTGACCACAACGGCCACGACGCCCGAAATCTACGCGCTGGGCACGCTGACCACCGGGGTCTCGGCGGCGGTCATCGCGGCGGCCTTCGCCGCGCACGCGGCAGCGCGCCGTTCGCGGCGCCGTGCCCATGGCGGAGCGCCCTGAAGCTTCGCGGTGCTCCACCGGCCGTGTTCGGCCGCGGCCAAACGCCTCGAGGCACCCGCAACGGCTGCTCGGCTGTGCGGCGATCGGAAGGGGCCGGGAGCAAGGGAGAAGGGGCTGATCTCCAGCCGGTCCGGGCTCACGCGCCCGGAACGCCGGCCTCCCGGGTGAGGCCCGGAAAGTCTCGACGAAGCGCCTCCGCGCTCGGCATCTCCTCGCCCGCGAAGCGCGCCAGCACCCGCGCGAGATCCGCGGGCCGCAAAGGCGCTTTCACATTCGCATCGGCCCGCGCGAGGCGCATCAGCTCCAGCACCATCGCCCGCTCCGGCAAGGCAAGGAGCCGCTCCGCCTCCGCCCCGCTGGCGTCCTGCAGGCGGGCCTGCTCGTCGTCCAAGGCCTCGATCGGCAGCCAGCCGCTCTCGGGATCACTCGCCATCCGCCGTCAACGCGCGACCGGCGCCGGGGCTGCAGGCGCGCCGGTCAAACGTGCTGGCCGCCGTTGATGTGGATTTCGGCGCCGTTGATGTAGGAGGACCGCTCCGTGCACAGGAAGTGGACCGTTTCCGCCACCTCGCGCGCGTCGCCGAGGCGGCGCATCGGCACGTCGCGCTCGATGATGTCCTCGGTGCCGGAGGAAAGGATCGCGGTGTCGATCTCGCCCGGCGCGATGGCGTTCACCCTGACGCCGTGCGGTCCGAACTCGTGCGCCATTTCCCGGGTCAGCGACGCGAGCGCCGCCTTGGACGCGGCGTAGGCCGTGCCGGCGAAGGGATGCACGCGGGAGCCGGCGATGGACGTCACGTTCACGATCGAGCCGCGCACCCGACGCAACTCGGGGAACAGCGCGCGGGCGAGGAGTGCGGTCGAAACGAGGTTGACGTTGAGCACGCTCGTCCAGAGCGCGGCGTCGCTGCCGCGCACGCCCAGCCGCGCGCCGCCTTCGCCCTTGGGTGAGATGCCCGCGTTGTTCACCAGGGCGTGGAGGGCGCCGTCCGGCAACCGCCGGCGCACCTCGGCGGCGAGTTCGTCCAGCCGGTCGATGTCGGCGAGGTCCGCCTGCAGGTGGCTCTCCCGCGCGCTCGGCCAGCGGCACTCCTCGGAGAAGGGCTGGCGCGACACGGTGAGGATGCGCCAGCCGCGCTCCATGAACAGCTTGACCGTGGCGTGGCCGATGCCGCGGCTGGCGCCCGTCAGCAGCATGTAAGGCTGCGGTTGCGGCATCGGACGATCCCCTGAGGAACGGCTCCCCACAATCAGCCTAGCATGGCCAAGAGGCGCCGCATCAGCCTTCCGGCCGTGGCAGGCGGAAAACGCCGCTCGACCGCAGCACCGGTTCCCCGCGCACCTTGAACACGCCCTGGACGAACATGGTCGTGCTCGTCCGGCGCAGCAGTTCCACCTCCGCTTCCATCCAGGACCCGAGCGGCACCGGCGCCAGGAAGTCCTGCGTCAGGCTCACCGTGATGAAGAAGCCCTTCACCCCCGCCTGTTCCAGCCCGCCGATGCCGAGCACGACGTCGGTCAGCGCCGCCAGCATGCCGCCGTGGCACATGTCCTTGGCGTTGCAATGCCGGGGCTCGACCAGCAGGCCGAAGACTCCGCGGCCGCCGGCGTCGCGCCGCACGTAGAGCGGCCCTGCGGCTTCCATGAAGCCGCCGCCGACCGGTCGCGGCACGAAGCCCGGCGGTATGGAGGCCCGATCGCGCGCCTGGGGAGGTTGGTCGTCCATGCCGGTGCCGCTTCGTCCTTCGCAATGCCCGCCCAGCCGCTTGATGGGGGAGTCAGCGCCGCACGGCGCTTGACGGCGCCGCAGTCCATGAATGATGGTGGTAACAGACAAGGATCGGTTACGTGCGGCCCAACGATCGGCGCACCGCCGTTCTGCCGTCGCGGCGACGAGCACGAGGGCCTGCCTGTGCCGACCGTATCAGCCCGGCGCGCGGCCGCAACCCGCGCGGGCCGCCTTCGGTAGGGGCGGCGGCGATGATCCGGAGCGCGGCGGCTTTGGCGTGGTCCCCGTCACGGCCGATGGGGAGCCGCGGACGGTAAAGGTGCGGGCGGCGTCACGCGCGCCCTGCACGTCGCTGGCCGCCCGCAGAACAACCCAGGGGAGAGGACATGCCGCAGGTCACCTACATCGAGCACGACGGCACCGAGCACCGGGTTGAGGTGGAGGAGGGGCTCTCCGTCATGCGCGGCGCGGTGGACAATGGCGTGCCCGGCATCGACGCGGACTGCGGTGGCCAATGCGCCTGCGCCACCTGCCACGTCTTCGTGGACGAGGCTTGGTCAGCCCGCACCGGCAGCCCGGACGAGCAGGAGGAAAGCATGCTCAGCTTCGCCGCCACCGCGCAGCCCAACTCCCGCTTGTCCTGCCAGATCACGGTGAACGGCGAGCTGGACGGGTTGGTGGTGCGCCTGCCCGAAGCGCAGCACTGACCACGCCGCCGCGAAACGAGGAAGGAGGAACGCCCATGAACGCCCCGGTGAACATCGACCACGAGCTGCTGGCGCGGAGCCAACCCCTCGACAAACTGGACGTCAGCGACCCCGCCCTGTTCCGCGACGACGTCTGGATGCCCTACTTCAGCCGGCTGCGGCGGGAGGATCCGGTGCACTGGACGGCCGAGAGCATGTTCGGCCCGCACTGGTCGATCACCAAGTACAACGACATCATGCAAGCCGAGCTGGCGCACAAGACGCTGTCCTCCGACTCCTCGCTCGGCGGCATCAGCATCCGCGACCGCCGCAAGGACCTGCGCCTGCCCATGTTCATCGCCATGGACCCGCCGCAGCACGATGAGCAGCGCAAGGCGGTGCAGCCCATTGTGGCGCCGGGCAACCTGGCGAAGCTGGAGGGCATCATCCGCGAACGCGTCTGCCGCATCCTGGACGGCTTGCCCCGTGGCGAAACCTTCAACTGGGTGGACCGCGTCTCCGTCGAGCTGACGGTGCAGATGCTGGCGACCCTGTTCGACTTCCCCTTCGAGGACCGGCGTAAGCTCTCCTAAGATCGGAAGAGCACA
>CADCTL010000248.1 GCA_902805625.1 uncultured Acetobacteraceae bacterium
CTCTCAGGTCGCGCCAAGCTCGCCGGCGTCCTCGGCTGGCCGGTGGCGCATTCCCGCTCGCCCCTGCTGCACGGCACTTGGCTGGAGCGGCACGGCGTGGACGGCGCGTACCTGCCGCTGCCGGTGCGGCCGGAGCGGTTCGCCGACTCGGTGCGCGCGCTGGCCGACCTCGGCTTCCGCGGCGCCAACGTCACCATCCCGCACAAGGAAGCGGCCTTCGCCGTCTGCGACCGCGTGGCGCCCTCGGCGGAGCGCGCGGGGGCGGTGAACACGCTGGTGTTCCGGGACGGGCGGATCGAGGGCTCCAACACCGACGGCTTCGGTTTCGCGGAGAACTGCGCGCAATCGGTCCCGGGCTGGCGCGCGGCCGCCGGGCCGGCGGTGCTGCTGGGCGCCGGCGGCGCGGCGCGCGCCATAGCGGCGGCGCTGCTCGACGCCGGCTGCCCGCGCCTGGTCCTGGTGAACCGCACGCCGGCGCGGGCCGAAGCGCTGGCGCGCGGCCTCGGCGGGCCGGTCGAGGTGGCGGAGCGCCCGCCGCTGGAGGCGGCTTCCCTGCTGGTGAACACCACCTCCCTCGGCATGGCGGGGCAACCGGCGCTGGAACTGGACATCTCGCCCCTGCCCGCCGGCGCGGTGGTGGCGGACATCGTTTACGTGCCGCTGGAAACGCCGCTGCTGGCGGCGGCGCGGGCGCGGGGCCTCCCCGCCGTGGACGGGCTGGGGATGCTGCTGCACCAGGCGCGGCCGGGCTTCGAGGCTTGGTTCGGCGCGGTGCCCGCCGTGGACGCGGCGCTGCGCGACGCCGTCGCGGCCGACATACCGCGGCGATGAGGGTGCTGGGCCTCACGGGCAGCATCGGCATGGGAAAGTCCACCGCGGCCAGCACCTTCCGGCGCCTGCGGGTGCCGGTCTTCGACGCCGACGCCGCGGTCCACCGCTTGCAGGCGCCGGGCGGCCGCGCCGTGGCGCCCATCGCCGCCGCCTTCCCCGGCACGGTGCGCGACACCCCGCGCGGCCCCCGCGTGGACCGCGAAGCGCTGCGCCGCGCCGTGCTCGGCGACGGGGCGGCGCTCACGCGGCTGGAGCGCATCGTCCACCCGCTGGTGCGCGACGCCGAGCGCCGGTTCCTCTCGGCCGCGCGGCGGCGGGCGGAGCCGCTGGTGGTCCTGGACATCCCGCTTCTGTACGAGACCCGCGGCGCCGGGCGCTGCGACGCCGTGCTCGTGGTGACGGCGCCCGCTTCCGTGCAGCGCCACCGCGTGCTGCGCCGCCCCGGCATGACGGCCGAACGGCTCCGCGCCATCCTCGCGCGCCAGGTGCCGGACGCCGAGAAGCGCCGGCGCGCCGACCACGTCGTCCACACCGGCTTGTCGCGCTTCCACGCGCAGCGCGCCATCCGGGCCATCGTGAAGGGATACCGCCCCGCATGACGCGCCAGATCGTGCTCGACACCGAGACCACCGGCCTCGACCCGTTGAAGGGCGACCGGGTGATCGAGATCGCGGCCATCGAGCTGGCGAACCTGATGCCCACGGGCCGCACCTTCCACACGCTGCTCGACCCCGAGCGCGACGTGCCGGAGGAGAGCACGCGCGTCCACGGCTTCACGGCGGAGATGCTGCGCGGCAAGCCGAAGTTCGCGGAGCAGGCGGAGGAGTTCCTCCGCTTCCTCGGCGACGCGCCGATCGTCGCGCACAACGCGCCCTTCGACTTCGGCTTCCTCGACGCCGAACTGCTGCGCGCGAAGCGGGACAGGCTGGACCGCGCGCGCATGATCGACAGCCTGGCCTTGGCGAAGAAGCGCTTCCTCGGCATGCCGAACAGCCTGGACGCGCTGTGCCGCCGCTTCGGCATCGACAACTCGATGCGCACCAGCCACAACGCGCTGCTCGACGTTCAGCTCCTGGCGCAGGTCTACCTGGAACTGATGGGCGGCCGGCAACCCGGCCTCACCCTCGCCACCACGATCGCCGCGCCGGCCACGGCGGCGCTCGGCGGCGGCACGCGGCAACGGGCGCCGCGGCCGATCGAGCCCGCCGAGGCGGAACTGTCGGCGCACGCGGCCTTCGTCGGAAAGCTGAAGGACCCGCTTTGGTTGAAGCCGCCTTTCGCGGAGGGGTGAAGGCAGGGGACGGGCGACCGTCGCTGGCCGTAAGTCGGTCCATCCAGGGTGCGCCTGACCCGATCGGGTCTTCGGCACCGCCGCAACCCGTTGGGGTCCACTTGCGTCTGAACCCGATCCTGCCCAGGGAGTCAGCCGCACCATGCGAAGCCTCCGCAACGCCGTCGTCGTCGTCACCGGCGCCTCCTCCGGCATCGGCCGCGCCACCGCGCTCGAATTCGCCCGTCGGGGCGCCCGCGTCGTGCTCGCCGCCCGCCGCGCCGAGCCGCTGGAAACCGCCGCCGCCGAATGCCGCTCGGCCGGCGCGCAGGCCGTCGCGGTGCCGACGGACGTCACCGACGAGGCGGCGGTGGACGCGCTGGCCCGCGCGGCGCTCGCCGCCCACGGCCGCATCGACGTCTGGGTGAACAACGTCGGCACCGGCGTGTTCGGCGCCTTCGCCGACGCCCCGGTGTCGCTGCACCGGCGGGTGATCGAGGCCAACCTGTTCGGCACCATGCACGGCTGCGCCGCCGTGCTGCCGGTGTTCAAGCGCCAGGGCAGCGGCCGGCTGATCAACATGATCTCCATGGGCGGCTGGTCGCCCACGCCCTACGCCGCCGCTTACGCCGCCAGCAAGTTCGGCCTGCGCGGCTTCACCGCGAGCCTGCGCGAAGAGCTGCGGGACCAGCCCGGCATCCGTGTGTCGGCGGTGTTCCCGGCGCTGGTGGACACGCCGGGCTTCCTGCACGGCGCCAACGTGTCAGGGCGGGCGCTGGCGCCGGGCGGCCCTTTCATCGCGCCGGAGGAGGTGGCGCGGGTGATGGTGCGGCTCGCCCTCCGCCCGCGGAACGAGGTCGCGGTGGGCTGGTCGGCCAGCGCCGCCAAGGTGGCCTACGCGCTGGCGCCCAACACCACGGCGCGCGCCACCGGCGCGGTCATGCGGCGCTTCCTCCGCGCTTCCCCGCCCGCGCCGCGCAGCGAAGGGGCGCTGATGGCGCCGGTGCCGGAGGGCACCACGGCCAGCGGCGGCTTCCGCGAGCGTCAGCGGTCCCGTGGCGGCGGCTTCGGCGGCCTGCCCACCCCCGGGCCGGCGGGCTTGGCGCTGGCGGGCGCCGCCTTGATACTCGGCGCGGAGTTGCTGGTGGGGCTCCGGCACAGGATCTCGACGCGGGTCTGAGACGGCGGCCGCGACCGCCGCGGGAGGGGGACGCCATGGATCAGGGGCAGGTGGATTTCGCGGCCGGCTTCGCCGGCTTGGCGGCGCGCGGTGAACGCGAAACCACGGCGCCGCTGGGGGGCGTGGACGTGCGGCTCGTGCGCGTGCCGGCCGGCGGGGAAGGCCGCTGGGACAGCCACCCCGACTCCACCGAAACCGTCGTGGTGTGGAGCGGCGAGTTCAAGGTCGAGTTCCGCGACCGGACGCTGATGCTCACCGCCGGGCAGTGCTGCGTGGTGCCGGTCGGCGCGGAGCACCGCGGCACCTCCCCGACCGGGGCGGAGGTCGTCCTGTTCAAGAAGAGTCCGGAATAGGCGAGCGGGGGCGGGATCGGGCGCCGCCGGCCGCACGGGAAAACGGCGGCCGACGAAAGACCGCGCGTTCGCGCCGGGCGCTTGGCTCCGGCGGCGAACCCTGCGTATCGTGCCGAAGGGCCACGTGCGAGGCGGCGCAGACCGCCCGGTCCGAGGAAACAGGAGGCGTACAAGTGCCCAGGATCGAACCGACCCGCCGCGCCGTGCTCGGCGGCGTCCTCGCCGCTCCGTTCATCGCGGGCCGCGCGCAAGCCCAAGGCGTCACGCTGCGCTCGGCCGACATCCACCCGGACGGCTACCCGACGATCGAGGGCGTCAAGCACATGGGCCGCCTCCTGCAGGAGCGGACGGGCGGCCGCATCCGCATCCAGGTGTTCCACAGCCGGCAGCTCGGCGACGAGAAGGACTCGCTGGAGCAGACGCGCTTCGGCGTGATCGACATGACGCGGGTGAACACCGCGCCGCTCAACAACCTGGTGCCCGCCACGCTGGTCGCCGGCCTGCCCTTCCTGTTCCGCGACACCGCGCACATGCAGGCGGTGATGGACGGGCCGATCGGCGAGGAGATCGGCGCCGGCACCGCGGCGCACGGGCTGGTGACGCTCTGCTACTACGATTCCGGCGCGCGCTGCTTCTACACCCGCGCCCGCCCGGTGCGGGCGCCCGAGGACCTCAAGGGCATGAAGGTCCGCGTGCAGCAGTCCGACATGTGGGTCGCGGTGATGCGCGCCTTCGGCGCCAACGCCACGCCGCTGCCCTTCGGCGAGGTCTACTCGGCGATGCAGACCGGGGTGGTGGACGGGGCGGAGAACAACGTGCCCACCTACTTCACCTCCCGCCACTTCGAGGTGGCGAAGCACTACGCCATGACCGAGCACAGCCTCTCGCCCGAGATCCTGGCGATGAGCAAGCGCTCCTTCGACCGCCTGCCGCGCGCGGACCAGGAGATCGTGCGCCAGGCCGCCCGGGAGAGCGTGCCGGTCATGCGCGAGGCCTGGGTGAAGCTGGAAGGGGACGCCCGGCGGCAGGTGGAGGCCGGCGGCGCACAGGTGGTTCCGGCCGACAAGGAGGCCTTCGCCAAGCTGGTGCAGCCGGTGTACGACCAGTTCGTGCGGGACGACCGCTTGCGGAAGCTCGTCGAGCGCATCCGCGCGGCCTGAGCGGGGTGGAGCCCTTCGCGCGCGGCCTTTCCGCCGTTCTCGCCGCCGTGGCCCGGATCGCGCTGGCGGCGTCCGGCGCGGCGCTGGTCGCCATGACCGTGGTCGTGGCCTGGGGCGTGTTCGGGCGCTTCGTGCTGAACGACACCCCGGCTTGGGCCGAGGCCTCCGCGCTGCTGCTGCTCGGCTGGGTGATCCTCGGCGCCGCGGCGGTGGGGGTGCGCGAGGGCTTCCACATGGGCTTCGGCTCGCTCCGCGACGCCCTGCCGGCGCCGCTGGCGCGCGCGCTCGACCTCGCTTCGGACGCGGTGGTCACGGCGTTCGGCTTGGCGATGCTGTGGTACGCGACGGAACTCGCCTGGACGGTGTGGGACGCGACCCTGCCCACGCTCGGCCTGCCCGGCGCGGTGGAGTACGCGCCGCTCGCGCTCGGCGGGCTGCTGATAGCCCTGTTCGGGGCGGAGCGGTTGGTGGCGCATTTCGTCACGGGGCGGGCGCCGGCCGGCCTGCCCGAGCACACGATCCTCACCGACGCCTGACCGGGAACGCCGCCGTGGAACTCACCGTCCTGCTCGGCGGCTTCGCCGTGCTGCTGCTCATCGGGGTGCCGGTGGCCTTCGCGCTCGGCGCCTCGGCCCTGGCCACGGTGCTCTACATGGACCTGCCGCCGGTGGTGGTGTTCCAGCAGCTCTCCTCCGGCATGAACGTGTTCTCCATGCTGGCAATCCCGTTCTTCATCTTCGCCGGCGACCTGATGATGCGCGGCGGCATCGCGGACAAGTTGGTCGCGTTGGCCGCCGCGATGGTGGGGCACCTGCGCGGCGGGCTTGGGCAGGTGAACATCGTCGCCGCGACCCTGTTCGGCGGCGTTTCGGGTTCGGCCGTGGCCGACGCCAGCGCGGTGGGCGGGGTGATGATCCCGCAGATGAAGGCGCGAGGCTACGCGCCCGACTACGCGGTGAACCTCACCGCCAACGCCGCGCTGATCGACCTGCTGATCCCGCCGAGCCACAACATGATCCTCTACGTGATCGCCGCCGGCGGGGCGATCAGCGTGGCGGACCTGTTCACCGCGGGCCTCCTGCCCGGCCTTACCTTGATGGTCGCCCTCATGGTCGTGGCTTGGCTGGTGGCGATCCGCCGCGGCTACCCGCGCGAGAGCTTCCCGGGCTGGGCGATCCTGCTGCGGCTGCTGGCCGGCTCGCTGCCGGGCCTCATGCTGATCGTCATCATCTTCGCCGGCGTCCGCTCCGGCGTCTTCACCGCGACCGAGAGCGCCTGCGTCGCCGTGCTTTACGCCCTCTTGGTGACGACGCTGGTGTACCGGGGGATGAGTTGGCGGGGCTTCACGGAAGCCGTCGGCGGGGCCGCGCGCACCACGGGCATGGTGATGCTGATCATCGGCACCGCCACCTCCTTCGGCTGGCTCATGGCGCTGTTGCAGGTGCCGGCGCAGACGGTGGCGCTGATGCGCGGCATCACCGAGGACCCGTTGCTGACGCTGCTGCTGATCAACCTGGCCCTGCTGCTGCTCGGCACCTTCATGGACATGGCGCCGCTCATCATGATCGGCACGCCGATCTTCCTGCCCGTGGTGAAGGCCATGGGGATGGACCCGGTGCATTTCGGGATCATGCTGATCCTGAACCTCGGCATCGGCACCATCACGCCGCCGGTGGGGCCGGTGCTGTTCGTGGCCTGCGCGGTGGGCAAGGTCTCGATGTGGGAGGCGACGAAGTCCAGCCCGCCCTTCTACGCGGCCTGCCTAGCCGTGCTGCTGCTGGTCACCTACGTGCCGGCGCTCTCGCTGTGGCTGCCCTCGCTGTTCCGCTGACGGCGGGCGCGCCGCTCCGGGGCCGGGCCGCGCGCCGGACACGACGGCGCCGCCGGGGTTGCGGATCGGCCGCCGGCGGCCCGTCGGGCGCGTCAGGCGGGC
>CADCTL010000249.1 GCA_902805625.1 uncultured Acetobacteraceae bacterium
CGAAGCCCCGCTCGACCACCTCGGCGCGCAGCTTGAACGCGACGTGGGCGACACCTGACAGCAGGCGGGTGCGGTTGTTGACGACAGCACGGCGGGCAGCATCGTCGCCGTGCCAGCGCGAGAAGCCGTCGCGCTTGGGCTCAGCAATCCGGGTCTTCCAGGGCCCGTCATCGAGCGACTTCAGCACCTCGCGCGAGTGGTACCCCTTGTCGGCCACCATCTCGGCAGGGACCTCTGCGCTCGGCGCCGCCTCGACCGCAGCCAGGTGCCGAGCGGCACTCTCCAGAGTGTCGGGCAGGGTCGCGGTGTCGCCCCGGTCGGCAGGATGCATCTCGGCCGCGACCACCGCGCCGGTGTCGAGGTCGACCGCGTGCTCGGGCTTGTAGGCCAGGTGCGTGCGGCCGTCCTTCAGCTTGGCGATCCTGGCCTCCGGGTCCGTCGGCGAGGTCCAGTCCGCATTGGATAGCCGCTTGCCCTTACGCTGGCGGTCGAGCCGGATCAGGTCCTCGGCCGTGGGCGTCGCGATCCCGCTCTCGGCGGCCAGCCGCTCGAGCATCTCCCGATAGCCCTCGCCGCTGTCGCGCCGCACGATCGCCCGCAGGGCGGCGTTGGCCTCCATCGTCGAGGCGTCCACCCCGATCCGCTCGCCCTGGATCAGGCCGTGCTCGGCCAGCCGCTGCAGCACCCAGGCGAACACCGCCTCGTGCACCTCCAGCGGCAGCCTGGAGCGGGTCTTGCTCAGCCACGAGTGGTCGGGCGCCGGCTCGGTCGTGCCGAGCCGCAGGAACTCGCGCAGGGACAGGCTGTCGGCGCAGCGCCACTCCAGCCCGCGCTCGCTGTCGATGCCCTCGAAGTAGCCGACCAGCAGCATGCGGAAGTAGCGCCCCGGCGGCAGCGAGGGCCGGCCCCGCCGCGTGGCGTAGTGCGGCACGCAAAGCCCCTCGACGAAGCCGTCGAACCCGGCGGCGATGAGCTCCGACTGCAGCCGGTCGTAGAAAACATGGCCCGGCGAGCGAGGCAGCTCCGACCAGGTCACCAGCATCTCCGACTGTCGATCCCGCTGCCGACCCAGCGCCATCCAACACCCGCCCACCTCGCCGTACGGGACGGAATCAAGCCAGGGCGAATTCGTCAACGGGCTGGCAAGCGCGGCCCGAAAGACCGCCTCGACCATTCCGCCCGGCCGCACAAGCTGCCCTGGCGGGCGACCGAAGAGGAACGGGCCATCGTCTGCACGGTCCGCCGCGCCACCCGCTTCGCCCTCGACGACCTGACCTTCGCGCTGCGGCACTTCCTGCCGCACCTGAACCGGCACAGCGTCTGGCGCATCCTGCGCGCCGAGGGCCTGCACCGCCTTTCCGACCTGCCGCCCCTCTACCCGGACGACCGGCCGAGGAAGGGCCAGGGCCGGTTCCGCGACTACGACCTCGGCTTCGTCCACATGGACATCAAGCAACTGCCCAAGCTCCATGTCGGCGGCCGCGGGTTCCGCAAGCGCCACCTCTACGTCGCCATCGACCGTTGCTCGCGCTCGGTCCATCTCGCCGTCAAGGAGGACATGACCGAGCCGAGCGCCACCGCCTTTCTGCGCGAGGCCGCGGCCGCCTTCCCCTTCCGCCTGACCCACGTGCTGACCGACCGCGGCTCCTGCTTCACCACCGGCGCCTTCTCGAAGGCCTGCGCCGCCCTCGGCGCGCAGCACCGCACCACCAAGCCCTACACGCCGCAAACCAACGGCATGGCGGAGCGCTTCAACGGCCGCATCGAGCGCGAGGTGCTGACCATCACCGTCGGCTCGCACCGCGACCTCGAGCGCCTGCTCAAGGGCTACAACCAGGCCTACAACGCCCGGCCGCAGCGCGTGCTGAAAGGCAGGTCGCCTGATGAGGTCACCCGCGCCAGGCTGGCCGAGGAGCCGAAGCTCGCCAACCCGCGCCACAAGCCACCCGATCCGGGCGTCATGGCCGAAGCCATGCGGGCCGTTGAAAGCGCCAAGGAGGTCTCACGACCTGACACCTAGCATTACAGTTGCTGTTTAGCTCGCGGCCTGCTCCCCTGGCGTTTGATGGGGAGCGGGCGCGATGGCGGGTGCATCCTTCGAGGCGACGCTGGAGCTCTGGGCCTCGTCGCTGCGGGAGGTCAAAGCGCGGATGCGGCCGTTGTTCGCGCAGGAGCGGATGGCGCGCTCCGCCGCGGCGTTCCTCGACGGCCTGCTCGGCCCCGAGCGGCGCAAGACTGGATGGATGCGCGCCGAGGCGGCGGGCGACGCCGGGCCGTGGCGCCAGCAGGCGGTCCTCGGCCGGGGCCGCTGGGAGGCGGACGCGCTGCGCGACGTGGTGCGCGGCTACGCGCTGGAGGCGTTGGCCGACCCGGACGCCGTGCTGGTGCTCGACGAGACCGGCTTCCTGAAGCAGGGCAAGTCGTCCTGCGGCGTAGCGCGCCAATACACCGGCTCGGCGGGCAAGATCACCAACTCTGATGTTCGTCGTCAACGCCTATCGGCGTGACCGTGCAGCCTCCGCCGCACCCGCGGAGTTCAGAAGTGCATGGCTGTCGCGCAGCGCAGGGGGCAGAGCCGCTGAGACGACGGTGAGCAGACTCTGATGCGCGGGTTGGCTACCGCATTCCCGTGTGTTCGTCCGGGGCTGCCTCGATCTGCCAGCGGGCGTCGACGTGGTCGGCCACACAATTGGCTCGAGGGTTCCCCTGCCGGGGCCCTGCCCCCAGCGGTGCGCAGCAGCGTGTGTCGGTCGGGCCTGGACCGGTCTCCTTCGGGGTCGTGTTTCGTTGTCGCGGCTTCCGGTCAGCCCGCGAGCTGCTGCGGCTCCACCTCGCGTCCGATCGCCCACAGGAAGGCGGCCATCTCGCGCGCGATCGCGGTGGTGACCACGCCCTGCCGCTTGCCGCGGGCCATGAGCTTGCGGTAGCGGCCGCAGAGGCGCACCTGCGCCTTCCAGGCGATCTCCCGCACGGCCTTCGGCAGACCGGCCTGCCGCTCTTCCAGCAGCCGGCTCATCCGCGCGCGGAAGCGGTAGGTCCAGGCGCCTTCGATCAGCACGCGGCGGGCCCGGCCGTTGCCGGCCTTGGTGATGCCGCCGCGCCGGACCTTCTCGCCGGTCGAACTCTCGGACGGCACCAGGCCGAGATAGGCCATGAGCCGCCGCGGGCTGTCGAAGCGGCGCACGTCGCCGATCTCGGCCACGAAGGTGACCGCGCTCAGGAAGGCGACGCCGCGCATGGCTTGGTAGGCCGCGACCACCGGCGCCATCGACCAGGAGGGGACCAGTTCGGCCACCTGCCGGGCCAAGCGCTCGAGCCGCTCCTCGGCGTCCGCGATCGCCCGCCGGTATTCCGCCAGCACGAGGTGCTGGGCGGGATGCTCGAAGGCCAGCTCGCACATCCATCGCGTATGTGCCTTGGTCCAGGCGCCGCGGCCGGTGAACACCCGGCCATGGCGGAGCAGGAAGGACTGCAGGTGCTGGCGCTTGGCGCGCAGGTCCTCCATCGCCGCCTCCCGAGCGCGCACCAACTCGCGCATGGCCTCGTGCCCCGGGTCCGGGACCCAGACCGGCGTGAGTTCGCCGGCCCGGTGCAGCTTGGCCAGGGCCAGCGCGTCCCGCCGGTTGGTCTTGACCCGCTCGCCCGGACGCTTCGGGATCAGCGACGGCGCGACCACGGCGCAGTCGTGGCCGAGCGCGGCGACCTGGCGCTGCAGCCCGTAGCCGGTCGGACCGGCCTCGTAGGCGAAGGACAGCCTCCGGTGCCGTTTCTCGAGCTTGCGGACCAGGCGCTCGACCGCCTCGGGCGCGCTGTCGATCTCGCCGAGGAAGCGGACTTCGCCGCCGCGCCCCGCCTCGGCCACCGCTACCGAGATCTTCAGCTTCGACGTATCCAGACCGACGTAGGCCTCGCTGTCGTCCCGCATGGCTCGTCCCTTATGCGTTGAGGCTCTGCGCTGGCCCACCCAGCGCAACCCTCGCTCGTCGCATACCGCGGGACGAGCCGCCGCTCGGACGGCGAACATACGGTCTGCCAGATCGGCGTCTTCGCGGCCTACGCCTCGCGGCACGGCCACGCCCTCATTGACCGTGCGCTCTACCTGCCGAAGGCGTGGGCGGACGACCCTGCGCGGCGCGCGGCGGCCCGCGTGCCGGGGGACGTGGGGTTCGCCACCAAGCCGCGCATTGCGATCCGCATGGTCGGGCGCGCGCTCGCGGCGGGCGTGCCGTTCTCCTGGGTGGCGGCCGACACGGTGTACGGCGCGGGCGAGGTCGAGATGGCGTTGCGCCGGGCGGGCAAGGGCTACGTGCTCGGGGTCACGGGCGCGCACCACGTCCACTCCTGGGGCGTGCTGCCGACCGTCGCGGGCACGGCCGAAGGGGTTGCGGGAGAACTCCCTCCCTCGGCGTGGCGCCGCCTCTCGGCGGGCGAGGGCACGAAGGGGCCGCGCCTGTACGACTGGGCCTATCTCGAACTCGCCCACCTCGAGGCGGACGAGTGCGTCGCGGGGGCGGAGGGCCTCTGGACGCGCGGCCTGCTCGTGCGGCGCCGCGTCGCCGATGGCGAACTCGCGTTCTTCACGACGTGGTGCCCGAAAGGCACCCCGGCCGACGTCCTCGTGGCGGTCGAGGGGCGGCGCTGGACCATCGAGGACGCCTTCGAGAGCGCGAAGAACGAACTCGGCCTCGACCACAACGAGACCCGCTCATGGCACGGCTGGCACCGCCACGCCTCGCTCGTGATGCTGGCCTTCGCCGTGCTCGCTGTGACCCGCCATCGGGCAAACGCGACGTCCGAGCAAACCCCGCCGCGCGTGAGTCGCGGGAGCGGGCGCTCGTCCGATGGTCGCTCCAGGAGATCCGCCGCATCGCCGCGCGCCTCGCGCAGCGCCGCATCCGCCCCGCGATCGTACTCGCCTGGTCGGCTTGGCGCCGCGCCCACCAGGCCGCCGCGCGACGCTCACACCTGAAGCGAAGACCGCAACTGTAATGCTAGGTGTCAGGTCGTGAGACCTCCTTGGCGCTTTCGACGGCCCGCATAGCCTCGGCCATGACGTTGGGATCGGGCGGCTTGTGGCGCGGGTTGGCGAGCTTCGGCTCCTTGGCCAGCCTGCCGCGGACGACCTCGTCGGGCGACCTGCCCTTCAGCACACGCTGCGGCCGGGCGTTGTAGGCCTGGTTGTAGCCCTTGAGCAGGCGCTCGAGGTCGCGGTGCGAGCCGACGGTGATGGTCAGCACCTCGCGCTCGATCCGGCCGTTGAAGCGCTCCGCCATGCCATTCGTCTGCGGCGTGTAGGGCCTGGTGGTGCGGTGTTGCGCGCCGAGGGCGGCGCAGGCCCTCGAGAAGGCGCCGGTGGTGAAGCAGGAGCCGCGGTCGGTCAGCACGTGGGTCAGGCCGAAGGGGAAGGCCTCCGCGGCCTCGCGCAGGAACGCCGTGGCGCTCGGCTCGGTCATGTCCTCCTTGACCGAGAGGTGGACCGACCGCGAGCGGCGGTCGATGGCGACGTAGAGGTGGCGCTTGCGGAACTCGCGGCCGCCGACGTGCAGCTTGGGCAGTTGCTTGATGTCGACGTGGACGAAGCCGAGGTCGTAGTCGCGGAACTTGCCCTGGCCCTTCTTCCGACGCTCGTCGGGGTGGAGGGGCGGCAGGTCGGCCAGGCGGTGCAGGCCCTCGGCCCGCAGGATGCGCCAGACGCTGTGCCGGTTCAGGTGCGGCAGGAAGTGCCGCAGCGCAAAGGTCAGGTCGTCGAGCGCGAAGCGGGTGCAGCGACGGACCGTGCAGACGATGGCCCGTTCCTCCTCGGTCGCCCGCCAGGGCAGCCTGTGCGGCCGGGGCGAGTGGTCGAGGCAGTCCTTCGGACCGCGCTTGCGCCACTTGCGGACGGTCTCGGTGCTGACCCCGAAGCGCCGGGCCAGCACGCCCGTGGGCTCCTTCGAGCGGGCGATCTCGGCCCGGACCGCCGGGGTGGTGCGGGCGCAGGGGTGGATCTGCGGCATGCGACCCTCCGTCGCAACCTGACAGGTGCACCCGATCCCTCGGAGACGGGCCGGCCCGGGTGCGGAGGACGGCCCTCGCCAGTCTACCTCGGCCGCAGGCGCCGCCCGCAAGCCCGGCGCCTGCGGCGCCCCGCTCCGCGGCTGCGGGGCTTGCCCGCGGCGCGCGGCCGAGAGCCGGGCTGTGGTGCCGTCGAAGCCACCTTCCGTCCTCGGCGCCCGGCGGCACTCTGCAGCCTCCGCAACTCCCAACCGAACTCAGCTTCGACCCGGATGCGCGGGTCCCAACGATGTTCAGCGACCAAACAACTAGGCCGCGCGGGCACAGGTTCTCCCGTCACCGTGCCCTGCCGTTGCCATGACATCTCCTCTTTTCCTGCGTTCCTGTGTAACCGCAAAGGAAACAGGCACATGGCACGCTTGAAGCTGCTCCCAATCTGCCTCGCCCTGGCGCTCGTCGCGCCGGGCGCCGGATTGGCCGACCCTTGGAAGAACGAAAGCGGCCAAGGCCGCGGACGCGGCGACCGCGGGGGCGACCACCGGGGTGAGCGCTGGGATGACCGCCGCGACAACCGCCGGATCCGGGAATACCGGGATCGGAGCGATCGCCGGGACCGCTATGGCGGCGAGCGGCGCGACGACCGGCGAGACTACTACACGCCGCCCTATGCGCAGCCGCGCATCCCGTCGGGGCACCGGCCGCCGCCGGGCGAGT
>CADCTL010000250.1 GCA_902805625.1 uncultured Acetobacteraceae bacterium
GCGCTGCTGGAGCAGTTGCAAGGCGCGCAGGGCGCGGAGTTCGACCGCGCCTTCGCCCGGCAGCAGGTGCAGTCGCACCAGGCGGCGGTGGACCTGTTCGGCGCCTACGCCCAGTCCGGCGACGACGCGCGGCTGAAGCAGTGGGCGTCGCAGACCCTGCCCTCCCTGGAGGAGCACCTCCGGGAAGCGCAGCAGCTGCAGCGCGGCACACAGGGCTGATCCGCCCGCCCGCACAGCGGACCAGGGCGCAACAGCAGTGCTGCCCTGCGGCGGACACGTGGGAGGGAGCCGCAGCCGTCATGAGGCCAATGTGTCGTGCGGCATGGGCAGGGCGGCTGCCTCCGATCAAGGACGGACCCGGATGGTCCACCGGCCCCGCGGCGAAGGGCAAGGGCTCGGGGGCGGAGAAGCTGATACCGTCCGCAGCCTTGACCGGCTGGGCGGTGGACATAGGGAATACAAGGCCGATGCTCCGTCCGAAGATCGTGTTCTTCCAAAGCGATAAAGCTTGAGGGTTGAATCGGACTACCCTCAAGGTCTGGAGACACGGCGCTCTCCGGAGAGGAGAGCCGGCCCTCGTTGCGGCCGCGCACCCTCAAGGTCCGAGCGCAAAGCGGCGCGGAACCTGCGCCTTTCAGCGCCGGTCACCAGCATGGAGAATGTTTGGAAGAGGACCGATTGGAGCAGCGGTGGGAACCGGGATCCAACATTCTCTGCGCGCCGGGAGACCGGTGGATGGAAGCGAATGCAAGAGTCGCACGTCGAAGGGGTAGCCGCCCACGACGGCCCCGAGTCATGCGGCGCCACTCGTGAGGGTGGCGGCGAAGCGTTGACAGGGGAAACCGCGGGCTGGGTATGGAGCCGCGAAATGTTTACGGTCCAGGGCGCCGACGCTGTAGAGAAAAGCGGAAGGCCACACGACGCGCACCGTCATGGCGAGGTGCGCGCCGGCCCCGCGCGGTCCGAGACCCCAAGCACGCGGGGACACCATCCACACGGGAACCGGGAGATCCATGGGCCGCCCGGCATGAGTGCGCCAGGCCGCGGCGGGAAGGCTTCGGCCGCGATCCGCTGATGCACGGCCCAGGGAAGTCAGACCCGCCCATAGTACCAGGGAAGCGGCCGAACAGACCCGGGCGACCGGGCGCGGAGGCGGTGGAGGGAAGGGGCGGGGCCGAGGGAACCGCGGGGCGGCAAAGCACGGTCCGGACGCTGAGCCGGGACGCCGTGTCACAGGCGCTGGCCCGCGTACGAGACGCAGCGAAGCGGAACAGGCGGGAACGGTTCACCGCGCTGATGCACCACCTGACGCCGGACCTGCTGGCCTGGGCCTTCCATCAGCTCAAGCCGAAGGCTGCTCCCGGCATCGATGGGGTGACGTGGGACGAGTATGCGGCGTCGCTCGATGCCGACATCGGCGACCTGCACCGCCGCGTGATGCGCGGCGGGTACCGGGCGAGGCCGTCGCGGCGGCAGTACATCCCGAAGCCCGACGGCCGGCAACGGCCGCTCGGCATCGCGGCGCTGGAGGACAAGGTCGTCCAACGCGCGCTCGTGGAGGTGCTGAACGCCATCTACGAGACGGACTTCCTCGGCTTCTCCTACGGGTTCCGTCCCGGGCGCTCCCAGCACGATGCGCTGGACGCGCTCGCCTACGGGATCAACCTGCGGCAGGTGAACTGGGTTCTGGACGCCGACATCCGGTCCTTCTTCGACCGCATCAGCCACGTCTGGATGATGCGGTTCCTGGAGCACCGGATCGGCGACCGCCGTGTGCTCCGGCTGGTGGCGAAGTGGCTGAAGGCCGGGGTCATGGAAGAGGGGGCGTGGACGGAATGTCAAACGCCTCCGCAAACCCGGCCGCTGGCGCCAGTGAAAACCCCTCCACCCCCGTCAGTCCTCGACCGCGGCGGGCGCCGCGGCCTGCGCCGCCTTGATCAGCCCCGAGCGGCGCTTCTCGCGCAGGCGGTAGCTGTCGCCGCGGATGGTCAGCACGTGGCTGTGGTGCAGCAACCGGTCGAGGATGGCGGTGGCCACCACCGGGTCGCCGAGCACCGCGCCCCAGTCGCCCACCGTCCGGTTGCTGGTCACCAGCACGCTGCCGCGCTCGTAGCGGCGGCTGACGAGCTGGAACAGCAGGTGCGCCGCCGCGGGCTCGAACGGCAGGTAGCCGAACTCGTCCACGATCAGCAGCTTGGGCTTGGCGTAGTGCGCCAAGCGCTCCTCCAGCCGCCCTTCCGCGTGCCCCTTCACCAGCGCCGCCATCAGCGCCATCGCCGGAACGAACAGCACCGAGTAGCCGTGCCGGATCGCCTCGCGCCCGAGCGCGATCGCCAGGTGGCTCTTGCCCACGCCGGGCGGCCCTTGGATCAGCAGCGCGTCGCCGTTGGCCACCCAGCGGCAGGCCGCGAGGTCGCGCACCAGCTTCGGATCCACCGAGGGCTGGGCGGCGAAGTCGAAGCCCTCCAGCGTCCGCGCCGCGGGGAACTTGGCGATGCTGGTGCCCATCTGGACGCGCCGCTGGTCGCGGTGCGCGACCTCGGCCTCACACAAGAGCGCCAGCGCCTCGCGCATGGACAGGTCCCGGCGCGCCGCGTCATCCAGCAGCCCATCCAGCCGGTCGCGCAGCGCGGTCAGGCGCAGCCGCGAGAGCAGGTCGTGCAGCGGATCGGCGATGGCGACCGGCGCGGCGGCAGGGGCCGACGCCTTCGGCGCCTTGGGCACGGCGCTCACCACCCGCCCCCCGCGGCGGTCTCGTACTCGGCCAGCGGCCGCAGCAGGTCCGGTACCGGGGCGGCCGCGTGCGGCGCCGGAGGCGCGGCGCCGCACGCGGCCGCCGCCAGGACGCCTTGCAGGTGCGCGGGCAGCACCGCGCGCTCGCGGCGGCCCAGGCGCTCGGCGTGGCGCGCCACCACCGCCCCGGCGTGGCTGACCCGCACCTCGCCGCCGCCGACCTCGACGGAGACGTGCGCGCCGATCAGCCGCCAGGGCACGCTGTAGTGGTTGGTGTCCACCTCGACGCAGGCGTCGGACTGCACCCGCCGCGCCAGTTCGCGGACCAGCCGGAACGGCGGCCTGCCGCCCAAGGGCCGGAGCGCGGCCGCCTCCTCGCGCAGGAACCGCGCCATGGGCGCCTCGCCGGTCGTGCCGTGCGTCCGCAGGTCGGCGACCTCGCGCGTCCAGCGCGCCAGGTGCGCCTCGAACGCCGACCAGGTCGGGAAGCGGCGCCCGGCGACCGCGTTGCGCTTGGCGTAGGCGACGCCCCGCTCGTCCTTGCCCTTGGTGCGGGCGCGGTAGGGCGCGCACGCCACCGGCCGCACGCCCCAGTGCCGGGCGAAGGCGTGGAAGCGGGCGTTGAACAGCACCTCGCGCGTCGCGGCGTCGTGCCGGTCCACCAGCGCCCGCGCGTTGTCCACCAGCAGTTCGGCCGGGACGCCGCCGAAGTGCCGGAACGCCTCCTCGACGCCGTCGAGCCAGGCCGATTGCCGCTCGTGCCGGAACGCGCGCACGAAGACGCGCCGCGAGTGCCCGAGCGTGGCGACGAACAGCCGCGCCCGCGCCTCGCCGCCGGGCTCGTCCCCCACCGCGACGCGGCAGGCGCCGAAGTCCACCTGCATCTGCCGCCCCGGCGGGGTCTCGAAGCGCACCGTCGCCCGCGCCTCCGCCTCCATCTCGCGCCGCAGCGGCGCCACCTCGCGCTCCACCGTCCGCAGGGCGGCCCTGACGCCCAGCTCGGCCTCCAGCTCCTGGCGCACCACGTCCGCGTTGCCCCGGTGCCGCCGCAGCCGCTCCGCCAGCCACGCCCCGTGCCCCTCCAGCTTGCGCGGGCGGCCCGGCCGCCGCCGGTAGGGCGCCCATCCGCCCGCGGCCACGTAGCGCTGCACCGTCTCCCGGTCGCACCCCAGCTCCGCCGCGATCCGCCGCGTGCCCCAGCCCAGCCCGTGCAGGCGCAGCATCGCCGCGACCTCGTCCGGCGTCCTCATCGTCTGCCTCCGGCCCGAAACCTCGGCCGGAGAAGCCGTCACACGATCCGACATCCAACCCCTCCCTCGCTCAGCGGGGTGGCCGGGTTTTCAGTGTCGCCACCGGAGGGGTTTGGCGCGGCGCCTGACAGCAACAGCGCTTCCTCGTCCAACACCCGAGGTGGGAGCCGAGTGCGTTAGCAGCGCACGCTCGGATCTGTCCGGGGGGCGCGGGGTAACCCGCGTCCCTACCGGGATGGGCGGCGGCACACGAAGTGGGTATGTAGGAAGGGCCGCGATCGGGGGCGGGCCAGCGCGCCTCGTCCTCGACGGGATTGAGCACACCCGCAATCCCAGCAGGCCGGTGGAACGGTCCTGCCCTCCACGGCCTGTGAAGCCATATCGTAGGCAGGCCAGGTCAGGCACGCGGTCGGCATTCCGCCTTCCGGCCCTCACACCCGCCACGCAGCGGGCCGGACCGGAAGCTCAAGGCTTCGGTTGGTTCGGGATGCCGAGCAGGCGGTCGACCAGGTTCTTCACGGTGCGCATCTGCGGCCCGTGACGGGTGCGGTAGTCTGGGCCGGTGTAGCCCCAGAAGTCCCAGCACCGGTTGGGGTTGGGCCCCGACACGGTCGCCTGCGGGTACAGCACCACGATCCGGTTGGCGGCCGCCCAACGGTTGTAGCCGGCGTCCCTGACGAAGTCGTCGTGCGCGCGGTCGGCGCCCCGGGCGTCGACGTTCTGCCGGCACCCGTGGAACGCGACGTGCAGGCGGCAAGCGCCGCCGCCGCCCCGGCACGCCGTCGGGACGTAGAGGTACCCGACCCCGCTCAGGCCCGCCGCCGCGTCGCGGCCGTCGAGGAACTCGGCTTGATCGAAGGCGGCCAGGGTGCCCGCGGCGTGCGGGTCCGCCGGCGCGTCGTGGAAGCCCTCCGGATAAAGGTGCCGGAGAAGCAGTTCGGCGGCGTCGCGGCCGCATTCGATGACGAAGGGCGGCCGGTGCTCCGAGCAATCCCGCTTCGGGAACCTGCTGTCGCCGGCGAACCTGGCGACCGGCATGCCGTGGTTGGCCGGCCGCCGCGGGTCGTTCGGCTCGACGCGCAACCGCGCCCCGCGCACGTCCAGCGCCTCGTAGAGCGCCTTCAGGGCTTCCGCGACCGCACCGGGGACGACCTCGTCCTTCTCGCCGCGGAAGAGCCAGACCCGGTCGTCGGCCAAGTTCGCTGGGTCGTCGATAGCTCCGCGCCGCCGCGCCTCCAGGACGTGGGCGAGCGAGTCCTCCGCGCGCGGCGGGGCGGGGCGGAGTCCCCAGAAGCGGTCGCCGGAGTAGTGGGTGCAGGCGACCAGCGCCGCGGAGAACCAGTCCAAGGGCGGGTGCGGCCAGTGGGGGTTGGCGATGGTTTCGACGCAGCCGTATGGCCCGCCGGCGACGATGCCGGCCCCGGTCACCAGCGTGGAATGCGCCAGGTGGAACTGGTGCGCGAAGAAGCCGCCCGAAGACAGGCCGGACACGGTCACCGCGTTCCGGTCCAGCCCCAGGTCGGCGGGGAGGCGCGCGGCGGTCGTGCGCGGCGCGGGGTCGGGGATGCGGTCGTGGTCCGCGGAGCCCGGCACCGGCCGGAGCAGGACGGCCATGAGCGCCAACGACGCGCAGGCGCGGACGAGGCGGTCGAGGTTCCGCATCGTGTTCCCCACGCCGGCTGCCGACGCCGCTCCGACCATGGGCCCGGCTGCGCATGCGCGGGCCGCACAAGCGCACCTTCGCTCGGGCCGTCGTCCCCACCACCATGGCCGTCCACAGGGCCAGAACCGGGCCGCAGTTGACGCGCATCGGGGCGAACCACCGACCATGGCGGGGACGGTACCAGAGCGCATGGCTGTGGCTAGGCAGAAACCAAAGCGGGTTGTGACGTGATGGTGCAGGCGAAGCCGAGCTTGGCGATCTGCCACGCGAGGTGCTGGACCTGCTGTTCGGGCGACCGCCTGTGGAAGTGGTCGGCCCCGAGATCCTGGTAGAAGGTGCCGTGGCGCAGCATGTGCCAGATGGCGGTCAGCATGGATGCGGCGACGGCGCACACCGCTTTCTTCGGGCCGCGGCGCTGGCGGAGCCGCTGGAACTGCGCGCGGAGATAGCCGTCCTTCTTGCGGCTGGCGGCCCAGGCGCACTGGACGAGGGCGGTCTTCAGCCAAGGCGCGCCTTTGCGCAGACGAGTGGAGCGGCGCTTGCCCGCGCTCTCGTCGTTGCGGGGACAGAGGCCTGCCCAGGACACCAGATGGGCCGCGGTGGGGAAGCGGCGCATGTCGCTGCCGATCTCGGCCACGATGGCCCGGGCGGCGAGTTCGCCGACACCGGGAACGGTCCGCAGCAGGCGGACCGCATCACGGAAAGGATCGAGATCGCGCTCCACCTCCGCGTCGATCTCCCCGAGCGCCTTCGCCAGCGCGTCGTACTGGCCGAGGTGCAAGCGGAGCAGGAAGCGATGGCTGTCGCTGACGCGCCCGCTCAGCGCGGCACGCAGCCGCGCCGGCTCGGCCCTGACCCGGCGGTGCACCAGGGCGAGCAGCCTGTCGGGGTCGGTCTCGCCGGCGACCAGCGCCTCGAGGACGGCCCGACCGCTGAGGCCCATGATGTCGGTCAGCACCGAGGCGAGCTTGAGGTTGGCGCCCTCCAACGTCTTCTGCAGCCGCTGCACGTGGCTGGCCTGCTCGCGGACCAACAGCTTGCGGGTCCGTAGCAGG
>CADCTL010000251.1 GCA_902805625.1 uncultured Acetobacteraceae bacterium
GGCTCGCTCGCCACCGCCCTTTCCAGCGACTGGGTGGCGGCGACGAGGTCGCGCGCCGCGTCCGCGTCCGACACCGGCAAGAGGATGCCGTTGGCGACCGGCAGGCCGGGTTTGTAGCCGGCCACCCCGTTCACCTCGTTGGGCGTCCCCTCGCCCTGCGTCGCCGGCACGAACAGCCCGTGAACCTGAACCTCGCGGCCCGTGAGCCGGTCCACGAGCTCGCCGAACAGCTCGTTCTCCACCGGATCGGCGGTGTCGAAATCGTAGGTCTGCCGCAGGTGGAGGTTGCCCGCCGCGTCGGCGACCGGGAAGTCGGCGGCCAGCGACGCGTTGGTGATGGAGCCGTCGCGCGTCAGCCCGAAGGTGACGGGGCCGACCACCGCCTCGCCTTTTTGGTCCTCGACGAAACCGTCGCCGTCCCTGTCCAGCCGGAAGTTCGGCAGCAGGGAGGGGACGTCGTTGGAGAAGCCGCGGATGTGCGAGGCGTGCTCTTCCTCCGGCGCCAGCCCGGTCATGGCGAGATCGACCGCGACGCTGGTGTCCGCACGGTTCAGCGTCACGACCGCAGCGCCCACCGCGCCGGAGCCGTTCGAGATGCAAGCAGTACGGCTTCGCTCAGACAATCGAAAGAAGTTGTCGCGGGCCTACTTCAGTGCAACGTCGTTTTATCGCTGAACTCCAGTGAAGGGCACGGGCGTCGGAGCCGGGTATCAGTGGCTACATCGTCGCCCCGAGCACCCAGGGCGCGAACTCCGCCGCGCCGAAGTCGAAGCCCTCACTCTTGGTCCGCTCACCGCTGGCCACCCGCAGCATCAGGCGGAAGATGCGCTCACCGGCTTCGGCCACGCTTTCCTCGCCGGACAGGATGCCGCCGCAGTTCACGTCCATGTCGTCCCGCATCCGCTCGTACATCGGCGTGTTGGTGGCGAGCTTGATGGAGGGCGTGGGTTTGCAGCCGAAGACGCTGCCGCGCCCGGTGGTGAAGCAGAGCAGGTTGGCGCCGCCCGCCACCTGGCCCGTGGCGCCCACCGGGTCGTAGCCCGGCGTGTCCATGAACAGGAAACCGCGCTTCGTCGCCGGTTCGGCGTAGCGCAGCACGTCCACGAGGTTCGTCGTGCCCGCCTTGGCCATGGCGCCGAGCGACTTCTCCAGAATCGTGGTCAAGCCGCCAAGCTTGTTTCCGGGGGATGGATTCGCGTTCATCTCCGCGCCTTCCCGCTCGCAGTAGCGTTCCCACCACCTCATCAACTCGACCAGCTTCTCGCCCACCTCGCGGCTGACCGCGCGGCGGGTGAACAGGTGTTCCGCGCCGTAGGTTTCGGGCGTTTCAGAAAGGATCACAGCGCCGCCGTGCCGCACAACCAAGTCGCTCGCCGCGCCCAGCGCTGGGTTGGCGGTTATCCCCGAATAGCCGTCGGAGCCGCCGCATTGCAGCGCGACGGTCAGCTCGCTCGCCGGCACGGGGACGCGTTCCACGCGGTTCGCCTCGTCCAGCACCTCGCGCACGAAGGCGATGCCGGCTTCCACGGTCTTGCGCGTGCCGCCCATCTCCTGGATGTCCATGGAGCGGAGCCGGCCGGACAGGCGCTGCTCCTGCAGGAGGCCGCCGATCTGGTTCACCTCGCAGCCGAGGCCGATGCCGACCACGTGGCTGAAGTTTGGATGTCGGGCGAAGCCGCCCAGCGTGCGGCGCAGCAGAGTCAGCGGCTCGCCGGCGGTCATGCCGCAGCCGGTCTTGTGTGTCAGCGCGACCACGCCGTCCACGTTGGGCCACTCGGCCAAAGGGTCGTGACCGGCGAGGGGGTTGCGGCGGAAAGCCGCTGCAATCAGTTCGGCGACATGGGCGCTGCAGTTCACCGAGGTGATGATGCCGATGTAGTTGCGTGTCGCTGCGCGGCCGTCGGCGCGGCGAATGCCCATGAAAGTCGCGGGCTCCGGCACCATGGCCGTCGGCTTCGCGTCCACGCCCCAGGCGTAGTCGCGCGCGAAGTCGCCCATGGAGAGGTTGTGCGTGTGCACCCACTCGCCGGCGGGGATCTCCTCCGTGGCGAAGCCGATGATCTGCCCGTAGCGCCGCACCGGCTCCCCGGCCGCATGCGGGCGCAAGGCGACCTTGTGGCCGGCGGGGACGCGCCGCGCCGTGGCGAAGCCCGGCCCCAGCGGGGCGCCCGGCGGCAACGCGTTCCGCGCGATCGCCACGCCGTCGTCCGGGTGGAGGCGAATGATGGGCTGGCCGCTGAAGGCGTCCATTCTGGCGTTCCCCTGCTTCTCGCCGGCCATCCTAACGGCCGCGCCTCTTGATGCCAGGCGTGTTCCGTAACGAAAGTAACAAGAATATGCTCCCGCAACCCATGCCGCCGGCAGACGGCGCCGGCGTTGATCGTTCCGCATGATGATCCGTCACCGCACCATCGCCCCCTCGGCCCCGCGGCTGTCCGAACTGGACGCGTTGCGCGGCATCGCCGCTTTCCTGGTGCTGCTCCAGCACGCCCGCGTGATGGGGCTCGACCCCCGGCCTTTCGACAACCCGCTGCTGGAGCGGGGGGTGCACATGCTGATGCACTTCTCCCCGTTCCGGGTGCTGGAGTTCGGGCGCGCCGCGGTGCTGTTCTTCTTCGTCCTCAGCGGCTACGTGCTGACCCGCGCGCTGCTGCGCAACGGCTCGCCGGGGCTGCTGGCCTTCGCCGCCCAGCGCAGCGTCCGCCTGCTGCTGCCGGTGGCCGCCTCCGTCCTGCTGTCCGCCGGCCTTTACTTCCTGGTGGCGGACCCGGCGCTGCTGAACGGGGCGCTGCGCGGCCGCACCATCGACATCTGGCAAGTGCCCCCGGGGGTGGGCGACATCCTGCGCGAGAGCACGCTGCTGCTGACGGCGTCCGACCCGGCGAAGCTCAACCCGATCTTGTGGTCGCTGGTGCACGAATGGCGGCTCACCCTGCTGCTGCCGCTGGTGCTGCTGTTCCACGGGCGGATCTGGTGGCTGCTGGCGCTGGGCTGCGTCGGCATGGCGCTGGGCGCCATGGGCAGCGGGTCCGAGAACCGGGTGCTGCTCGGCGAGCACTTCCACAGCACGGTGGTGTCGAGCCTTTATTTCACCCTGGCCATCGCCAGCGGCGCGGCCCTCGCCCTGGCGGGGCCGCTGCCCGCGCTGGCGCCCGGACAGCGCCTCGCGGGCGGCCTCGCGGCCCTCGCCTTGTTCGGCTTGGCGTCGGACGTCGCGGTCTACATCGCCTCCGTCCTGCTGATCGTGCTGGCGCAGCAGCCGGGCGGCTTCCAACGCCTGTTGCGCCGCGCGCCGCTGGTGTGGCTCGGGCAGGTCTCCTACAGCCTCTACCTGGTCCACGCGCCGGTGCTGGTCGCGTCCATGGTCCTGCTGCACGGGGAACTGCCGCTCTGGGCCGGCCTCGTCGTCGGCGCGGTCGCGGCGCTGGCGGCGGCCGCGATCATGCACCGACTGGTCGAAGTCCCGGCGCGCGACCTGGCGCGCTGGGCGGAGCGGCGCCTGCGGGTGCGGCCGCGGTCGACGGCCTCGCCGCGGCCAGGACAGAACCTGCAGCCGCTCTGGGCGGCGGAGGGCGGCCTGTTCCGCCACCCGGACCGTCCGGCCTGAACCGCCGTGTCGGCTGAGGGTGCCCCTGCTTCGGCTTGCCGGCGACGGCCGGTCAGGGGGCGGACGGTCGTGCAGACGCACCGGCGCGGCGGCTGAGCAAGAGGGACGGGCGCTCCACGGCCTTGTGGAACACCGTCGCGGCCGGGAGCGCCAGCACGACCGTGAGCGCGGCGATCGCCGCGGCCGGCAGGATGCCGTGGAGCGCGTACGCCAGGGCAAGCGCCACCGGGACGTGCACCAGGTACAGGCTGAACGACACCTTCCCGAGCCACTGGAGCGCCGGCGAGCGCAGCAGACGGACGAACGCCCCCGTCTCCCCCCGGGCCAGCAGGATGAGGAGGACCGAAGCGCCGATCACCGCGAGATCGGTCTGTGAGACCGTGGCGGCGACGACCGCGGCCCAGGCGGCCCAGCGCTTCGTCCCCGCGAGGGGGGCCAAGGGTTCCTTAAGGGCCAGGGCGGCGCCGGCGGCGAAGGTGAAGAGGAAGTAGGTCGTTGTGACCACAGTCGAGTGGAGATGCCGGCCGAGCATCGCATCGTCTTCGGCCGCCCCGGCGGTGATGGCGGTCGAACGGAGCAGGAAGGCGATGCCGAGGAGCAGCGCGGCATGCCCGCGGAACAGCAGCACCAGCGGCGCGAGAAGAGAAATCCGCCATTCGTGCACGAGCGACCAGAGGACGATGTTCAGGGGGAAGGCGTAATCCTCGGTGTCGAGCAAGGCCATGTGCTGCAACAGCGAAGCGATGTCGGGCGGCTCCGGCCAGGACACCGCCACAAGGAGGCCGAGGTCGCCCGGCGGCCGGCCATCGGAGAACATCCAGTACAGCCCGGCCGACAGCAGCACCGAGGCGGCGACCGGCGGCAGCAGGCGCAATGTCCGCCGCACGGCCCAGCCGATGGGGGCGACCGGATCGCGCTGCCGGAGCAGGGCCAGGGTCAGCACGTAGCCGCTGAGCACGAAGAAGAAGATGACCGGCGGCCTGCCCGCCGTCAGCAGGCGCAGCGGCGTCCAGGCCAGGAGCCACGCCACGGTCGGTCCCCAGTAGGAAGCGACCATGTAGTTCGCGTGGTGCAGCACGACCAGCAGGGCGGCGATGCCGCGCAGGGCGTCGAGGGTGCCGATCCTGCCGAGCGCCGTGGAAGGCGCGACGGGGGTGGCCGGAAAGGAAGGGGAAGCCGTTCGTGTCCGCTGAAAGCGCGAAATCAGGTGCGACTGCACCCACTGCGCAGCGCCCTGGGCGTGCTGCATAGCCTACTCCATAACGTTCTCACGCGTCGTCGATGCGGGATCGCTATGGGTTCAGGGCGGGGTCACGGAGCCATAAGGCGGTTCCGCTCGCGGAGTTCCTCGCTTCGAGGGCAACCGGCTGCCCGCCTCGCCTCGAGGGACACGGCATCGGCAAGTGGCTGGATCGATATTGCGTCGTCATGACCTGCGCCAGCTGCTATGCAGCAAGCCGCATGACGCCGCCCTGACGCACCGACGAAGCGGACCGGCCACAGGTCGGTGCCGCACACCGAGCGACCTCTCCATGGCCGGGGGAGGTCCGGTTGTCTGCGCGCGCCACGCGCCATGCCCGAAAGTTTTCCCCTTGCGATTCCGCATCCCAGGCGCCCGCTCGCCGAGCTGGGTGCTGGCCGAGAGCGTGGCCGGCGCCGCGTTCTCCCTCCTGTCCATGCTGGCGATCGGCCGCGTGATCGGGCCGGACGCCACCGGCGCCGGGACCGTCGCCATCGCCGCCTTCCTCATGGTGGAGGTCTTCAGCGCCGTGCTCTTCCCCGACGCGCTGGTGCAACTGCCGGGGCTGGCGCGGCGGCATTCGGACAGCGCGGTCACGGCCGCCGTGCTGCTCGGGGCGGCGCTGGGCCTCTGCCTGGCGGCCGCGGCGCCGCTGCTCGCCGCGGGCGCGGGCGCCCCCGATGTGCTGTGGCTGGTCCTGGCCTTGGCGCCGCTGGTGCCGGTGTCGGCCTTCTCGGGGACGGTGTCGGGCCTGCTGCTGCGGGAGCAGCGGTTCCGCCTGCTTGCCATGCGCCTCCTGCTGGGGCAGCCACTGGCGCTCGGCGCCGGCCTGCTCCTGGCCGTCCACGGCCACGGCGCCTGGGCCATGGTGGCGAGCCAAGCGGTGGCGACGGCTGTGGCGTTCGTCCTGATGGGCTGGGGCGTCCGGTCCGCCGTCCCGCGGCCCCGGCTCGACCGCGGCGCGCTGCGGGAACTCTGGCCGGTGGCCGGGCCGCAGATGGCCGGGGTGGCGGTGAACATCGGGCGCTACCGCATCTTTCTGCTCGCGCTCGGGCTGGCGGTGCCGCAGGCGCTGCTGGCCGTCTCGCACTTCGGCTTCCGGCTGCTCGACGCGGCGCTCGGCGTGGTGTGGCAATGCACCGGGCGGCTGGCGATGCCGCGGCTCTGCGCCCTCCAGCACGACAGGGAGGCGATGGCCGAGGTCTACGGCGACCTCGCGCAGTTGCAGGCGCTGCTCGGGTTGCCGGTCTGCGCCGGCATCGCGCTGGTCGCGCCCGACATGGTGGCCGTGCTGCTCGGGCCGGCCTGGGCGGGCACGGCCGAGGCCACGCGGGTCGTCGCGGTCGCGGCGATGGCGGTGTGCCTGCACGGCGACCACAGCGCCCTGTTCGTCGCCACAGGGAGGGCGCGGCGCAACTTCCACGCCGCGGTCGCGGCGCTCGTCCTGCCGCTGGCGGCGCTGGCCGTGCTGCGGCCCGGGACGCCGCAAGAGGTGTCCTACGTCTGGTCGGCGCAGTGCCTCGTCCTGCCGCCGGTGCTGGCTTGGCTCGTGCTCCGGGAGCTGCGGCGGCCGGTCCGGTGGCTGGCGCGCAAGGTGGCGCCGGCGGTGGCCGCCACGGCGGCCATGG
>CADCTL010000252.1 GCA_902805625.1 uncultured Acetobacteraceae bacterium
CCGCATTGCGGTCGAGGTGGCCCAGCAGGCCGGTGACGTGCCGCCGGAGGCGGTCGATCCCGGCCGCCTCACGCACATGCCTGCGCCCCGTCCAGCGCAGCAGGGCGGCGAGCCTGTCCCGGCATCCGTGATTTCGTGCACGGCAAGGCGATGGCCTGGGCCGCGCTCGACCGCGCGATCCGGTTGTTCGGCACCCGGCCCACATGGGAGGCGGCTCGCACGGACATCCTCGCCGCCATCCGCAAGGACGGTGTCGCGGGGCAGCCGCCCTACTTGGTTCAGGCTTTCGGCAGCGGCGAAGCCGACGCGGCGCTGCTGCAAGTCCCCATGCTCGGGATGCCGCTGGACGACGCGCTGCTGGCCGAGACGGTGCGGCACGTGGAGCGCGAGCTGGCCGACGGTGACCTCGTGTACCGCTACAAGGGCGAGGATGGCGTCAGCGGCGGCGAGGGCGCTTTCTTCATCACCAGCTTTTGGCTGGTGGACGCGCTGCTGGCCCTCGGCCGCGGCGAGGAGGCGCGCCGATTGTTCGAGCGGCTGCTCACCCGAGCCAACGACGTCGGCCTCTACGCCGAGGAGGCCGACGTGCGGACCGGCGATTTCCTGGGCAACTTCCCCCAGGCCTTCACGCACCTCGCGTTGATCTCCAGCGCGACCCTGCTGCACCTCCACGACATGGGCGGCGCAGAGGCGTTGCGCGGCACGCATGCGGATCGTGCGCGTCGTCTCGTCGGTTCGACGGAGGGATTGAGGGCGCTGCTGTATGCGCTTCGGCGCAACCGCGGCGTCCGGTTGCGCTCATCCAGGCGCTCCGTCCTTTCGTTCGACTCAAGCGTCCTGTGACCTTCCCTCACCCGGAGGCCATCCACGCCACTGGGATCGCGCGATCCTGGGAAGGCCCGACGCTGGGCCGAGGGGCGCGTGGGCGGTTTCGGTGCCGCCTGGCGCTTGGACACGCCCGGTCTGGAGTTGCCGATGTGCGAGCTCTACCGGGGCCCTCGGCCGGGGCGCTGAACGGCCAAGGACGCATTCTGCCCGGCACCGTCAACTTGGGACGGGGTTGGCAGTCTGACGCCGGTCCGATAGGCGCTTGGCATGAGCTCGCCGGCCGCCAAGTCGCCCTATGCGGGGCACCGCTTCCCGGCCGAGGTCATCAGCCACGCGGTCTGGCTCTACTTCCGCTTCCCGCTCGGCCTGCGCATGGTGGAGGAGATGCTGGCGGCACGGGGCGTCATCGTCAGCCACGAGACCGTGCGGCGGTGGGCGCTCAAGTTCGGCCAGGCCTCCGCCAACCGGATCCGGCGGCGGCTGCCGCGGGCCGGAGACAAGTGGCACCTGGATGAGGTCGCCACCAGGATCGCCGGGGCGACGCACTGGCTGTGGCGCGCCGTGGGCCAGACCGGGATGGTGCTCGACGTACTGGTCCAGAAGCGGCGGGACAAGCGGGCCGCCAAGCGCCTGCTGCGCAAGCTGCTGAAGCGGCAATGCCGAGCGCCCTGTGTGATGATCACCGACAAGCTCGCCAGCTATGGTGCGGCGAAGCGCGAGGTGATGCCCTTTGTCGAGCACCGCCGGCACAGGGGCTTGAACAACAGGGCCGAAAACTCGCACCAGCCGACGCGACGGCGGGAGCGGCGGATGAAGCGCTTCAAGTCGCCCCGGCAGGCGCAGCGCTTCCTCTCCGCCCACGGCCGGATCGACAACCTCTTCCACCTCCGCCGCGACCACGTCACCGCCAGCGATTACCGAGCCGCGAGGGCGCGCGCCTTCGAGACGTGGGCCGACATCACCGGGGTTGCTGCCGCGGCCTGAGTGCCGCGTGACCACCACCGTCGGACCGCCAGTACGGTCGCCTCAGGGCCAACAAGTTGACGGTGCCGATCGCGGCGCTGCGGCTGATGGCCTACGACCAGGTGCTGGCGATCCTGCTCTGCATCCTGGCCTGCGTGGTCGTGGTGGACGCGACGAGGGCATGGCTCCGCGTCCGCCTGAGGTAGTCCGGCGCCGGACGCGGCTTCGACCGCCGGGATCGATCAAGACGCCGGCGGCCACCGCCCTGCATAAGGCGGCGCAGCAGGGCGGCGTGCCATCGACCTGAGCCTCCACAAGGCCCGGGTGCGGCCGGCCGAGCACCGCCCCGGCCTCGTCGAGCGACGGGCCGACCTGGCTCGGCGCCGCTGCCGGTTTCGAGTTCCGGCTGGCCTTCCTCGCCTGCCGCCCTCCGCGGCCGACGGGGATGTGCACGTCCTGAGGCGGGGCGCCCCGCGTCCTTCCGCTCCCTCCCGCCGCCCGGGATCCGTCGGCCGGTGTCGCCGGTGTGCCGACCAATGGCACCGCCTGGTCGGGTCAGGGCGCCTGTCGCCAAGCTCCGCCGTCGAGGCGGCGATCGATCCGGGTCCGCGCTTCGTCGAGCAGCGCCGCCAACCCGCCCGGCACGCGGCTGCGGAGCACGACCTTGCCCGACTCGGCGCGGCCGCCCGGCGGATGGATCGTCACCGCCCAACCGTCCGCGCCGTCGTCCACCACTTAGTGTCCGTCCGGGATCATTGGGATGTCTGACATAATCTTCGCAGCATGAGGCGGACGGAGGACCAGCGCAGGAAAGCGAGCGCGGAGCGGTTCAGGCATTCCCAATCCTTGGCCAGGCGTCGGCATCTGTTCAGCCAACCGATGGTGCGCTCGACGATCCAGCGCTTGGGCAGCACCACGAACTTGTGGAGGTCGGATCGCTTGACGATCCCCAAGTTCACTCGGCCGCAGACGGCGCGCAGCCCGGCCTGGAACTTCGGACCTTGGTATCCACTGTCGGCGTAGAGCTTCAGCAGGAACGGGTAGAGGCCGAACAGCGAGCCCATCAGCAGCACCCCACCGTCGCGGTCCTGGATGTCGGCGGCGTGGATGACCGCCTGCATCAGCAGGCCCTGGGTATCGACCAGGACGTGCCGCTTCTTGCCTTTGATCTTCTTGCCAGCGTCGTAGCCCGGCGGATCGATGCGGCGCCCCCTTTTTCCGCGCCTTTGACGCTCTGGCTGTCGATGATCGCCGCCGTCGGGCCGGCTTCGCGCCCCGCCCGCTCGCGGCACAGCAGGTAAAGCGCGTGGTGGATGCGGTCGAGCGTCCGGTCCGCGTCCCAGCGCCGCAGGTAGTCGTTGACCGTGCTCCGGGGCGGCAGGTCCTTCGGCAGCGCCGCCCACTGACAGCCGGTGGAGAGGATGTACATCACCCCGTTCACCACCCCGCGCACATCGACCGTCCGCTTGTTGCCGCCCCGCTTCGCCGGCGGGATCAGCGGGCCGATGACCGCCCACTCGTCGTCCGTCAGATCACTCGGGTAGCGCAGCTTGCTGCGGTCGTACTTCGGCCGGTTCTCGGGCGTCCACATGAACGCGCTTCTCCCGGCTCCCGCCCGCCCATGCCAGTCACAACCGATTCAGATGGCTCAACCTGTTCCCGGACGGACACTTAGTCTTACTGTGTCATTTGCCTCGATTGCGCGACGTGTGGCTGGAGGCAGCATGGGCAGCGCGGCAGGGTTCTGGCGAGGCCGACGATAAGGTGCTGGCGGACGGTGCTGATCGAGTTTGGCACGTGCCGCTCAGGCCGGATCGGCGGCGCCGCGGGGCTGGAAACCCTCGGGTAGCGCAGGTGCCGCGAGCCGCCGGCGGGTGAAGCGGCGGGCAGGGGGGAAAAGGCAGCGCTCGGCCATGAGGAAGCCGTAGGCTGCGATGCACAGGCTGGCGTGGTGGTGGAAGCCGCGCCAGCCGCGGCCCTCGTAGTGCCCGAGCCCGATCTCCTGCTTGAGCTCCTGGTAGTCGCGCTCGATCAGCCAGCGCGCCTTGGCGATGTGGACCAAGTCCTTGAGCGCGGTGCGGGGCGGCAGGTTGGAGAGCCAGTACTTGGCCGGCTCCGTCGCGCCCTTCGGCCACTCGACCAGCAGCCACTCCTCCGGCCAGGGCTCGCTGCGCTTCTGGTCGCGGTGCGCCGGGCGCACCCGCACGGCGGCGAAGCGGGAGGTGAGCGCCGTCCTGCTGCCCTCGCGCCAGGTGATGCTCCGCCAGGCGCGCGCGGGCAGGCTCTCGGCCAACTTCTTCGCCGAGACCGGCTCGTGTCCCGGGGCGCGCCGGACCCGGGTGGGTGGCCGCCCGCGCCCGCCGTAGGGCGGGACCGGCAGGGGCGTCTCGCCCGGCGGCCAGAGGCCGGCCGAGGACTGCACGCCCAGCACATAGGTGAGGCCCAGCCCGGCGATGGCCGCCCGGAAGGCGGTCTCCACGCCATAGCCGGCATCGCCCAGCACCACGCCGGGCGGCACGCCCTCCGCCCGCGCCCGGCGGAGCTGCGCCAGCGCGATCTCGGGCTTCGTCTCGAAGCCGATCCCCTCCGGCACGCCCGCCCGGGCGCGCCGTTCGGGGTCGCCCGCCCAGGTCTCGGGCAGGTAGAGCCGATAAGCGATCGGCAGGCTGGCGTGGTCGCCGGCGACCGACAGGCTCACCGCGACCTGGCAATTGTCCTGCTTGCCGAGCTGGCCGCAGTACTGCCGCGCCACGCCGACGGAGTGCTCGCCCTGCTTCGGGAATCCGGTGTCGTCGAGGATCCAGTACCGCACCGGCCCGTGCCGCTCGAGGGCGGGCAGGACCAGGCGGCGCGCCGCCGCCAGCACCGCCGCGTCGTCCCACTCGGACTTGGCCACGACATGGTGGAGCGACTGGTGCCGCGCCTGCACGCGCCCGGGCTCGATCCGGGCCGCCATGGGCTCCACGCTCTTGCGCGCCCCCGGCAGGAGCAGCCCCGTGCAGTAGGCCCGCGCCGCCGCAGCCCGGCCGGCATGGCCCAGCACCGACGCGATCTCATCCAGGTAAGCCGCGAACCGCGCCTCGCCGCGCCGGATGCCCGCGGCCCTTCCCATCGCTCCCGCCATGACCCACATATGGGATGGCCAGAGAATATGACACAGTAAGACTAAGCAGGTTTGCTTGGGCTGGCCAACGGATGCGGCGGTTGCTTCGCTGCGCCGATCTGGGCGGGGGGACAGAGCATGGCTGGCAAGTCGCCCGTCATTGCGGACGAGGAGGAGAAGCGGGCGTTGGCGGATCTCGGCCGGTCGCGCGATCGGACCGAGGCGGATCGGGCGCGAGCCCTCCTGCTGACCCTGGCGGGCTGGACCAGCCCCGACATCGCCGCGGCGTTTGGGGTGCGGGAGGACACGGTGCGCCTGTGGCGCAGCACCTTCATGGCGGGCGGCGTCGAGGCACTGCGAACCCGCATCCCGCCGGGTCCGATGCCAATCAAAGCCGAGCGGGCGCTCGCGGTGGCCGAGGGGCTTCTGACAGCGCCGGTGGCGGACCGGCCGAACTGGACCCTGCCGCGCCTGGTGGACGAGATCGAGCAGCGCGCAGGACTGCGCATCTCCCGCTCGCGGCTCTCGGTCGTGCTGCGGCAAAGGGGGCATTCCGCTGGCGGCGGCCGCGCCACACGCTGGAGGGACGGCAGGACGCCGACGCGGTGGACCGCGCCGGTTTGCGCCGCAAGCTGCTGAAGGCTCAAGCCGAGGCCGGCGACATCGTGCTGCTGTTCGGCGACGAGTCCGAAGCGCTGACCCACCCCTATCTTGCGCATGCCTGGGCGAAGAAAGGCGCCGACCTGCGGGTCCCCGCGCCGGGGCGGGCCGCCAAGGTGGCCATGCTCGGCGTCCTCGATTGGGCCCGGCGCGACCTCGTGGTCCGGACCAGCCGGACCAAGCGCAGTTCGGACTTCATCGCTCTCCTGGCAGAGATCGACCAGCGCTGGGGTCCGAGGCCGGGCGAGGTGATCCGACCCGTTGTCCTCGTGCTCGACAATGGTCCCATCCACACCAGCAAGGTGACCCGCGCCGCCCTCGCGGAGCGGGCGCACTGGCCCACCGTCGAGTGGCTGCCGAAGTACGCCCCGGAGCTGAACGACATCGAAGCCGTCTGGCGCGACCTGAAGCGGTACCACCTCGCCCACCGGACCTTCGCCGGCCCGGAGGACCTCGACTGCGCCATCCACGACGCGCTCTCCGAGCTCAACGCCGAGCGCAACTGCGATCGGTCGGACAGCCAGCGACCGCCGCTTAGATCGCCGGGCCGGTCCCGAACAGCCGGTTGAGCAGGCCGCCAAAACGCGGAAACCCCTCGGCAGCGACCAGGCAAACGCAGTCCGCCGGCCCCTCGGCCACCGGCCGGTGGCTGACCTCCGCCTCGGCCTCGGCGAGATCCCCCGGCCCGTAGCGCCCCATCTCGTCCGCGAAGGCGCCCTCGAGCACGAGGGTCAACTCCGTGCCGCGGTGCGCATGGCGCGGGATCGCGGCGCCGGGCCTGACCCGCAGCAGCCGCAGCGTCCCGCCGCCCCGGCCGGGCCCGCCGCGCCACAGCACCGAGTGGCGCAGCCCCGGCGCGA
>CADCTL010000253.1 GCA_902805625.1 uncultured Acetobacteraceae bacterium
GAGCGGTGCTCGGACGCGGCATCGCCCAGGATTTGCTCGGCCAGCATACGGAAGCGCAGGCGAGCTACCGGGCGGTGCTCGCGGCGGACCCGCAGAACATGCCGGCGCTCAACAACTTGGCGCGCTCGATGGTCCTGGCCGGCGATCCGGGCAACGCCGTGCCGATGCTGCAACGGTTGACGTCCCGCGGCGACGCCCCGGCGAGGATTCGGAACAACCTTTCCGTCGCGCAAGCGGCCGTGGGCGAGCAAGGCGGGCTGGAGTTACCTTCGCCTGTCGCGGCCGCACCGAGCCCCGTTGGGGAAGCTGCTTCGCGGGCCGGGTCCACCACAACGGCGCAGCGCGAGGCGTTGCAGCCGGTTGCGTCCCCGAACCCGAATGCCACGACGAACGCCGCTTTCGCATCTGGCATGGCCCCGGCCGGCCCCGTGTTCACGGACGGCATCGTGGCCATGGAGCCGATCCCCGATCGCCCCCGCCGAGTGAAGCCAGCCCCGAAAGCCCCGGTGGAACGCGCCGCGCCCGCAGGCGAGTAAAGGCCGTCGTTGCCCGGACGATCCCTCCCCTGGCATCGGGTGGCGGAGGAGCCGCCGGCTTTCGCCGATCGAGCCGACCGGCTCCCGACGGCCAGCCTGAGCGGTGCTGATCCAGCCCGGAGACAGCCCTGTCGACCTAGGACTTGCCGGCGCGGCACGGCAACGGCTTTGGGACGGACGGACCACACTCCGCCGGGCCGACGCACAGGTCGCGCCCTCTTGACGTCGGGGATCAAGCCCGGGAACGCGTAACGGTACAGTTGCGAGGCACGAGGGAAGCGAGGCGGCTTTGGTCCCTTTGACCCGCCATTGCACGCTCTCTATATCCAGTTCGCGTCCGTTCGGCGGCGCGTGTCCGCGCGCCGCGGCGACCTGAAGGTTTCCCCCCATGGCTCAACAGCCGCTCATGCCCAAGGCCACCGCCGTGTGGCTGATCGAGAAGACGTCCCTCACCTTCGAGCAAGTGGCCGATTTCGTCGGCATGCACCCGCTCGAGGTGCAGGCCATCGCCGACGGGGAGGTGGCGCAGGGCATCATCGGCTACGACCCGGTCCTCAACGGCCAGCTCACGCGCGAGGAGATCGCGCGCTGCGAAGCCGATTCGTCGGCGCGCCTGAACATGCTCCACAGCGCCCTCCCCGGCCCGAAGGCCCGCAAGGGCGCGCGCTACACGCCCGTTTCGAAGCGGAACGACCGGCCGGACGGCATCGCTTGGCTGCTCCGCAACCACCCGCAGCTCACCGAACTGCAGGTGGCCAAGCTCCTCGGCACCACCAAGGACACCATCGCCAAGGTGCGCGACCGCACCCATTGGAACAGCGCGAACATCAAGCCGCGCGACCCGGTGATTCTCGGCCTGGTCACGCAATCGGACCTGAACGCCGCGCTTGCCGCGGCCGGGGAGCGCGCCCCAAGCGGCGGCGCGCCCGTCGCCGGGCCGCCGCCGGTCGCCGACACACCGGAGGAGACCGCCGCCTGACGGACGGCGTGCTCCCCGCGGAACGCGACCAAGCCCTCAGGCGTCGCGGCGCAGCCGCTCGATTTCTTCTTTCAACCGCAGCTTTTCGAGCTTGAGGCGCGACAGCTCGGCCGTGTTGGGGCGCGGCCGAGCATCCTCCTGGCCGATCTGTCGCTCCAGGGCGGCATGACGATCCTCAAGGGTCTTGAGCCTCGGCGATTGCGCCACCATGCGGTCGAACTCCCCCAGCCCGCTGTCCGCCCTCCGCCGGCCGGGCTGTTGCGCCGGCGGCGGCAGGCCATGATATTGCCGGCTAGGTTCCTCCGCACCCCCGATCCTGCTACGAACCCGGCCTTGATGCTCGATGACCGCGAATCCCTGCTCCGGCGGCTGCACGAGATGCGGAGCGAGCACCGCGACCTGGACACGGTCATCGCCCGCTTCGCCGCGGAGCGGATCGACCAGTTGCAGGTGCAGCGCTTGAAGAAGCGCAAGCTCAAGCTGAAGGACGAGATCATCCGGCTGGAAAGCCGCCTCGTCCCGGACATCATCGCTTGAGCGAAGCCTCCGCCGCGGACACCCCGCCTCTGGTTGGGCTGATCATGGGCAGCCGCTCCGATTGGGAAACCATGCGCCACGCCGCGGCGGTGCTGGACGAACTGGCGATCCCCCACGAGACCGCCGTGGTGTCCGCGCACCGCACGCCGGCGCGCTTGTACGAGTACGCTGGGGCGGCGGAGGCGCGGGGGCTCAAGGTGGTGGTCGCCGGCGCCGGCGGCGCGGCGCACCTGCCGGGCATGGCGGCGGCCATGACCCGCCTGCCCGTCCTCGGCGTGCCGGTCGAAAGCCACGCGCTCAAGGGCATGGACAGCCTGCTCTCCATCGTCCAGATGCCGGCCGGCGTGCCGGTCGGCACGCTCGCCATCGGCCGCGCCGGCGCGGTCAACGCCGCGCTGCTGGCGGCCGCCATCCTCGCCTTGTCGGACGCCGCCCTCGCCGCGCGCTTGGCGGCTTGGCGCGCCGCCCAGACCGAGGCCGTGCCGACGGCGCCGTCGTGAGCACGACGCCCGACGCCTCCTCGCCGCCCGCGGAAGGCAGGGAGCCGCTGCCGCCCGGCGCCACGGTCGGCATCCTCGGCGGCGGGCAGCTCGGCCGCATGTCGGCCATGGCGGCGGCGCGGCTCGGCTACCGCTGCCACGTGTTCGCGCCGGACGGGGACAGCCCCGGCATGCAGATCGCCGCCGCGACAACCGTCGCCGCCTACGAGGACGCCGAAGCGCTCCGCCGCTTCGCCGCCGCGGTGGACGTCGTCACCTTCGAGTTCGAGAACGTGCCCGCGGAAACGCTCGAGGTCCTGGCGCCGCTCGCGCCGTGCCGCCCGGGGGTGGAGGTGCTCCGGATTTGCCAGGACCGCTTCGCCGAGAAGGAGTTCCTCGAACGCGCCGGCGTCCCGGTAGCGCCGTGGCGGGCCGTGCGGTCGCCGGGCGATCTGCGGGCCGCCGTGGCCGCCATCGGCTTGCCGGCGGTGCTGAAAACCACCCGCCTCGGCTACGACGGGCGCGGCCAAACGGTTCTGAGGCGCGCCGAAGAGGCGGAGGCCGCCTTCGACCGGCTCGAACCGAAGCCGCTCATCTTGGAGGCTTTCGTGCCCTTCCGGGCCGAGGTTTCGGCCATCGTCGCGCGCGCCGCGGACGGTTCGCTCGCGGTGTTCGACGCGGTCGAGAACCGCCACCGCGACCACATACTGGACATGTCGCTGGCCCCGGCGCGCGTGCCGGAGGGCGTGGCGGCCGCGGCGCGCGGCCACGCCGCCCGGGTGGCCGCGGCGCTCGGCTTGGTGGGCGTGCTGGCGCTGGAGATGTTCCTGTTGCCGGACGGCGCGCTGCTCGGCAACGAGATCGCTCCTCGCCCGCACAACTCAGGCCATTGGACCCTGGACGCCTGCTTCGCCAGCCAGTTCGAGCAACATGTGCGCGCAGTCGTCGGCCTGCCGCTCGCCGATCCCGCCCGCCACCACGACGCGGTGATGCGGAACCTGGTCGGTCCGGCCGGGCTGGCGGCTTGGCCCGGGATCGTCCGGCGCGGGCGCTCCGCGGCGCACCTGTACGGCAAGAACGAGGCGAGGCCCGGCCGCAAGCTCGGCCACGCCACGCGGCTGCTCCCGCTCGGCGCCCTGGCGGGGTTGGACGAGGCGGAGCTCGCATTCGACCTGTGATGCGTTTGCCATGGTATACCGTGGCTTTCTGGCAACATTGATGCGCCAATAGCCGGAGCCCCGCTCCCGCGGCCGCCGGTTGGTGATAGCGTCCGGCCACGCGGCGCAGGAATCGGCCTCATCTCGCGGCTGGGGGGCGCGGCGTCTGATGCAGTGGGATCGAGGAGAGAGAGGATGAGCCTCAAGAAGGCCCTTCTGGCCGCGACGGTGCTGGCGCTGCCGATGGCGGCCGCGCAGGCGCAGCCCGTGTCCGGCCTGTACCTGGGCGCCGGCGCCGGCCTGAACTTCCGCCACGACACCGAGAGCCGCGGCATCGAGGTGCAGACCAGGGTCGGCGGCGTCGGCGTAGGCTCCATCGGGTGGGGCTTCGGCAACGGCATCCGCGCCGAGATCGAGGGCAGCTACCGCGAAAACGAGATCGACAAGCTCAACGTCGCCGGGGTACCCCCGATCAGCGCGCGCTCCGGCTACGTCCGCTCCTACGGCGTTATGGGCAACGCGCTGTTCGACCTCAACCTCGACCGCTTCTTCGGCCTCCCCTTGGCGCCCTATGTCGGCGTCGGCGCCGGCTACCTCTGGAGCGACATCAAGAACGCCCGCTTCAGCCGCGGCGGGACGAGCTTCCGAATCGACGACCAGGACGACGGCCAATTCGCCTACCAAGCCATCGCCGGCCTCGCCTTCAAGCTCTTCGACGTGCCGGGCCTCGCCTTCACGGCCGAGTACCGCTTTCTCGGCACGCTGAACCCGAAGTACGGCGTCGATCGCATCGCCGGACCGCCGCGCAACGACGTCGCAGCCGGTTTCAGGCCGGAAAACTACAACCACAGCGCCCTGCTCGGCGTGCGCTATAACCTCGGCGCCCCGCGTCCGGCGCCCGCCGCGGCCGAGACGCCGCCGCCGGTCCGCCAGCCGGAGATCGCCCGCACCTACCTCGTCTTCTTCGATTGGAACCGGGCGGACCTCACCGACCGCGCCCGCCAGATCATCGGCGAGGCGGCCAACAACTCACGCAACGCCCGCTCCACACGGGTCGAGGTGGCGGGCCACGCCGACCGCTCCGGCACGCCGCAGTACAACCAGCGCCTGTCGCAGCGTCGCGCGGACGTGGTTGCGGCGGAGCTGGTCCGCCAGGGCGTGAACCGGGGCGACATCGGCGTCACGGCGTTTGGCGAGAGCCGTCCGCTCGTGCCAACCGCGGACGGCGTGCGCGAGCCGCAGAACCGCCGCGTCGAAATCGTGCTGCGCTAAGTCCAGGCGCGGGCAGGCCGCGCGACCACTCGGCGGCTTCCGGCGAACGCCGGAGCCGGACCGAGCGGGGCGCGGTTTCTGCCGGCCTTGATGCCCGAGGTGCCCTCGCGGCGCGATGCGGCCCGCGCGATTGCTGGCCAAGTCGGCGTGTTCGGGTCGCAACGGGCTCGTCCAAACCACCAATACCCGCCAACGAAAGCGAGTAGCTCAGCGCCGGCTGTCATGGTCGACGCTGTCGGGTGGTGACGCTCTGATTGTGAACACCTTCGAAATGGTGTCTCTGGAGAGCGTGTTCTGGGGGCAACAGCCATCGGTGTCTGACCAAAGACACCGAACTGCAGCCCCACTTGGCCTTTGTCGCACGAACGCATGTTGCCGAGTGGTGATAGCGTCCCGGGGCAAAGTTTGCGTCGTAATGGAATGGAGAGACTAGAATGACGATGAGAAAGGCATTGCTGGCGGCGACGATGTTGACGCTGCCTGCCGCCGTGGCGAGCGCCCAGCCGGTGTCCGGCCCCTACATCGGCGCAGGCGCCGGCGCGAACTGGATCAACAGCCCGGAGCGCTTCGACATCAACGGTTCCAGGCAGGGCAACTTCGGCCTTCCGCCGGGTGTCCGCTTCGACGACGCGGGCAAGGCCAACTTCGAGCTCGGTTGGGGCGCCGTGGCGAGCCTCGGTTGGGGCTTTGGTAACGGTGTCCGGGCCGAGGTCGAGGGCAACTACCGCAATAACGAGATCGACAGCATCCGCGGCCTGGGCCTTTCGCCCGTTGCCCGGACTGGGGGCTTCCAGCGCACCTATGGTGTGATGGGCAACGCCTTCTATGACTTCGACCCTGGCTTCCTGGGCATCGGACCGAGCTACGTGCAGCCGTATATCGGCGTCGGTGCCGGCTACATGTGGACGGAATTCCGCAACATCCGCGGCGTCAGCGGCGCGCCGGGTGGTGTCAACGGCTTCCGCGTCTTCTCCGACGACCGGGACGGCAGCTTCGCCTACCAGGGTATCGCCGGCATCGCCGTTCCGTTCACCTGGCTCGGCGTTCCTGGCCTGACGCTGACGGCCGAGTACCGCTTCCTCGGCTTGCTGGAGCCGGAGTTGCGGACGTCGATCCGCGACCAAGGCAACCGCACGGTGAGCAGCGGCAAGCTCGAAGTGGAGAAGTACAACCACTCCGCCATGCTCGGCATTCGCTACGCGCTGTTCCAGCCGGCTCCGGCGGCTCCGGTGGCCGCTCCGGTGCAGCCCGTGGCCCCGGCGCCGGCGCAGGCGCGCACCTACCTCGTGTTCTTCGACTTCAACCGGGCCGACCTCACCGGCCGGGCCCGGGAGATCATCGGAGAGGCGGCGCAGGGTGCGCGGCGCGTGCAGTCCACACGGATCGAGGTGGCGGGCCAC
>CADCTL010000254.1 GCA_902805625.1 uncultured Acetobacteraceae bacterium
TGTACCCCTCGACGGCCACGGTGAGCTGCCGGTAGCGGGGCAGGCCGGTGGCGGCTGGGATGAGCTTGCCGATGATGACGTTCTCCTTGAGGCCGGCCAGGCTGTCCTGCTTGCCCTCGATGGCAGCATCCGTGAGGACGCGGGCGGTCTCCTGGAAGGAGGCCGCGGAGAGGAAGCTGTCCGTGGCGAGCGAGGCCTTGGTGATGCCGAGCAGGATCGTGTGGAAGGTGGCTGGTCTGCCCTCCTCCTCTTCGACCCTGGCGTTCTCGGCGAGCAGGGTGAACTTGTCGGCCACCTGCTCCGGGAGAAGCGTCGTGTCGCCCGGGTCGTCCACGACGACCTTGCGCAGCATCTGGCGGACTATCACCTCGATGTGCTTGTCGTGGATGTCCACACCCTGGGCCCGGTAGACCTTCTGGACCTCTCCCACCAGGTAGCGCTCGGTGGTCGTGGTGCCGCGGTCGTAGCGCAAATCGTTCTCGAGGATCGCGTGCGGGTAGACCGAGCCGTCCGTGATCGGGGTGTTCGCCCGGACCTCGGCGCCCTCGACGAACTCGGGCTTGAGCAGCCTCCGCTCGACCTTGTAGTCCCTGACCTCGGTGTTGTCCGGGGAGGTGATGGTCACGGTGATCATGCGGTCCGAGTCACCCTCTTCGAGGCTAACCGTACCGTCTATCTCCGCGAGCGTGGCCTCTGCCTTGGGGTGCCGCGCCTCGAAGAGCTCGACCACCCTCGGAAGACCCGCCGTGATGTCCTCGCCGGCGATGCCGCCGGTGTGGAAGGTACGCATCGTGAGCTGCGTCCCCGGCTCGCCGATGGACTGGGCCGCGATGATGCCGACGGCCTCGCCCACGTCGACGGCCCGGTAGGTGGAGAGCGCGCGTCCGTAGCACGTCTGGCAGACGCCCTGCGGGCTCTCGCACTTGGCCGGCGTCCTGACGGGTACCAGCGTCTCGCGCGGCAGCTCCTCCTGCCACTTCGCGAGGAGGCGCGGCATCACATCCGTGCCAGCGCTAGCTACGACCTCTCCCGTCTCCGGGTTGACGAGGTCGCGGGCCAGGAAGCGGGCCGCGACGGAGTCGTTGGGGTCGCCCCGGCCGCCTTCGAGGAAGAGCGGCAGGTCCACGTACTCGGTGGTGCCGCAGTCCTCGTCGTTCACGACGACGTCCTGGGAGACGTCGACGAGGCGGCGGGTCAGGTAGCCAGAGTCGGCCGTACGCAGGGCCGTGTCGGCCTGGCCCTTCCTGGCGCCGTGGGTCGAGGTGAAGTACTCGAGAACCGAGAGTCCTTCGATGAAGTTGGACTTCACGGGCTCGGGGATGATCTCGCCCTTCGTGTTCGTCATCAGGCCTCGCATGCCCGCGAGCTGGGTGAAGTTCGAGTAGTTACCACGGGCCCCGGAGTCGGCCATCATGAAGATCGGGTTCAGGCGCCAGAGGTTGCCCTTCATGGCGTCCTCGACCTCGTTCTTGGCCTGCGTCCACAGGGCGATGGTCCGCTCCAGGCTCTCGTCGTCGGAGATAAAGCCCTGGTCCCACTGCTCCTCGACCTCGTCGACCTGCCCCTGGTAGTTCTCCAGGATGCCTTCCTTCTGCACCGGCACGACGATGTCGTTCTTGCCGACGGAGATGCCCGCCTTCGTCGCCGTGTGGAAGCCGACGCGCTTGAGCGTGTCGAGAAGCTGGCTGACCAGCTCTGTCGGGTAGCGCTCCACGTACTCGGAGACGAGCGCCTTGATCTCACCCTTCTTCAAGACGTGGTTGACGTAGGGGTACTCGGCCGGGTCGTAGCCGTTGCCCAGGTAGTCCCTCAGGGTCTGCTCGACGTTCTCGTTGAAGAGGACGCGCCCGAGCGTGGTCTCCAGCCGCTCGCCGTTGCGGCGGGTGATGACCTTGTTATGGATCTTGAGCGTCCCCTCCTTGTACGCGGCCTCGGCCTCGTCGTAGGAGGAGATGAGGGCCTTGGGCTCCTCGTTCTCGAAGTCCTCGCCCGTGGAGGTGATGTAGTAGAGACCCAGCACCATATCCTGCGAGGGAACCGCGATCGGGAACCCGTTCGCCGGCAGCAGGATGTTCTGCGTCGAGAGCATCAGCACGCGGGCCTCGGCCTGCGCCTCGGGACTAAGCGGCACGTGAACCGCCATCTGGTCGCCGTCGAAGTCCGCGTTGAACGCGGAGCACACGAGCGGGTGGACCTGGATGGCCTTACCCTCGACCAGCACAGGCTCGAAGGCCTGGATGCCCAGGCGGTGGAGCGTCGGCGCGCGGTTCAGGAGCACCGGGTGCTCCTTGATGACGTCCTCCAAGACGTCCCAGACCTCGGGACGCAGCCGCTCGACCATCTGCTTGGCGCTCCGGATGTTCGGGGCCAATGCCCGGTCGACGAGCACCTTCATCACGAACGGCTTGAACAGCTCGACCGCCATAAGGCGCGGCAGGCCGCACTGGTGCATCTTCAGGCCAGGACCGACCACGATGACCGACCGGCCGGAGTAGTCCACGCGCTTGCCGAGCAGGTTCTGGCGGAACCGGCCCTGCTTGCCCTTGAGCATGTCGGACAAGGACTTGAGCGCGCGGTTGCCGGCGCCGGTTACGGCGCGGCCACGACGGCCGTTGTCGAAGAGGGCGTCCACGGCCTCCTGGAGCATCCGCTTCTCGTTGTTCACGATCACGTCGGGCGCCCCGAGGTCGAGGAGGCGTCGAAGCCTGTTGTTGCGGTTTATGACCCTGCGGTAGAGGTCGTTCAGGTCGGACGTTGCGAAGCGTCCGCCGTCGAGCTGGACCATCGGGCGGAGGTCGGGCGGGAGGACCGGGATGGCCTCCATGATCATCCACTCAGGGCCGTTCCCGCTGGTGCGGAACGCGTCCACGACCTTCAGGCGCTTGATTGCCTTCTGGCGCTTCTGGCCCTTGGAGGAGCCGACGATGTCGCGCAGGTCCTGGGCCTCTTCCACGAGGTCCACCTGCTGGATGAGGTCCCTGACGGCCTCGGCACCCATGCCGCCGCGGAAGTACACGCCGTAGCCGTACTCGTCGCCGAAGCGGTCCTTCATCTCGCGGAAGAGCTCCTCGTCGTCCACGATCTGGCGCGGCTCCAGCGTCTGGAACTCCTCCCAGGAGCGCCTGATAAGCGCGATCTGGTCCGTGGTCGACCGCTGGATGTCCGCTATGGACTCCTCGGCCTCCTTGTGGACCTTGGCGACCGTCGCCTCGCGGTTCTCTTCCTCGATCTCCGCGAACTCCTCGGTGAACTCGTCAGGGGAGCTGTCGCCGTTTATCACGCTCTCGCGCTTGGTGCGCAGGGCGTGGACCTGGTCGATCTCCTCGTCGCGGTCCTGCTCGAGCTCCCGGATCTCGTCCTCTACCCGCCCGCGGAGCAGGTCTATGTCGTTGGCCCGCTCCTCGCGGTCAACCCACGTAACGATGGAGCTGGCGAAGTAAAGTACCCTATCGAGCTCCTTCGGGCTGATGTCCAGCAGATAGCCCATCCTGCTCGGCACGCCCTTGACGAACCACACGTGCGCCACAGGCGCCGCAAGCTCGACGTGGCCCATCCGGTCGCGGCGCACCCTCGCGCGGGTTACCTCGACACCGCAGCGCTCGCAGATGATGCCCTTGAAGCGGATCCTCTTGTACTTGCCGCAGTAGCACTCCCAGTCCTTCGACGGGCCGAAGATGCGCTCGTCGAAGAGGCCGTCCTTCTCGGGACGCAAGGTGCGGTAGTTGATGGTCTCAGGCTTCGTAACCTCGCCGCGGGACCACTCCCGGATCTCCTCGGCGGAGGCCAGGCCGATGGAGATCTTCTCCAGTTTGTTTATGTCTATGTCGCGCTCAAGTCCCTGCACGCTCTATATACCTCCTCTGCCGAAGGCATCCGGCACGTCTTCCAAATTGCCCGTCGGCTCGTCGCGGCTGAGGTTGATGCCGAGAGCCCGCGCGGCCTCGTCCCAGTCGCGCCGCTCCGTATCCTCGGCCGCAGCCTCGGCGTTGTAGACCGGCTTGACCGAGAGGCCCAGGGACTGCATCTCCTTGAGAAGCACCTTGAAGCTCGCCGGCACGCCGGGCTCTGGTATGTTCTCGCCCTTCACTATCGACTCGTAGCTCTTGACGCGGCCAACCCTATCGTCGCTCTTGATGGTCAAGAGCTCCTGCAAGGTGTGCGCGGCGCCGTAGGCCTCGAGCGCCCAGACCTCCATCTCGCCGAAGCGCTGGCCGCCGAACTGGGCCTTGCCGCCCAGGGGCTGCTGCGTGACGAGGGAGTACGGGCCCGTGCTCCTCGCGTGGATCTTGTCGTCCACGAGGTGGAGGAGCTTCAGGATGTACATGTAGCCGACCGTGATCCGACCATCGAACGGCTCGCCGGTGCGCCCGTCATACAGCGTCACCTTGCCGCCCCGGCCCATCCCGGTCTTGGCCCCGCCGTTGTTGTTGACGGCCTCGATGGCCTTGTCGATGTCCTCGACCTCAGCACCCGAGAAGACCGGCGTGGAGACGAACGTAGGCTCGTCGCTCTCGCCGAGGCCCTGGCTCGCGGCCCAGCCCAGGTGGGTCTCGAGGATCTGGCCGATGTTCATCCGGCTCGGCACGCCCAAGGGTGACAGGATTACGTCCACCGGGCGGCCGTCCTCCATGAACGGCATGTCCTCTTCGGGCACGATCTTGGAGATGACGCCCTTGTTGCCGTGGCGCCCGGCGAGCTTGTCGCCCTCAGCTATCTTGCGCTTCTTGGCCACGAACACGCGGACCATCTCGTTCACACCCGGCTGCAACTCGTCGCCGTCGTCGCGGCTGAAGCGCTTGACGTCGATGACGACGCCGCCCTCGCCGTGGGGCACCTTCAGAGATGAGTCCTTCACCTCGCGGGCCTTCTCGCCGAAGATCGCGCGGAGCAGCTTCTCCTCGGGCGTCGGCTCGGACTCGCCCTTGGGCGTGACCTTGCCGACGAGCACGTCGCCGGAGCCAACCTCGGCCCCGATGCGGATGATGCCGTCCATGTCCAGGTTCATCAGGACGTCGTCGGAGGCGTTCGGGATGTCGCGGGTGATCTCCTCGGGCCCGAGCTTGGTGTCCCTAGCCTGGACCTCGTACTCCTCGATGTGGATGGAGGAGAGGACATCGTCCTTGACGATGCGCTCGGAGATGATGATCGCGTCCTCGAAGTTGAACCCTTCCCACGGCATGAAAGCCACGAGCATGTTCTTCCCGAGCGCGAGCTCACCCTGGTCGGTCGAAGAGCCGTCGGCCATGACGGTCCCCGCCTCGACCTCCTCGCCCTCCGTGACGAGCGGCCTCTGGTTGACGCAGGTGCCCTGGTTGGAGCGGGCGAACTTGCGCAGCGCGTACTCGTCCACCGCACCGTCGTCGCGCCTGACCGTGATCCTGCTGGCCACGACCCGCTCGACCTTGCCGGCGTTGCGGGCCAGGAGCACGTCGCCGGTGTCGGCGGCGGCCCTGAACTCCATGCCGGTGCCCACGTACGGGGCCTCGCTGCGGAGCAGCGGCACGGCCTGACGCTGCATGTTCGCGCCCATGAGCGCCCGGTTGGCGTCGTCGTGCTCGAGGAACGGGATGAGCGCGGTGCCGACGGAGACCGTCTGCAAGGGAGCGACGTCCACGTAGTCGACCTCCGCCGGGGAGACCGAGGAGACCTCGCCGCCCTTGCGGCGGGCCAGGATCTGCTCGCCCTCGGCGATCTGGCCGGTCTCGAGGTCGACGATGGTGCTGGCCTGGGCGATCGTGAACTCCTCCTCCTCGTCGGCGGAGAGGTACTCGATATCATCGGTCAGCTTGCCGTCCACTACCTTCCGGTAGGGCGTCTGCACGAAGCCGTAGTCGTCCACGGTCGCGAACGTCGAGAGCTGGCCTATGAGCCCGATGTTCGGACCCTCCGGCGTCTCGATCGGGCACATCCGCCCGTAGTGGGTCGGATGCACGTCGCGGACCTCTATTGGGGCCCTCTCCCGGCTCAACCCGCCGGCGCCCATCGCGCTCAGGCGGCGCCTGTGCGAGAGGCCTGAGAGCGTGTTCGTCTGGTCCATGAACTGCGAGAGCTGGCTTGAGCCGAAGAACTCCTTTATAGCGCTCGCCACGGGTTTGGTGTTGACGACGCTCTGCGGCGTTATGGACTCCTCGTCCTGGGTCGTCATCCGCTCGCGGACGACGCGCTCCATGCGGTACATCCCGATCCGGAACGCCTCCTGGACCAGCTCTCCGACGGTACGCAGGCGCCTGTTGCCGAAGTGCTCGTACTCGTCGAGCTTGTGGCGGATCCTCTCGTAGTTGATCCGGCCGAACTCCTCCTCCTCGGCGACCTCCTCTGAGGTCTGGATGAGGCGGCCG